>JADFXJ010000062.1 GCA_015233615.1 Nitrospirota bacterium
AATATATAATAAACGGCACCGATTGTCAATATTTATTACTATTAACGGGTTTTTTAAAATTAACGGGCATTTTAAAATAATGCCGTCAACCTGCGATTATACCGGTAAATGCCATATATCCAAAGGCCTGTACGAAAAAACCGTCGGCTTGACAAAAAAATTATCGGGTATTGTACATTTCAATATAGCAGGCATATAATATTGGGTATATAGCAATTTACAGGGTAGGGTAGTTTGGCGCACTACAAGTTTTGGCAATTTAAGCGATTCCAGGGTAAAAGAAACGTAAATGGCGCCATTTTAAAAGGAAGTTTTTAAGAATCTTTTATGATGACAAGTGGGAGGCAACGATGCCAGGGAGGTTTAATCTTGAAGCTATCCCGTGTTTATAAGTATTCGTGGACTGCAGCACTTTCCGTAGTAACTATTGCAGCCGCCGTAGTTATTGGAACCGTCGTAATTATTTTGTTTCCAGGTATGATTCCGGGCGCAGACTCACCGATAGCAAACAGACGGTTTCCAGTCAGCCTGTCGGACTACGCGTGGGCCGGCCAAAATGACCCATTGAGGGGCCGGCCATTTAGCGACCCGTCAAAGGTATTTCACATGAGCGACGAATGGGTGAAGCAGCCGGTAAAGTATGAGTCGTGGGCAGAGGGGGCAGAGCTTGCCGTCGTTTTAGACCAGCAGCTTTATCCGGCCATATTGCCCCTCATCCAGGAATTCGGGCACAAATATGGAATAAAGATTGCCGCCATAGAGGGTACCTGTGGTACCGCAGCAGGTGCCGCACTGAGAAAGACTGCGGACATAACGGGTATGTGCTGTGCTCCCGGAGAAACAGACCGCCTTCCCGGCCTGAAATATCATACGGTAGGCATTGCCTCGGTAGCCATCATCGTCAGAAAGGACAACCCGGCGAACGGGATTTCCCTGGATGACGCCAGGAAGATGTTCATGGGCAAGCTCACGAACTGGGCAAAGGTTAAGACAACCGGTTTTCCTTCACCGGACGTTCAGGTAAAGCCCGTTGTCCGTCTCCACTGCAAGTCAAGGCCGGGGCACTGGTGCCTGCTCCTGGCAAACGCCGACCTTTTCAGCACCAGGGTAATCGAGGTGAGTACTATCGAGGATATGCTCGAACAAGTGTCCGTTATAAAGGGGTCGGTAGGTTACGAGACGATGTGGATGGTTGGCAGATTCAGATCGGCCGGGCGGTTGAAAGCTCTTAAGATAGACGGTGTGGCGCCGGGTGACAACGAAAATCTGGTCAAAGGAAAGTATACGATTTACCGCACTTTCAATATAACCTCGTGGGATGGCCGGGGTGTCGGGAAAAAGAAAGCCGGCGAGCTAGTCGGTTATATACTTGCCAACCTGGACAGAGTCGACCCGGCCTTTGGTATAGTTACGGCTGCCGGGCTAAAAAAATACGGTTGGAAATTCAATGGCAGCGAGGTCGTTGGTGAGCCGGATTAAACGATTTCTCAGGTTGATTCCCCTGACTCTGAAGATGATCTTCCTGACGGCAGCCGTGGGGATGTGCGTCAGTGGCGCCCTTGGCTGGGTGCAGGAAATGAAGCTCAACGCGTTATTGAACAATCAGTTGAAGACTCAGTTGAGCAACGAGGCAACTGAAAACAGGAGGGAGTTTTACCGCTACATGATGACCTACTACCAGGCGGCAAGGCTTTTTGCCGGACAGACGTCCTTTGCCAATTACATAGCCGGCCGGAAGTGGCAAGCCGGCTCACCCGTTATTTGGGACGAACTTCCACCATGGCTGCCCAGGGCTTCGGTGCTGCGGCTTTTTGCCGATATCGATTATGCCGTACTGCTGGACGGGCACGGCAACGTCATGGAAATATACAGGTCGGCTGTGAAAGACATTCCAAAGCCCCTCTTCAATCCCTCCAATCTGCTTGGTAAAATCATCCAGAGCCAGGTGTTTATCACCTCCTTTAGCGGTGTGCCCTACCTGCTGGCCGGTGAGACGATCCCGGATGAATCAGGACAACCCATTGCAAACCTCATACTGGCCCACCCACTGGACGACGATTTCCTCCTGGCCGCCATAAAACCCGTCTCCGGCGGGAAGGTCGTGGCACTGGCCATCGATAGAAACCAGCGAATAGTGGCCAGCAACAACCCTGACCTCATACCTGCCAACACCACCCTGGCCTCTCTTAAGGGGCGCTACGAGTTTACAGGCAAGGCTTTTCTGGACATCGGAGAGGCCGATATAGCCATACAGTTTTTGTCCCTTATCTCCATTGGCGAGTTCGACCGGCTTGGCAAGAACATCCTGTCCGAAAACAAAAAGCAGGGGATGCTCATGGCCGCTGCCCTCATCATGTCCTTCATGGCCATCATGCTGCACGTTCTGCAGCGCATAAAGCAGGTAAACCGCAGGATGGAGGAGTTTACCCGCTCTACCCTTGAGTTGGCCGACTATAGCCCCATAGATCAGGGGGATCAGCTTTATAACCTCGAAAGCCGCTACCTTTTTCTGTCCGAAGAGGTGGTTCGAACTAAAAACATGCTCCTGGGAAAGACCAGCGAACTCAGGGTCAGCGAGAGCCGGATAAGGGCGATAGTCGACAACGTCTTAGTCGGCATATTAACGCTCAACGAAGACCGGGACGTGCTTTCCATGAATCTGGCGGCGGAGAAGATTTTTCGCTGCGAGCCGGGAGGTTACTCCGGTGTTAAGGCCGACGATATCGTAGCAATGGGCGGCTTTGACAGTTTGCTCGTCAGCCACGACCGCTTAAAGCACATGGAACTTACGGGCATACGGTGTGATGGTACGGAGTTTCCGATGGAGGCTGCCCTGAGCATCGTTGACGTTGGCAAGGACAAGGTGCTCATAACCATAATCAGGGATATTACGGTAAGGAAGGCATTCGAGGAAAGGATCAGGAAATCGAACGAGGAACTCGAACTCCGGGTGGAGGAAAGAACAAAAGAGCTTACCGAAGCCTTCAGTCAATTGTCTGCGGAGGCAGCCGAAAGAAAGAAGGCTGAGGAGACGCTAAGGCGCAACTTCGACATACAGCGGGTCATTAGCACCGTCCTGAACGTCGCCCTGGAGCCCATACCTCTGAACGATCTCCTCTCCCGCATACTGGACGTGATCCTGTCTATCCCATGGCTTACTTTGCAGTCCAGGGGCTGCATATTTTTAACCGAAAGCGCCTCTATAAGCCCATCCATAAGCGCCTCTGTAAGCGTCTCTAACGGACATGGCCGGCGTCTTCGGATGATAGCCAGTCGCGGTCTCAGTGATTACCTTGTCCAAACGTGCGGACAAATGGAATTTGGTGATTGCATCTGCGGGCTTGCGGCCGAGAGGAGGGAGATCGTTTTCAAAGACGACATAGACGAGGACCATACCATAAAATACGATGGCATGATGCCCCATGGCCACTACTGCGTACCCATAATATCCGGAGATAAAACCCTTGGCCTCATAAACCTGTACGTCAGGAGCGGCCACGGGCTCGATAGTAACGAAGTCGACTTTTTATCCACTATAGCCAACACCCTCACGGGGATAATCGAGAAGAAGGCCACGGAGGAACGCCTCGAGCACTCACAGCAGCTCTTCCTGAGCTTTATGAAAAACTCCCCCATGGTCGCGTACATAAAGGATAAGGATGGCGTTTACGTTTACGTCAATGAAAAAATGGAAGAGATTACCGGATGGGCGTCGGGTGAAATAACCGGCAAGACCGATTTCGATCTGTTTCCCGGTGAAACGGCACTGGAGATGAGAAACCACGACATGATGGCCCTCGGTGTAGACAAGACCATAGACATCATGGAAGACGTGGAGTTGAAAGACGGCTTACATAAATGGCTTTCCATCAAGTTTCCGTTCAGGGACGAAAAGGGTAACCGCCTTCTGGCCGGCATGTCTATAGACGCTACCGCCCGCAAACGTATAGAAAACGCGCTCAAAAGGACCGAAGAGAAGTACCAGAACATTATAAATATCACGTCAGAGGGTTTTGTGGAAATTAACAAGGATTTTGAGATTATAAACGTCAACGACTCTCTCTGCGATATGCTTGTCATGGAGCGCCTGGAACTGGTCGGCAAAAAACCTTTAGATTCTATAGACAACGCAAACGGTGGGTTTTTAAAAGATACACCCCAGGTGCTTGCAAGCAGCGAAAATATCGAATACCGGCACATTATATATTCGATATATGAGTTATGGGAGATGCATTCGGTGCTTTCCAATGGTATAAGTATCGCCACAAACGCTACGTTTGTAAGGAAAGACGGCACAATGGTACACACCCGGTTAAACGCCTCTCCCATACGCGGCATGACGGGCAATATTACCGGGGCTTTTGCCCTGCTTACCGACATAAGCGGGCTGGTGGAGATGAAGGACTCGCTCTCACGGCAAGCCCTGGAGCTGAAAAGAAGCAACCAGGAATTAGCCGACTTCGCCAGTGTGGCCTCCCACGACCTGCAGGAACCGCTGAGGAAAGTGATAGCATTTGGCGGCCGCGTCATAGACCGCTATGCAGATAGCATTCCGGAGGACGGCAGGGACTACCTGCAGCGAATGCAGTCGGCAGCCCAGAGAATGCAGAGGCTTATCGAGGGACTTTTGCACTACTCACGGGTAACCACGAGGGCGCAGCCTTTCGTGCCCACCCCGCTGGACGCGGTAATGAAAGACGTTGTGTCTGACCTGGAGGTGCGCATAGCCCGCAGTGGAGGACGGGTGGACGTGGAACCGCTGCCGGCGGTTATGGCCGACAAACTCCAGATGCACCAGCTCCTGATGAATCTTGTGGGCAACGCCCTGAAGTTTCAGAGACCCGGTGTGCTTCCCGTCGTTTCCGTCGGTTATACGGAAGGCGAAGGAGGCTTCGTCACACTAAAGGTTTCCGACAACGGTATCGGTTTCGACGAAAAGTATCTTGACAGGATTTTCAAGCCGTTCCAGCGCCTTCACGGTAGAAACGAGTATGAGGGGACGGGAATGGGACTGGCTATATGCGATAAGATCGTAACGCGCCATGGTTGGGAGATAACGGCCCGGAGCACTCCCGGTGAGGGCACCGCTTTCTACGTAACCATACCTGCAGAGCTCGTTGCTTCGAAGGATGCGTGATTTGGCGCGGATAATTGTCTTGAAACGTGATTAATAATGATTAAATGAAGACTATGATAAATAACGAATATCCGATGGGCGATATGATGCACGTTATGAATCATAGTGACACCCCTACCGGGTAATCATGAAATCATTTAAATCACAGTTCAGATAGACAATATTAACCGGGAAATGATAAATTCTAATATGAACAGAAGAGATGTCCTTGTTTTATTGATTGATGACGACGAGGATGACTTTCTCCTTATCTCGGACGCGGTGAAGGAGGCCGGTTTATCCATTACTCTTCTGTGGAAGAGCAACGGCGAGGAGGCCCTTGGGTACCTGAAGAGTGGTGCCAGGCCAAACCTCATCATCACCGATCTTAACATGCCCGGTATGGATGGACGGGAGGTTATAAAAGCCATAAAGATGGACGACGCTACCCGCGCCATACCCGTAGTGGCCCTGACTACGTCGGATTCGCAGGAGGACGTCCGGTTGTGCTATAAGATAGGCGCAAACTCTTACTTAACGAAGCCTTCCAGTTTCGCCCGTCTCCTGGAGATTGTGCATATCATAAACGTCTACTGGCTCAAAACGGTTCAATTGCCCCAATGGCAGGAATACGATGATAGAATTAAAGATATTAATAGTTGACGATGACCAGGAGGACATATTCCTGCTGAAGGACTATATACGGGAGGGTCTCGCCGGAGCCAAACTTACCATAAAAGCGGTGACAAGTTTTTTGGCTTGTCTCGAAGTCTTGCAGGAGGAGGAGTTTGACGTTATCTTTATCGATTACAGGCTGGGTGAGCGTAACGGTATCGAACTTATAGAAGAGATACGGGGTGGTGATTGCCATAGGGGTACGGATTGTGCCAACATAATCCTGCTGACAGGGCAGGGGGACGAGGAACTTGCCGTAACGGCGATGAAAAAGGGGGCGAGGGATTATCTTAAAAAGTCGAACATATCCCCGGATCTGATAGCGGCCGCCATACGCTCGGCCATGAAGATAGCCGAGTACGAGCGAAAACAGAAAAACGCCGAGGAAGCCCTTGTACGCTCTGAAACGAAGTACAGGGAGCTTGTCACGCTCTTGCCGGCCATGGTCTTCGAAGTTGGTACCGAAGGGGCCGTCTACTTCGCTAACGATACCGTCACGTCCATTACCGGCTACTCCGTGGAGGAATTCGCAGGAAGCTCCATTCTCAGGAAGATACTCAACAAGTGCCGGATACCTGCCGGCCCGCATGATCTGAAAAACGAAGAGATTCAATCCGCCGCCAAAGACGGCTCGACTAAAGTCCTGAGCCTCAACTCCAGGGCCAGATACTCCGAAAACGGGAAAACGGTTATTAGTATCGTGTGCATATGCACGGACATAACCGAGCTGGTAGAGCTGAGGGAAAAGCTCCACGACCTGTCCATACTCGACGAACTCACGGGGCTTTATAACAGAAGGGGGTTTTACGCCCTGGCCGAGCAACAGTTAAAGCTTGCTAACCGGTACAAGCGGGGGTTGCTAGTCATATTCCTGGACCTCGATGGCATGAAATACATAAACGATAACTTTGGCCATGCCGAAGGGGATAGGGCACTCATTGCAACGGCGGCGATACTGGGGGAGACTTTTCGAAGCTCCGACTTAATAGGCCGTACCGGCGGTGATGAGTTCATCGTAATAGCCACCGGTAGCGGAGACTCCGATATCGCACAAATTCGGGAGCGGCTCGATGAAAACGTCGGAGGGTTCAACGATAGCGGTAAATCCGTATACAAGTTATCGCTAAGCGTAGGGATAATCAGTTATGACCCTGCAAACCCAATGTCTCTGGACGAACTCATATCCAAAGCCGATACGCTCATGTACGCACATAAAAACGGCAAGAAGCGGTGCAAATGACGCCACATCTCCCGTTAAGCCGGCCGGGTGAAATTCCAAACCTGCCAGTAACCCCCGGCTTGCCTTGATTCTGTATTGAAATTCCCCGGCTCTGTCCGGAAAATAAATATTTTCTGTTCAAAGCTGAATATGTGTATATTACACAACTCCCATCCCAACACGTTCTAAGTGTCTGTAACAAAATAATTTTACCAACTTAACTTTCGCGGTAATAAAACATGAATAGAGCAAGATGGAAGAAGGGTTTACGAGGAAAAAGTAACTAAGGCAACGGTAACGCATTTCAATACAGATACGAGTGTGACGTCAATCGTACCCTGTTCACAATTCCAACCCCTTGCCGTCAAACCTACCCTTACCGTAATTCCGGCTTGTCCGGAATCGCCCTTGCCCTTGTCCTTTACGTCCATATTACGAAGGTTAAGACAGTTAAACCAGTATTACGTATCAATGCCATAAGTGTACCAACGGTTTATAATTAATTTTTTTGCAATAAAGACAATCATATATGGTACTATAATACGTAAATATACGGAAATTATATAGTAACTTGTCCCATAAAGGACAGATTCCGGGACTTGACCGGCAGTGACGTGAAGTGGTGGTATAGAGGAAACACCGCGCCACTAAGAGCGTCCGCCGTTCGTGGCGGGTGCAGGAAGAACAAGGAGCTAATGATAGGTGTTTTATTCAGCTATAAGAGACAATCATTCTAACGGAACCGTTGGGGACTTCCTGAAACAGGAAATATCGGCGAATTCGGATGTCTCCGTCGTCTCTGCATCTTTTACGATACACGCCTATTATCAGCTTAAGAATAATCTGGATAGCATAAACAAACTCCGTTTTCTATTTGGTGAGCCAACGTTTATTAAATCGATGGATCCCGACAAAGTCAATACAAAGGATTTTAAAATTGAAGACGATAAGATTGCTATTCCACTAGAGAGGCGTCTGACCCAAAAAACAATTGCTAAAGAATGTTCCGAATGGATAAAGGAAAAGACGGAAATTCGCTCGATGGTCAAGCCCAACTTTTTACATGGAAAGCTCTATCACGTAAAACAAGCAACCGGGATTGAAAAGGCAATCGCCGGAAGTTCTAATTTTACCGTAAACGGCCTTGGCCTTGGCGGAAGCAAGAATATCGAGTTAAATCTTGTTATAGACAGCGATAGAGACAGGCAGGAATTGAGGGAATGGTTTGACAAAATCTGGAATGACCGGACGGGTCTGGTCGAAGACGTCAAAGACCAGGTTTTAAAATATCTTGAGCAATTATATATCGAAAACGAGCCTGAATTTATCTATTTCAAAACGCTCTATCACCTGTTCGAGCACTACCTGGACGAGCAAACAAGAAGCGGCCTTCTCGATGAGCGAACGGGTTTTTACGACAGTGAAATCTGGCATATACTCTATGACTTCCAGAAGGACGGAGTCAGAGGGGCGATCAATAAAATCCTGAAACACAACGGATGTATTATTGCAGACAGTGTCGGTTTGGGTAAAACTTTCGAGGCACTTGCCGTCATAAAATACTTTGAATTGCTTAACGCCCGTGTTCTTGTGGTCTGTCCCAAAAAACTGACCGGTAAATGGACAATCTATCAGGATAGTCAGAACCATTTCCTGAACCCGTTTAAGAAAGACCGTTATAATTACGCGGTACTTTACCATACGGATATGGGACGCGAGGCTGGGAGTTCTGCCGCAAACGGTATAGACCTCGAAAACTTCAATTGGGGTGCGTATGACCTGGTCGTCATAGACGAATCACACAATTTCCGGGGTGATCCGATTGAAAGAGTGAAAGATGACGGCAGGTTAAAGATGAACCGGGCTAAATGGCTCATGGAGAAAGTCATAAAATCAGGAGTTAAAACTAAAGTTTTAATGCTATCCGCAACGCCGGTAAACAATACGCTCCGTGACTTGAGAAATCAAATCGCCTTTATTACGGAAGGTAAAGATGACGCTCTTTTCGAAGTCTGTAAAATCAAAGACATCGGGTTGACGCTTAAAAATGCCCAGACACACTTTACGAACTGGGCAGACTCCAAAAAGAACCCGAAGCGAAACATGAAACAGCTTCTCGAAAGGCTTGATTCGACGTTCTTCAAACTCCTGGATGAACTGACCATTGCCCGTTCAAGGAGCATCTCTTTGATGAAAAGCAGACTGCTGTGCTGATCAACGCCATAGACAACTGCAAAATACTCGACCCTGCCTGCGGTTCAGGCGCGTTCCCTATGGGCATACTCCATAAGCTCGTGCATATCCTGCATAAACTCGACCCAAATAACGAGAAATGGAAAGAACGGCAGCTTGAAAAAGCTCAGACGATTGATGATGTTACAATCAGGGAACAGTTGATTGACGATATTGAAACCGCTTTTGCCGGTAACGAACTCGACTACGGACGAAAGCTTTATCTGATTGAAAATTGTATCTATGGTGTGGACATACAACCCATCGCAACCCAGATCAGCAAGCTCCGATTCTTTATCTCGCTAGTCGTTGACCAGGATGTCGATAAAAACAAAGATAACTTCGGCGTCCGACCTCTGCCGAACCTGGAAACCAAGTTTGTCGCCGCTAATACGCTAATTGGCGTAGAAAAACCCAAAGAGCAAGGAGACCTATTTGACAATAAGGAAGTCGAAGCCCTTGAAGAGGAATTGAAAAAAGTGCGCCATCGACTCTTCAGCGCGAAGACGCCTAAAACAAAGCGGGAACTGCGGGAAGAGGATAAAACCCTTCGTGAAAAAATGAGTGATTTGCTTATCAAGGGTGGTTGGAGAAACGAAACCGCCCGTCAGCTTGCCGGGTGGGACCCGTATGACCAGAACGCCGGAAGTCCTTTTTTTAACGCGGAGTGGATGTTTGGAGTAAGGGACGGGTTTGACGTGGTGATTGGCAATCCACCATATGTGCAGATTCAAAAGTTTGCACGCACGCAATTACAAAAAGACCTTGAAAATGAAGACTATCAAACTTTCTTCAAAACCGGCGATATTTACTGCCTCTTTTATGAACGTGGTCTCGAACTTGCGAAACCAATAACAGGCTTGCTCTGTTACATTACGAGCAATAAATGGATGCGGTCGGGCTATGGCGATAAATTACGTGGATATTTTGCAAGTAAAAATCCGATCCGGCTTCTCGACTTCGGTGATTTTAAGGTGTTTGAGAACGCGACGGTGGATACGAATATCTTATTGATTGCGAATCACGACAATAAACAGCGGCTCCAAGCTTGTCATTTCGAAAAAGACTACAAAAAAGGCGATGAAATCTCTGAATATTTCGTAAACAATGAAGTGGAGTTAAAAAATCTCTCAAACAACACGTGGTTCATTGGGACTAGTGCCGAGATTGCCCTGAAAGCGAAAATTGAAGCCGTAGGAAAACCGTTAAAAGAGTGGAACGTGAAAATTAATCGTGGCGTATTAACAGGTCTCAACGAGGCTTTTATCATAAATCAAGCGACGCGAGATCGCCTTGTGGTTGAAGATCCGAAAAGTGTAGAGATTATCAAGCCAATTTTGCGTGGACGGGATATTCAACGATATGGGTATGAGTGGGCGGGGTTGTATTTGTTGCAAACCGGGTACGATTTGAATATTCCAAAATTGTATCCTGCTATTTACGAACACTTGAAGCAATTTGAAGAAAAGGCAATAAAACGTGATGACAAAGGAAAAAACTGGTGGAACCTTCGTGCATGTGTGTTTTACGACGATTTTGAAAAAGAAAAGGTGGTATGGATCGAGCTTGTCAATGATGGAAGATTTGCGTACGTTGAGCCTGATATTTATACCGAGGCGACAACTTTTCTGATGACTTTTGAACACCCAAAATATTTGGTGGGATTAATGAATTCAAAAATAGTTAATTGGTATTTTGATAGTATTTGTGGCGAGTCTGGCGTTGGTACAAATCGCTGGAAGAAATTTTATGTTGAGGCAATCCCACTTCCGATCCTCACCCCCACGACCCAAACACTCTCCAAACGCATTGAATTCAATGTCGACCGCATTCTCTCTGCCAAAAAAGCTAATCTGAAAGCTGATACTGCCGTGTTCGAGGCCGAGATCGACAAGTTGGTGTTTGAACTTTACGATCTTACTCCTGAGGAACAAGAAATCGTTTTGAAATCTTAAATTTCACATTATTTTTGGATATTTCATGGTCCAGTTGCTTATCAAATACTTTTTCTAATTTTCTTAGTTTGACAATGTCGGATTATTTTTACCATATTTTATCAGAGGACAGATGGGATAATAGTACAACTCAGCCCGGCCTATAGCCGGTTAATCCGCTCCTGTTTTTTTGTCTTGCGGAGAATGGATAAAACTTGTGCCGATCATGTAATATAAATAAAGGATAGATTCATGGACAAGACCTGCAGTAGCGAATAGGTGATATATGAGACAGCGTTACGACATAATACTGAAGAAGATTCTTAAAAATATACCGAAGCGGTTTTTGCAGATTCTTACCGGGTTTGACGAGGGTAAGTTTCTTGACACAAATTTTACCGATTTCCTGCGTAGAGAGCCGGATTTGGTAATAGAGTTGCCCGACGACAGCATATTTCACCTGGAATTGCAGTCGATGAACGAGCCTGAAATGCCGTGGAGAATGATCGAGTATTTCCTGCTGATTCGTAAGAAGTACAAGAAACCCACCCGTCAGATGCTGCTTTACGTGGGTGATGAACCATTACGTATGGGCGACAGGCTTTACATAGATAGGCTGACTTACTCGTATGATGTTTGGGATGTCAGGGAAGTAGATTGTGCGGAGTTACTCGAAAGCAGCAATCCCGACGATGCGGTTTTGGCCATGTTATGCAGGACGGATAATCCCGAAACGACGATAAAAGCGATAGTGAACAGGCTGATGGGGTTGCCGGAAAAGGAGAAGAAGGATTACGCCATGGGGCTTACGGAGCTCGCAAGGCTTAGAGGATTAGCGTTAACCGTAAGAAAGGAGGTTGAAAATAAGATGCCGCTGTCAATCGAAATAAGCAAAGACGAACTTTACCTTGAGGGTAAACATGAGGGCTTGATTGAAGGTAAGCGTGAGGGCTTGATTGAGGGCATAGAGGTAGTGCTATGCGTTCAATATAGAGAGGAAGGCTCCGTCCTCATGGAGAGTATTAAAAAACTGGATGACATAGGGAAACTGGAACAGTTGAAAGAAACAATAAGGAACGAAAAAAACATAGAGACGATAAAAGAGTTTATAGATAGCTTATAGCAAAAAATAAGATGCCGCTGTCAATCGAAATAAGCAAAGACGAACTTTACCTTGAGGGTAAGCGTGAAGGATTGCTTGAGAGTAAACGTGAGGGGTTTCTTGAAGGTAAGCGTGAGGGCTTACTTGAAGGCATAGAGTTAATACTATACGTTCTATATAGAGAGGAAGGAACCGTACTCATGGAAAGTATCAAAAAACTGGATGACATCGTGAAACTGGAACGGTTGAAAGAAACAATGAGGAACGCAAAAACCATAGATGCGATAAATGAATTTATAGATACTTTATAAATAGATAGGATCAAGTTGAAGTCGAAAAAGCACCTTCTTCACATAATTTCTGATAAGGGGCATTATTATATATAAAATCCAAAGTTGATATTGTCATGATGTCAGATCTTGAAAGTTGTGTTGTAATGATTGCGTACTGGATGGGTTAATATAATAATCATGGCTTTATACTTCATATCGTCTTTGTACAGTATAAAAATAATAAATCGCACGGAAATAAATAATGGATATTGATGTTATTGATGAGAGTTCTTCATATTTAGAAGACGTGATCAAATTAGGGGATGAGAATAGAGCAAGACTCGGATTCCTTCCACGAGGAGCATATCAAAAATTCTCGAATCAGAATCAAATCATTATCGCTATTGATAAAAATAAAGAATTCTTAGGGTATATTCTTTATAAGATCAATAGAGAAAATTTTGCTTATATAGTGCATCTATGTATTAAGGAGTCCCAGAGGAAAAAAGGTATTGCCTCTGAACTTTTCAAAAAGTTAAAAATAAGAACTAAGGATAATAAAGGTATAAGAGTTCATTGTCGTATTGATTATAATATAGATAATTTATGGTTGGGATTGGATTTTAAAAATTTAGGAAAAATGCCAGGACGGAGTAAGGACGGATCAACTTTAAAGATATGGTGGTTTGATCATAACAATCTATTTAATCTTCCACACCAGGAAGGAGTACAATCAAAGCAAAAAGTAACAATTGACGCGAATGTCTTTTATGATTTATCTAATAATAAAAATGAAGAGTCATTATCTTTATTAGCGGATTGGTTGTCAGAAGACGTTGAATTATGTTTAACTCAAGAAATATTCAATGAAATTGATCGCAATCCCAGTGAGTTAGAGCGACAAAGTAAACGTGAATTTGCTAATACTTTTTCTAAACTTCCTATTCTTGATACTAAAATACAGAAAGTTCGCAGTAAATTAGAGTCTATTTTCCCTACTAAAATGAGTGATAGCATGGCTTCAGATCTTAGTCAATTAGCAATGACAATAGCTGCTGATATACAATTTTTTATAACTCGCGACAGTGGTTTATTGAAAAAAGCTGATCAAATTGACAAAGAATTTGGACTGAATGTTATACGACCGGCTGATTTTATTATTAATCAAGATGAGCTTCTCAGAAAAGATGAATATCAAGCATCTAGATTATCAGGGACCAGTATAATAATTAGTCGTATTAATAAATCTACAGATATTGCTTCTGTCGCTGAAGAATTTCGTGAAATGCCGGAAAAAATAACAGAGTTCAGACAACGTTTGTGGTCTTACATCTCTGATCCACATAAGTATATATCTGAAATTATAAAGCTACCATCAAATGAAAATCAATGCCTAATATTACAGGAATGGCAAAATCAACAAGAGTTAAATATTCCTGTATTTAGAGTAAAAAAGAGCCCTAAATCTATAGAGTTAGCAAGATATTTAATTTTTCGTGCTATTCGTTCTACATCAATATCATCTGCTGAAATAAATGTTTTAATCAGAGTAACTGATACATGCTTTTCTGAATATGTAATTAATGCACTTCGGGAATTTGGATTCAAATATATAAACGGATGTTGGATTAAAGTTAATATCAATTTAGTTGGAACATCTAAAGAATTAAGCGAAAGAATTATATCTTTTACTAAGGAATTCCCTGATACTATTAATTTTTTAGAAGATAATGCGGAAGTCCTTAAAACAAAAGAGGCTGCAGAAAAAGAAATTACCGAAAACAATAATATATTTTTAAGAATTGAAAAATCTTTCTTCCCTGCTAAAATCCAAGATATAAAGATTCCCTCATTTATTGTATCTATTAAGCCCGAATGGGCTTTAAATCTGTTTGATGAGGGTAGCGCCAAACAAGACCTTTTTGGAGGACAACCAAAACTTATATTAAACTCAGAAAATGTATACTATTGTACTTGCCATAAATATATCTCCGCCCCTGCACGTCTTTTATGGTATGTGAGTAAGGGGAAGTCTGAATACCATGAATCAATGTCTATAAAGGCTTGTTCTTATCTGGATGAAGTTGTTATTGATGAGCCAAAACGTTTATTTAGAAGGTTTAAGCATTTGGGGATATATCAATGGAAAGATATCCGAGAATTACCAAAAGATAACAGTGAAAATGAAATTATGGCTTTCAGATTTAGTTTTACCGAAATATTTAGTAATCCGGTCAAACGGCCTGAATTACAAGAGATATGGCAGAAAGAAAGTGGTAGAAACTTTTATATTCTGAGGCCAATTGAAATACCAATAGAACGTTTTTTTAATATTTATAATAGGGGATTCAAAATTAAAAAAGATGATAATCCTATATGAGAAACAAACCAGTTCTACTATCTATCCGTCCAGAATATGCGAAAAAAATATTTGAAGGCTCTAAAACTGTGGAATTACGCCGTGTCCGTCCGAGATATTTAGAAGCAGGAGATTATATTCTAATTTATGTATCAAACCCCTCTAAGTCGCTTTCTGGTTTACTTAAAGTTGAACAAGTTGTTGAAGACACTATTGAAAATCTTTGGGAAAAAGTGAAGGATAAAGCAGGTGTATCACGAGAAGAATTTAACTTATACTATAATAATTTATCTACCGGAATAGGAATCTTTTTTGATGAAGTTCGACGCTTTTCCGAACCTATGTCACTAGAATATTTAAAAGAAAAAATAATAGGTTTTACACCCCCCCAAGGATTTCGTTATATTACCTCTAAAGAAATACAGTCATCGCCAATTGCTGAATTAGTTGAGAGTTTAATGGGGGCGTATCCGGACAATTGATAATTATTGGGTTGAGATATTTACATATCCCCGGATGATTTAATTAATGCCCCAGTTATCCCCTTGTTCCGTGATAATCGACAGTTCGGCAATCCCGACAAAGTCGGTGGGATTATGCGTTACCAACGGACAACTATATGCGATAGCAGTAGCGGCAATCCATGCATCATCGACCGAAATTGGCTGTTTTTTTCTATCGGAGCTAATCTTAGCCCATATTGTACAGGTATGGAATGAATATGGAATAACCAAATATTTTTTCTACGGCATCTTTCTGCGTTTCGCAGGTTACACGAACATACTTCCGAAGGTGCTCGTAAACAGCCTCTTCTAAGTTCTTTTTGAAAACGCAGTCAATGGGTTCCCCTAAGGGAGGATAAATGCGACATTTGCCGATATCATGGCTGAAGTCTGCCGTAAGCAATCGTCCTTCGATAGTATGATGTGATGACATCTGTCCTCGCATGTTTTTAATTATCAGATTGCCCGGTAAACACACGGTCAACCTTCCCGGCAGCCGCCTGAAAATGTTTTCCCGGCAAGATTCGAATCCGGTAGCTGTATACGGGCATTTTCAGTTGCAGTGCCTTTAGCCCGCAAAATTAAAAAAGGTTCGTAACTATTACCGTTATTATCGTTCATTACTCACCTCTATATTATAGAACATCGCTACAAAATTATTTCCACATAATTTTTCAGCTCGATATTGTTAAGTTAATACCCGGCTTTCTTTTTTACAACGGCCTGTGACAATGCGCTAACAATATAGTGATTCAGACTTACACCTTCTTCGTTGGCTTTCTCGACCAGTGCCATATGTAGCGTTTTCATTGTCCTTACGAGTATTTTACCGCTATATTTAATGGTACTCGATGGTTTTGGAATCGGTATTCCATCCTCTTTTGCCACGTCAAGCCACAGTTCTATTGCCGTTTTTATCTCTTCAAGCGCAGTTTCTTCGGTTTCCCCGAAAGCCGAACATCCCGGTAAATCGGGAGCTATGGCTATAAAGCCTTTGTCTTCCTCGCTGTAGAATATTTTTATAGGGTAACTCATTGTGTTTCCTCCAGCATGTCATTACATCTAAGAATTGCCTTATCTGGTATGCTTTTGCCATTCCACTGTCGTTTTGATAGTTTAAGAATATATCCCCTTTTGCTGGTCAATTTTAGGTTATCAGAATCACGTGGCTGCCTTTCGTTCTTCTACAAACAAATTTGTAGATTTCTCTTGCCTTGCAAAGTTCTTCAAAACACACATTATCAGGATTGTTTCTGAGTTTTTCGATTATCTTTAGTCTCTTACTCATAATAAACAATAGCGTATATGATATTATTTTGTCAATATGTATGTCTATACGGAATATTTCCGCACACAATTTTAGCACACTATAGAATGTCCGAAGTACCTGGCTGACACTTGTCCGATAGCTTGAAAGTCAAATTTAAACTTTATACATATTTGTTGATTTTTAAATGGTATGTTTATATGTATTAAAGCAGGAGTTCCCCCAAAAATAGTTGCGAAAAAACCGAAAGTCGCTGATAAGAAAGAAAAAATGGCTATATATGAAGTGGACTAGTAAAAACACCCTATGAATTACTAATTTCTTCATCTTTTCAATAACTTCCATTTTCTCTAACGAAAAATTGGGGTAACTCCTGGTATTAAAGGGGTTGATTATTTATATAAAAGTATGCTATAATTTACTACTCCTATATTTTTGTATAGGAAGGCATATACTCCACAGAAAAGGTGTTGATAGGGGGTACAATGAGTCTCGCGAAGGATTTCGGAGAAACGGCAAAAGAATTATCTAGGAACCCTCTTGGGATTATTGCTTTATTTATTGTTCTGATTTATGGCTTTGCTTCATTAGTTGTTGGGGCTAGCGATAAGTTGATAGCTGGAGAGCGTGTTCCTCTGATTTGGTTTCTTGTGATTTCTCCATTCATAGTGCTCGGTGTTTTCAGAGAGTTGGTTATCAAACACCACACGAAGCTATATGGCCCCTCGGATTATAAGGATGATGATTCCTTTATCCGAACAGCTTATTTGCTTGGTGCCGCATCTGCAAAGTTGACCACAGAAAGCGACCCAACCAAAGAAGTCGAAAGAGCAACAAAAGCCGTAAAAAATATTGTTAAAGCAACCATAGCGGAATCTGTACAACACAAAAGCCCAAAAACTGTTCTTTGGGTAGATGACCGTCCGTCAAACAATGTATTTGAAAGGCAAGCATTAGAGTCGCTTGGAATAAATTTTGTTCTCTCCACATCGACAGAAGATGCTATCAAAAAGGTTGAGGAGCAATCTTTCAGTGCGATTATTTCCGATATGGGACGACCCCCAGATAGTCGAGCAGGGTACACACTGTTGGAAGCATTACGCAGCACAGGGGTTAACACTCCTTTCTTTATATATGCAGGGTCTGTAAAACGCTTCAAAACCCTTCAAATGGGGTTGGACACTCCTGTTAAAGATGCAGGGTCTAGGGCACAAGAGCATAAAGATGAAGCCCGTCGCAGAGGGGCTCAAGGTACCACAAATCGCCCAGACGAACTGTTCCAAATGGTGGTGCAAGCAGTGGGTCGGGAGTAATTTACAATAGTTACGATAGCGGCCTACTCATTTATTAGTACCGGGAACCTTACGGTGAACACTGTTTTTCCTTTCATTGACTTTACCTTCATATCGCCGTTATGATTTTTTATTATCCCGTAAGCTATGGAAAGCCCTAAACCGGTGCTTTCATCCACACCAGCACCAGTACTCTCACCCTCGCTTTTTGCCGTAAAAAATTGATCAAATATTCCGTCTATTGCAGTTCCGGGTATTTCTGTGCCATTGTCTTCAAAATTTACATATACCGATTGTCGTACTGATTCCTGTGCCGACCTCTCTATCGATTCCCGGTCTTCCCATACGTCTATTTTCAAACAACCTGCCCAATTTGCCAGTCCGTCTTCATTTAGCTTCTCTAACTTCTCCGACATCTCGTAAGAGAAAGTTTCCTCCATTGCGTTCAATCTTTTTCTCGCGTTGTCGATTATGTTCAAAAACGCCAGGGCAAGTTGGCCAGGGTCGCCGTTTACGTAAGCGGCATATTGTTTGAAATTCATCGCGATTGTAATATTCTCGGCCTTCATCTCGTATGACACGAGTGACACCGTCTTCGTTATTAATTCGTTTAAGTCGATTTTCCGTATCTCCGGCTCCTTTTGGCTTGCGAACTCCCTCAGATTATCCAGAAGCTCGGACGCTCCGTCAACCTGCCCGACGATGGCGCCGTAGCTTTCCATCGTTTCCTCATTGACGTCTTGCCCCGCCATCAGGAGCTGCGTGGAAGTGGAAATTATATTTAAACGGTTTTTAATTTCGTGGGCGACTCCGGCGGCTATCTCTCCAAGGGTAACCAGTTTCTCCGAGCGTTCGAGCAGATTTCGAAACTTTGGCTCGTTTTCTCCAATTGTTTTTGTAAGGTTGCCGATCTTCTCGTAAGCCGTCTGGAGCCTGTCGTTTAGCTCCTTCATTTTTAGGAGCGTCTTTACCCTGGCCAGGACCTCCGTTATTCTGAATGGTTTGCTTAGAAATTCTTCGGCCTCGTACGCCTCCGCCTCTTTCTTTGCCTCATCGCCTTCCTCTCTGACTTTTTTTCGATCCGTTTTGTCGGTAAATGCCGTTAGCATGATTACGGGGATATTCCTGAATCTCGCGTCTCCCTTGACTATCCTGCAAACCTCGTAACCATCCATCTTAGGCATCTTAACGTCTAACAGTACTAAATCGATTGGCTCTCGCCGTATGATTTCCAGGGCCTCAACCCCGTTTTTCGCCAATATGACGTCATAGCCGTTTGACTTCAGGAGGGCTTCGAGCAACTGCAGGTTAACCGGCTCGTCGTCCGCGCACAAGACTTTCTTTTTGTTTAAACGTTGATTCGTAGGTTGACCCATAAGTTGATTCATAAGTTTATTCCTGATTTGCCCCGAGGTATTTTCTTATCAAAACGGGGATCTGCTTAGTATCTATCGGTTTTGATATATAATCGTCAAATCCCGCAGAAAGCATCCTTTCTCTGTCACCTTTCATCGCGAAAGCCGTTGCGGCGATAATTATCACGTCTTTCGTTAAGGAATCATCTTTCAGCATGCGTAAAACCGTCATTCCATCTATTTTAGGCATCTGAATATCCATGAAGATCAAGTCTGGTTTTATACTTTTTGCCAGCTTTAAGCACTCCTCTCCGTCCGAAGCCTCTATAACGGAATAACCGTGGTAGGTTAATATATCCCGCAATAGAAGTTTATTCATATCGTCGTCTTCTGCTATGAGTATTTTATACATTTACCTTTACTTCCTCCTGAATAGTCTGGAAATAGTATGGGAATAGTAAAGCCAAAGGTGCTACCTTTGCCGTACTCGCTTTTTACGAATACCTCGCCTTTGTGGAGTTCGACTAAACTTTTCGCTAAGGCCAACCCCAAACCGGTTCCTTTATATTGTTTGCTATAAGGAGACTCTAATTGACTGAATTCCTTAAAGAGCCTGGGAATATCTTCGGATTTTATTCCGATGCCGGTGTCTTCGACCATGATTTCAACGTAATTGGCGCCTCCTTTAGTTATCTTTTTTCCCCTTACTTTAATGGCGCCTCCCTCCGGAGTAAATTTAACCGCGTTACTCAACAGGTTGAACATTATCTGCTTAAATTTTCTTTCATCGGCAATAATCGCGGTATTTGGCCCAAACTCCAGCTCTATGTCCATGTCTATATTTTTCTTGATGGCCCTCTCTTTAACGATCAATAATGACGAATCCAAAATGTCTTTCAGTACGAACCTGGCAGGTTCTATCTCCATCTTTCCCGATTCCACTTTGGACAGGTCCAGTATGTCATTTATAAGCGATAGCAGATGATTTCCACTGCCAAGGATGTTACTTACGTATTGTCCCTGTTTTTCATTCAGCTTCCCAAACATTTCTTCCAGCAGTATCTCGGAAAAGCCTATTATAGAATTAAGCGGAGTTCTCAGCTCATGGCTCATGCCGGCGAGAAAGTCCGACTTTGCTTTATTGGCGGTATCCGCGTTCTCCATAGCCTGCCGCAGTTTCTCTTCGTTCTCTTTTCGATGTGTGATGTCGCGTACGGTGCCAGTGAACATTCTCTTGTTGCCAAACAAAAAATCGTTAATGATAATATCCAACAAGACAATGCTTCCGTCTTTACATAGCCCGGATATCTCCCTGCCATTGCCTGGAATCTCCTGCAAAGCAGTTTCGATAAAACGCTCGATAGATCCGTCGAACTGCTTACGGTAGGGTTCCGTCATTAGGATCGAGATGTTCTTCCCTATTACCTCGTCGGCACTGTAGCCGAAAATATGTTCCGCCGCTTTGTTGAACGAGTCGATGATCCCATATTCGTTTACGGTGAAAATTCCGTCTGAAGCTGTTTCGAGCACGATACGGTTGTGGTCTTCGCTCGCTTTAAGTTCGACTATTTTCTCTTTAAGGGTTTCGTTAAGGTTGCTGAGCTGAGCCTGTACCTTTTGGAGCTCGGTGTTTTGCCATACGGCGCTCTCGTAAGTGGAGATAAGAAAGCTTATGGCCTGGGTGCGGCCGGAGTGTACGTTATAATGTTTGCCTTCATATTCGAACTCGATGCTTTTCTTTTCCGGCATATTTTGAAAGCGTTTGGGATTTTCAATCAAGGTTTTAATCTTAGAAAGGATGTAGTCCATGTCGAATGCTTTTGTAATATGGGTGTCGGCTCCGGACTCAAGCCCCCTTATGATTTCTTCGGGCTCATATAATTGTGTAAGCAGCACTACCGGTATGTCTTTCAGTGCGTCGTTGTTTTTAATCTCCCTGCACATCTCGTAGCCGTTCATCTCAGGCATCATGACGTCGCTGATTATCAGTGTAGGCCTCAAATCCTTTAGCACCGACAGTCCTTCTACACCGTTTCGTGCAACGGTAATGGAATAACCTTCCCTGACAAGCGCACGCCTGAGCATCTCAGCCTGTATAGGGCTGTCCTCAACGATAAGGACTTCTTTTTTGGGATTCATCTAATATCCTCATTCATCTGTCATCCTCCTGTGTTATCCTCTTATTTCGTCATTCCGGCTTGTCCGGAATCAGAGCCGTCAGCCGCATTCGCTGGCCTGAATCCCCTTATTCCGTCTGCCGCTAATTTTTTTAAAAATTCCGCTATTTCATCCACCGCTAAGACGTATCTTGCAGCCCCCAGATCGATGGCTTGCTTTGGCATACCGAATACTACACTGCTTTCCTCGTCCTGGGCTATGGTAACGCCGCCCGCCTTCGCAATTTCCTGCATGCCTTCTGCTCCGTCCCTGCCCATCCCCGTCAAAAGGACTCCGAAAACCCGGCTTTCATAATAATGAGCCGCCGAGCGCATCGTAATGGTAATAGAAGGGCGATGTCCGTCAAACGGAGGCTCGGGGGAAGATGCAATTCTGCCGCTGCCGTCGATTTTCAGGTGGGTTCCTTCCTGTGGGAAGTATATGGTCCCGGGTGATGGAAGCTCTCCCGGTTGAACTATTTTTACCGTCAACCTGCATTTAGATGACAACCAGTCAACGAGGCCTTGTAAAAAACCATCGCTGATATGCTGAATACATAGAACCGGCAGCGGGAAGTCCTGCGGCATCCGGCCGAGTATCGTCTCAAGCGCCTGCGGGCCGCCGGTGGAAGCGCCAATGACGACTATACGCACGTCTTTGCCAGGTTCCGGTATCGGAATTTGTAATCTGGATTTTAAACCCGCAATAGGGGCTTCCCTTATGGGGATTTCCCGCTGGATTCTGCGGAAGACGTGTACGCCTGCAAGTATCCTGATCTTCCTGACTAATTCGGAGGCCAATTCCGGGGACGCAGGAGAGAGTCCGCTTCGGGGCTTGGAGAGGACGTCGACAGCCCCGGCATCGAGGAGGTCAAAGGCATTGAGTGACCCCTCGGATGCGGATACGCTTACTACAAGAATCGGCAGAGGGTGCGTTGCCATAACCGCCCTTGTAAATTCAAGGCCGTTCATTACCGGCATGTGGAGGTCCGTGCATAGCACCGTCGGGCTTAACCGGGGTATGAGCTCCAATGCCTCTTTGCCGTTGCGGGCGGTACCTACGACTTCGATATCGGGGGAGGAGGACAGCATCCTCTTCAGAATCGCCAGTGCAATCACGGAATCGTCAACTAGTAAAACTTTTATTAATTTGGAATCCATATGAGTCTCCTCGTCATACGCATAGTGTCTTTATCTGCGTTAATCTGCGTCATCTGCGGATTTAGTCTTCTCATTATATTAGTCTTTTCAACGTATCCAGCAGCGCCTTCTGGTCGAAGCCGGATTTTGTGATGTATGCGTTTGCACCTGCTTCTATGC
>JADFXJ010000184.1 GCA_015233615.1 Nitrospirota bacterium
CATTAGCCTTCCTGTAAACGGCTGCGTTGAAGTACCTGGCTTTCTCCCACAAGGGGAACGTTACTTTAACCACAGGATGGGAAAACAGCACGCCACCCCTCTTCAAAAAACTATAGATTACCAACCCTGAATACTCTATCGAGGCAACGGAGTACTCTATCGAGGTACTTACGGTTTCGCCGAGTGCGGTAGTGCTTTCGGCCAGGCATTGTCTTGTCTCGTCTTCCATGTTAGCTCTCCATCTTACATGTATTGAAAGTAAAACAATCAGTGTAATCTAATAGTTCCCTTTGCATATCCTCGAACCAGGACAAACAAAAAAACTCTTTTTCAATGAATCACAGTGTTATCGATAACTGCATCCGCAAGCTTTGCGCAGGTATTTTAGAACATGGAGCATTACAAATGAATTACAAATTCGCTTTTTTCTCGGTTAAACAATTATTTTTCCAATATTGTTTTGTTCGCGTATCAATTTATTGTAAAGAAGTATGCTGTTAATTATGTCTAAGTATTTTCTTAACATACGAATATTAGCAATATAAACCCTGATGTAATAAACTTTATGCGGGAAAACGGCACTGTAATAAATCTAAGATGAAGCCTGTGTTTCCTTGCCGGTATAGCCATTGAATAAATCAGTGAAGCAGTCTCAGAGAGAGAGAGAGAGAGAGAGAGAGAGAGAGAGAGAGAGAGAGAGAGAGCATATATCGATCCAGACAGTGTTGATTCAAACATTTTATTTGATAGCGCACAATAGCCTTTGCTAGGAGATTGTCAACATGAACATTGCACTTTGGTCGCCTGTAATTCAAAGTACGCACACGCATTGGCACCTCATTTAGAAAATCAATATACATTGAATGGCTATTGTACGATATATTTTATATTTTATGCAACCATTCTTTAGTCTTTACTTAACTTCCGCAGTAAAAAAAGATGAATAATATCTGAGTGTTCACCAGTTTTGAGAAAGAGAAAGAATAAAGAATGGCTCATCGGCTAGTGTACTGTTGGAGATATGACATACGAGGGGGAGTTCCCCCTGGCCCCCCAGGGACAGTCCGTTCACTCAACCTTAAGAAATACGTATGAGAATTCCCACCACCTGAGAAAATGGCAACAGCCTGGATTGTTTCGGGGGATTCTACAAAGGGTTTCCCCTTTAGGGGGATAGGGGGTGCCTTTGTCATTAATCTTTTGCCCTATTGAGGCGCTTATGCTTCTTCTTTGGTATTGTTTTTATGGGTGTATTTCAGATAAAGACTGGGGAGCACTCAGGAATAATATAGTAATGATTGCGCAGATGTGGTAGAATAACCAATACAGTAAATTATAAAAACCCCTCGAAATGCGGTGAACTACACGAAAAAACAATGAACGATAAATTACAGGACTTGATAGACATCCCTAAATTTCAGGATCTGCTTAAAAGCGTGAGCGATGCATTCGCCTTCCCGGTTGCCATCACCTATAATGAGAGCCCTGTACCGTCGGCGTTGGAGATGGCTGATAACATATGCACGAAATTTCACCGCCGCAATCCCCTGTCGCAACAGGAATGCCGGAGAAGCGAAAAGCATTTCCTGAGCCATGCCCATGCGGCGAAAGGCATCGTTGTTTATCGTTGTATTCTCGGTATGGTCGACGTTGCTGTACCTATAATTATCGGCGGAAAACATATGGGGAATATTTTTGCCGGTCAATTGCTGCTCGAAGAACCGTCCCTGCCTTTTTTCAGGAACCAGGCCAGGGAATACGGTTTCAACGAAGATGATTATATGGAGGCTCTTTCCAGGGTACAGGTGCTGACAACCGAACGGCTCCAACAAAACCTGACGTTTATGCAAAAATTCGCGGAAATGCTCGGCGATGTCGGCTTAAAGCGGATTAAGGAGATGGAAGCGGAAAAAGAGCTGCGCCTTCACAAGGAACATCTGGAAGAGCTCGTGCTGCAGCGTACTGAAGCGATGGAGTCGATAAACGCACGGCTGGTGGACGAGATTAACTGGCACGATCAGATGGAGGATGTGCTGCTGGAAAGCGAAGAACGTTTCAGGATGATTGCGGAGAACATCACCGAAGTCTTTTGGATGGCCGATGTCGAAATCGGCAAAATGTTTTACGTCAGCCCCGCTTACGAGCACATATGGGGGCGTACGGTTGCAAGTTTGTACGAAAACCCGAGATCCTTTTCCGATGCCATCTATGAAAAGGACAGTTCCCGCGTACTTGCCTGCTTCGAAGCCGCAAAAACAAACCGGCAGCCCTTCGACCAGGAGTACCGTATAATCCGGCCCGACGGCTCCATCAGGTGGATTTGGGACCGCGGCTTCCCTGTTGCAGACATGACGGGACGGGTTACACGCTACGCCGGAGTCGCCCGCGACGTAACCAAACGCAAGCAGGTGGAACAAGCTCTCAGGGACAGTGAAGGATTCCTTGAAAGTATAGTTGAAAATATTCCGGACATGATCTTTGTTAAAGACGCCAAAGAACTGCGGTTTGTGAGATTCAACAAGTCGGGAGAAGCGCTGCTTGGATATAGAAGGGAAGAGTTGATTGGCCGTAACGATTATGCCTTTTTTCCAAAAGACGAGGCCAACTTCTTCACCGAAAAAGACAGGGAAGTCATCGATACAAAACAACTCGTCGAAATTGCAGAAGAAACAATCTTAACGAAACATCTGGGGGCAAGAATACTACACACCAAGAAAATACCGATTTTAGACGGTGAAGGAAATACCCGGTATCTCCTTGGCATATCGGAGGACATCACCGACAAGAAAAATGCGATGAGGGAACTGGCGGAAGCAAAAGAGGCGGCCATTGCAGCAAGCAAGGCGAAATCCGATTTTCTTGCCAACATGAGCCATGAACTCAGGACCCCGCTCAATTCTATCATCGGGTTTTCCGAGGTACTTGAGGACGAAATACAGGGCCCTTTGAACGATTCGCAGCGGCAAAACCTGAGATATATCCACAAAGCCGGATTACACCTTCTCAGCCTTATCAACGACATATTGGATCTGGCCAAAGTCGAGTCGGGCAAGATTGAACTTGAATATGAAACAGTGCGGTTAAAAGAACTGCTCTATAATTCCCTTGCCATGCACCGAGAGAAAGCAGTGAGAAATGGTATAAGCCTTGATATAGAGATGCCGCCCGGCGGGGACATTTCAATTGAAGCCGATGAAAGGAAGCTCAAGCAGATACTCTTTAACCTCCTGAGCAACGCAGTGAAATTTACACCCACTGGCGGGTCGGTGCGCATCGCCGTGAAAACAATACCCGCCAACCCTCCCAAAATGGAAAAGTGCTCATTAGATGAATCGCATATTGAGGTTAGCGTAACCGATACCGGTATAGGCATAAAGCCTGAGGATATACCAAGGTTGTTCAAAGAGTTTTCGCAACTGGAATCGACCTATGATAAAAAATACGAGGGAACCGGGCTTGGGTTGTCATTGACTAAAAAACTTGTCGAACTTCATAACGGCAGGATTTGGGTTGAAAGCACAGCCGGTAAGGGAAGCAGGTTTGTATTTACCATGCCGGTAAAACAATAAGCGCCTCATTGCCAACAAGCGTTAATCGAATGAATGCAATTTGGTATAATAGAGGTTAGTATGCAAACCATTCTTGTTATCGAAGATAGCGAGCAAAATCGGGTACTCATGCGGGTGGTACTGGAAAATAAAGGCTACCGGGTGTTGGAGGCCTCAGACGGTATCGAGGGACTGAGTATGGCCATAGCGCTTGCTCCCGACCTGATACTGCTGGATTTGCAGATGCCTCTTATGAACGGCTTTGAGGTAATCCGCCAGTTGCGTGGTAATTCGGCATCGAGAAACATCAAGGTGATAGCTGTTACTTCGTTTGCAATGAAGGGCGACAGAGAAAAAGCGCTTCAGGCCGGTTTTGACGAATACGTTACGAAGCCTGTTGATACGCGCAGGCTGCCAGAACTCGTAAAGCAAGTTCTTTCCGGGGTGTGCCCGTGAACCCGCAAAAGTCCGTTATTCTTTGCGTCGACGACCATGAGGAGGAGATTAAACTTCTCGAAAACATACTCGTACCGAGGGGATTTGAGGTGATTGCCGCCCCGGACGGCCAGTCGGCTCTCGTGGCCGTCAGAAAGCATAGAATTGACATTATCGTTCTTGACGCATTGATGCCCGGCATGGACGGTTTTGCCGTTTGCAAAAAGATAAAAGACACTGAAAATCTCAGGAATATTCCGATTATAATGCTAACCAGCCTGCAATCCAAATCCGACAGGATAAAAGGAATTGAATCGGGAGCGGAGGACTTCATTAGCAAACCCTTCGACAAAGGGGAGGTTATAGCGAGAATTACCAACCTCCTTAAGGTTAAAGAACTAAACGACAGGCTGAACGCGGCATACGATAATATAAACAATTTGACAATCGCCGGAGAACACGTCATCAAAACAATCAGCTCAGGTACAATCGAATCGCAAAATTTCAGCGTGATGCCGATGCTGGACATTATAGCGAACCAGCTCCTCAGGAAATCCAGCGACATCTACGATAAGCCTCAAATAGTAATCGTGCGTATTCTCGATGAAAAGCATGGGTACGAGTGGCACCAGTACGAATCCGTCTTCGATAAACTTCAGAGGCATCCGATAGTTCTTGACGTAAAACTCAAATTGACAGACCCGAAGGAATCAAAAATGTTCCACTGCAATACGCTTATGGTGGAAAAAATGTTTGGGTCTCTAACGGAGAAACTCAAGGCGTTCAACATATCCGTCGAAAACCTCGTTTGTTACCTGAGCAACGCCCTCGTCGTTATTGCCTTGAATTATGGTAGGGATGTATCTAAATACGATGCAGCCGTTTTAGAGACGCTTGTCGTACAAACGCTTTATATGAGGTCTCTGTCACTTCAGGCCAGGGAAACCGAGGAGTCTTTCGTGTACACCATACATGCACTTGCACGGGCGGCCGAAGCAAACGACGAGGATACCGGAAACCATATCTTCAGGGTAGGACAATATTGTACCCTGTTGGCTGCAAAACTCGGAATGTCCGAAGCTTTTATAAAGGATATTGGGATTCAGGCAACGCTTCACGATGTCGGCAAGATTCACATCCATCCCGACGTCCTTAAGAAAGCGGGCGCCTTAACGCAGGAGGAATGGAAGATAATTAAACAGCATCCAGTCTTTGGCGCTAATATCATAGGCAAGCACCAGAGACTGAAACTGGCAAGGTCCATAGCACTCTCGCACCATGAAAAATGGGACGGCAGTGGCTATCCCGATGGGTTTGCAGGTGAAAACATACTCGTTGCCGGACGCATTACAGCAATTGCTGATTGTT
>JADFXJ010000063.1 GCA_015233615.1 Nitrospirota bacterium
ACATTACGATATGCGGCTTAAATTATGTCGTCTTACTAATGCACGGATTAATAATAATAACGATTCGTTAAAGCTACTTAACTGGCTCATATTCCTTAATACTTCCATAGCTTTTTTATTCTGCTCTCTTATTATGTATATAAAAGCACAAGCATACCATGCACCGGAATTATTAGGAGCTAATATTAGAACGTTATTAAATGATTCAAGTGCTTTATCATACTCATTAAGTCCAAAATAAGCCTTGCCTAATTGTAACAGAACATTATAGTCTGAAGGGTTTAACGTATCAGCCTTTTTAAGTGCTTCTAATGCTGAATTAGATTTATTAAGATGTCTATAAGAGTTAGCAAGAAATAACCATGCTTCATAGTTATCATGATTAATTTCTGTAGCTTTTTCGAAAGCAATGACTGCCAGGTCATAATATCCATTTTTACGCAAAGAGTACCCTTTGATCATGGATGCATAATACTTATCAGGTATATGATTGGTAATTTCATCAATCGCTTGAAGTAAATTATCAGGTGTTTCACCTTTTGTTTTACACTTGCTAATGATTTTATCTAATAATTCTATATCAACGTCTTTCGGATTAGCAACTTTATAACTGCTTGCCTTTTTGAAATACCAGAGCGTATCTATCTTTGAAGCCAGTTCATTGTCTTTGCATCGAATAGCCTCGACAATATCGTCTAACGTCTTATCCAGACGATCCATTAACTCCTCTGGTGAGTACCAAATCTCAAGGAACCTGATAATGAATTCAAGCCTTGTCCTGCCAGCTTCTATTCGCATCTGTCTCCAGAGACTGAAAAGCCTTTCATTGATGTCATAGAGTACTTTCCCGCCTTTTATTTTAGAGGCCTTCCTGACAAATCCGATTTCTTCAAGACGCTTAATCTGCGTATTTACGGTATTTACAGGTAGCTGGCAAATATGGGCCATTTCGGTTGGTGTAAGCAAAGTACTTTCCCTGGTCATTACGTCTACGATCTTTCTTTGCTGCTCTGAAAGATCCTTCATCCTTTCGCGAAAATAGGGAGTGAGCTGATTGAGAATCTTCAGAAACATCAGCTCAACGGACGCTACGTCACCATCCGCAATGATATGGTAAAGACTCATTACAAGCCTTGGATTACCGCCAGCAAGCATGAATATTGCCTTGAGTTTAGCCTCCGACCTGGTTATTGCTTCCGTAAGATTGTTTCTATCGGTATCGCTTAGATGGGCGCATTTATTTAAGAGCGCTTTTGTATCGCCGAAGTCCAGGTCGCTTATTTTTCTGGCCATGAAGAAGTTGTACAATGGCTCTTCATGGTTGATTATCGAATCGAAAAAACTGGGAGCTGCGCCTATGAGCAGAACGCTATTCGAAGTCATGAGGATGTTGCGCAAAATTGACTTATCTTCATCTGTAAAACTTTCGAGAATATCGTTTAAGTTGTCAATTAATAACAATAGAATCTTACTGGTTTTCTTTTTGAACGTCTCTAAAAATGCGACGGCGATCTCTTTTTCCTTGTCAGTAATTATACGCACGCTGGCAATTTTATCCAATATGCCGAACCTGTATTGTTCGGGAAGATAACGCAGGATTAGCTTAGTAAACTGAGTGATGTCGCTTGCATATTCCTCCTCGGCAAAAATTACGGGTATATAATAATCTTTGAATTCGCTTATGCCTTTTACATCAATTTCCCCTTTAATGGCCAGATTGACAATTTGAAGTATGTGAGTCTTGCCAATGCCCCTGGGGCCGATAAATAAGGTATGTGCGAAGCTTCCTCCTTTAGAAGCGTTTTCAAGGGCGGATTCAATGTCCTGAAGCTCCGAATCCCTTCCCGTCAATATCTCTTTTAAGACCTGGGGTGCAAGCAGTGCCGGGTTATACTCGTATAATTCCATGTCTACATCTCCACCTGGTCGTAATCTTAGCCACCAATCTTTGAGTATCTTCGTAAAGAAACTGTATGACTTCCTATCAAAGTCGTATGTTACGTAAAAGTCATTTTCGATGTCGCCCATAATATGGCTGAATTTACTACCCGGCATGTCTCCTTTGTCACCCTTGCTTTCAGTGAGAAAAAGTTTATATAACTCTTCCTTTGCAACGGGTTCTTTTCTTGCGACTTCAAGGATTAACCGCTTTACTACTTTTTCGGTTTCGACATCATAGTACTCCTTAAGCCTCGAGAAGTAATGCTCAAAATACGTTCTGCTTGCCGGACCTAGCAAACCCTCCCGATAAGCCCGATTGATTATGTCGTCATCTCGCTACCCCTTCTGAGTGTGTGCTCGGCAGACGCTGGCGGCCCCTCTCAAGGACTGCCAATCGCTGATGTAATATTATCCTTGTAATAACCACCTGGTATCAATGGGAAATGTGCGGGAAAGTGCCGTGGCAATCTTCTTTTGGAGCGGTATCATCCTGACCGTTTTGCTTATAAGCATGGCCGGGGGGTAACATCGATCTATTCAGTCTCCTGTTCGACGGGGCATCTCGATGGTTACCAACGCAGACCTATACTCGGCGGGGGGTAATAGATCACGCCTGTCGTAGTTCACGCTCAACATAGATATTCCATCACGCCTCCTTTTTATCCACTGCCGGTCGGGTAACGGAATCTGCTTCTATATCTCCTTAACCGGTAGTTCAATCGTAAATACCGCACCCTTTGCGCCGTTGGACGCGCTAATCCTGCCGCCCATGTTCTGCTCTATGATGATCTTCGACATATGCAGTCCAATGCCCGTGCCGGCGCCGCCTTTTGTCGTAAAGTACGGCTCGAAAATATTGTCTATAATCGCCGCCGGTATACCCCCGCCGTTGTCCTTTATCTCCAGTATGACGGTATGGTCGGTTTTAGACAACCCGATGAGTATCTCCCCTGTTTCGCCGGCAATTGAGGTGTTTATGGAGGCGCTTATGGAGGCGCTTTCGGTATACCGTTTTTTATTGAGTATTGCGTCTCTGGCGTTGACGAGCAGGTTTAAGAGCACCTGCTTGAACTCGTTCGGGTAGCCAAATACCGTAATTTCGGGCTCGCACGTGTGTATCCCGGGATACCTGCTCTTGTCCTGATTTTGTACCGCATCGTAATTACATTCTAACGCGACCTTTATTTGGGCCTTTGTCAATTGATCGTATAACATATATATTACTTCCTTTGCTGCGGTATTTATCTTGAAGGGTATTTTTTCCTTAGCCGGCTTGAAGAAATTCATGAAGTCTTCTATAGTGTCCGACATGTGATTGACCTGCACCATAGTTTTTTCCACGGACTCGGAGAGGTATTTTTTATCGAGATCGCCAAATTCGTATGCGTCTTCCAGGTCCATAGTCAGCATGGCGATGGCGTTAAGGGGTTGGCGCCACTGGTGCGCTATGGCACTTATCATCTCACCCATGGCCGCCATCTTCGATTGTTGGATAAGCATCTGCTCCTGCATCATGCGCTTGTCGTGCTCGTTTCGCAGCTCATCTTCGGCTTTTTTGCGTTCGGTGATATCATGAATGGAGCCTCTCAATTTCACTACTTTACCGGCGGCGTCCAAAATAGGCTCACAGATGGTGACGATTATTCTTTCGGTGTTGTCCGGACGGCAAATGCGCAGCTCAAGCTCATAGGGTTTGCCAAGCTCGACCGCTTCCCTTAGCGCCGCGTCAAAACGCAGATAGTCATCGGGATGGATATATTTCTTGTGTTCGGTATAGTGTGGCGGGTCAAGTTTGGGATCCAGACCCCAGATATTGAACATTTCCAGCGACCATGCCGGCTGCCGACTTACGGGGTCATAAGTCCAGGTGCCAAAGTGTGCCTTATTCTGTGCCTCTATTACATCGAGTTCTTTTTCCTCCAGCAAAACCTCGGCCGCACGGCGTGAGGCGATCTCGACGCGCAGAGCCTCCTCCATCTTCTTGCGCCCGGTTATGTCCTGGAGCATGACGATTAAATAATCGACCTTGCCGTCGTTGCCGCGTTTGCAATTGAGCCAGAGCGTCGTGTATACTACGGTGCCGTCCTTGCGGACAAAGCGTGTGTCCAGACTGTAGCCGTCAAGCTCGCCGTCAAGCACGCGGTTAAACTGCGCCAGGTCCGAAGCGAGGTCGTCGGGTTGCGTGATTTCGGCCCAAGTCATCCGCGTCAGTTTCTCCCGCGCGTATCCCATCATTGTGCATAACTCGTCATTTACACGGAGCCACCCCTTTTCGGGAGAGATTATCGCTATGCCTAACGTGCTGAATTCGAATGCGGTGCGCAGACGCTCCTTGTTGTCAAGCAGGGTTTTTTCCGCCGTCTTTCTTTCGGCAATCTCGATAGTCAGTCTTTTTGTGTTTTTATAAAATATCGCAACGAAATAACCAAGCAATACGATAAAGGCGGAAATTTTAAATGCATGCCAAAACCACCACATACCATCCATCATTGTGGATAACGAAAATAACAAACCGGATACGCTAAAAAGGGCACAGAAATATGTAAAAATTAAATCCGTCGGAATTTTATCAATTTTATAAAATGCGTATAATCTGAATGCCGCTGCAAGGAACAAAATGCCCGATAGGATGTTGATGCTCCGGACGATTCCCGAAAAATGGTTCTGTTGCAGCGACAAAGAGAGTATATGCGGGAAAATGTTGACGGATAGACCTAAAACCGATGACAATACGCCAACGCAGAGCGGGATAGCTACGGCTGATTGGTGTGCCGTGTATCTTTTGGGCAGCAATACCATAATGAACCCAAGACTTCCAATCAAATTTGCCAACGTGTGCAGCCATACATAAACAACGCCTGGAGAGGAAGCGGCGTGAAGGCAATTTAAAATACCCATACCGGCAAGCGCTGAGGCGCTCCAAATGTGTCGAGGCGGCTCCAGGCGGATTTTGATCATTAAAATGATAACGAAGGAAAGCAAGAGTGCCGAAACTGCGCCAACACTTTCTATAAACGTATGAAGAAGATCATTCCTGTAATAACCTAATGAAAAACTTAAAACCAACATTTAAACATTCCCAAAACCCTCATCGGTTTGGACCGTGTATATCATCTGAACCGTATCGACCCGTTCATTTTGCGGTTTGAAACGTTTTGATTATGCCGGGGACGTCGATTACTAAAGCCACTGCGCCGTCGCCAAGTATAGTTGCTCCCGAGACGCCGTCCAGATCCTTGTACATTTTGCCAAGGGACTTTATAACCACCTGTATGTCCCCCAAAAGGTTGTCTACGGCAAGTGCCACCTTTTGTCCGGCATATTGGACTATCACCAGGTGGGCGCAGTTTCCACCCCGGCTTGTTTCATGAAACAGTTCGTTCAGACATATATAAGGGATCGGCTTACCCTGGAAGGCAAAATAATTCTGAGAGGTTACCTTCAGGTAGTCATTTCTGGAAAGAGAAAAACACTTGACAACCATGTCCAGGGGGATCACGTATAAAGACTTTCCTATGTCAACCATAAATCCATCGATTATGGAAAGAGTCAGAGGTAAGTGAATCCGTACCGTGGTACCGACTCCTTCTTCGCTTTCGATGTCCACCTCTCCACGTAGTGCCTCTATGTTACGTTTTACCACGTCCATTCCCACGCCCCGGCCCGAAAGCTTCGTTACCTCGCTGGCCGTCGAAAAGCCGGGTTCGAAGAGCAGGTTGTATAAATCCCTTTCATTAAGCACGGCGTCAGGTTTAATCAAACCCTTCTCTGTCGCTTTCTGCCTTATTCTGTCCTTATTAAGTCCCCTGCCGTCGTCCGAAACCTCTATTACGATGGTGCCGGCATCATAAAAAGCATTAAGTTTTAAAGTTGCCCTGGAAGGCTTGTTAATAGCTAATCTTTCCCTGGACGTCTCGATGCCGTGATCGACTGAATTACGAACCAGGTGTGTAAGAGGATCGGCTACTTTCTCGATTATCGTCCTGTCCAGTTCGGTTTCTCCCCCGCTTATTACCAGATCTATTTCCTTGCCTAATTCCGTGCCGAGTTCCCGTACCATTCTCTGAAAACGGGTAAACGATGCTTCTATCGGCACCATCCTCATCTTCATGGACATGTCCCTGACGTCGTTGACGAGCTTCGTCATGAAAGAGACCGTCTTCATCAGCCTGGTGGCCCCCGAATTTTCCGCCCACTGTTTTATACCGCCGTTAGCTACGACCAGTTCACCAACAAGATTTATCAAAAGATCGAGCTTCTCCGCATCCACACGAATGGTGCTGGAAACGGGTTGTTGGCGTGACTGCCCAAAGGCACGCTGCCTCGCCTGCTGTTGCTTGTCCAGAGCCGCATTGAGAACTTCCCTTTTTATAATCCCTTCCTTAACCATGACCTCGCCGATTAAGGGCTTTTCCCCGGAAATCCCTGCTTCGGATTCCTGCTTTTTCATGGCTTCTTCGACTTCCTGCCTGGTTAACACTCCGCCCCTGATCAGTATTTCCCCAAGCATCCACGAGTCTTCTGGAAGTCCCTCTATCATCCGAACGTACGCGTCTACGGGGGCGGGAGGATGGGCGGGCGTGAGCTTGCTGGATTTGGAAGGTGTGACCAGTATCTTACTATCGTCCATGATAAATTCGAATACGTCTTCGATTGTTGCCTTATCGCAGGAACTATCGAGGTCTATCTCGAAGCCCAGGTAACAATCCTCTGGCTCCATCTCCTCCGCCTTTGGCAAGGCCTCGTCAATGGCAGTCAGATTTACTATCTCTCCTAACTTTGACAGGTAGTTTATCGTAGATATGGGGTCCATGCCGTCTCTGAGCAAGTTCTTCCCAAACCTCAGCGATATGTGCCACGCTGCCGGTGCGCCGGAGGCCAAAATAGCGCCAACGGCCGATGCTCCGGTGCCTCCGGAACCCTCGTAACTCCTTAAGCCGGAGGTTCCGGTCTCATCGGATGTATCGTGCGGCATGTACTTTGCCAAACCCAGGGAGAGCTCATACCCGACAAATCGTGCTTCGTCGATTCGTGCTTCATCGGGGAGGTTATCGCCGTTCGAACACTCTACAAGTTCTTTGACGTGGTCTTTGCACTTCAACAACAGGTCTACCATGTCGTGGGAAACATGGATTTCGTCCTTACGGAGCCGGTCAAGCACGCTTTCCATCTTGTGGGTAAAACGTTCGACGTCTTCAAGGCCAACCATACCGGCCGAACCCTTCAACGTGTGGGCCGACCGGAAAAGCGCGTTTATTTTATCTTTATCCTCTGGAAACGATTCTATGGTCAGAAGAATATTCTCCATATCCTGAAGAACCTCCACGACCTCTGCCAGGAACGTCTGTTTTACCGAAGTTAAGTCCATCTTCTTCCCCTGTGAAAAAAGTGTGGTTTTTTTGGTTTTTATTTATATTCTAAAGTAGGCTTTAAGCCTATCCCAGGCCGAAAAATTCGGTCATTCTGTATAATTCGATGACGTATTTTACCGCCCTGCTACAATTAAAAATCTTAACCTCCTTATTTGAGGCCCGGGCTTCTTTTTTAAGCAAAATCAGGAGCTGTACTCCAGCCGTGTCAAATTCGGTAACCTTCGCTAAGTCGATTTCAAGATTTTGACAGCCCTCGAGGTGCTCTATAAGATATGCTTTCATCTGCCGGGCATTGCCGATAGTCATTTCCTCTTCCATCTCTATATGGCAATCTACGGCTGTTTGCTCTTTGGTTTGTTCTTCTGCCTGTACTTGATCCCGTTGTTTTGCCTGCTCTTTCATCGGTTCCCTCATCCTTTCCTTTCTCTGTTTCTTCTTCACATCGTTACCTCTATCCACTATCCATGTTCATATTCCCGTCAATATTCTTACCAATATTCATAGCAGTGTATCCCCGTTAATATCATGCCGATTCCATATTCATACTAAATTGACACCATTGGGCGTTATGGCAATATGAGTTTCTCTATCGCGGCAATCATCGTCTCAGGCTTGAATGGTTTCACAACCCAGGCCTTTGCCCCGGCCTCTTTCCCCTCCTGTTTCTTCGTCTCCTGGGATTCCGTCGTGAGCATTATAATCGGAGTAAACTTGTAGTTAGGCATCTGTTTTACGGCCTTCACAAAAGTAATCCCGTCCATGTTTGGCATATTCACGTCGCAAATCATCAGATGGACCTTCTGTCCCTTCAGCTTGTTTATGGCATCTTTGCCATCTTGAGCTTCAATCACGTCATAACCGGATTTGTGCAGCGTAGTTTTCACTACCTCGCGTATCGTTGCCGAGTCGTCAATTACCATTATTGTTTTCGCCATTTATACCTCTCTGTATATATTAATGGGCAGGTTAAAAAAAAGGCACCACCCATTATAAAATGCTTATAGATAAAATACTTAGCTCTCCCTTAGAATGTATGCCAACGTACTCCACGTACTTACCGGGTAAAACCGGCAAGATGTCTCAATCCGATGGTTTAGAAAAAAGTTATTTCGTCTTTATCGGAACTTTTGGATGATTCCAGTTCTTTTTTGGGCAATTCTCTTTTGGATAATTCTCTTTTAGGCAATTCTTTTGATGGCAACCCCTTTTTAGTTTTTTTGTCTCCCCTTGTACTTACGACTTTTTCGTGTATATCGAACTGTTTCTTCATGACGTAATCCTTTGCTATGGTATCGAAGGGGAAATCGGTTACGTCCTGGGCAAGGAGGTCATGGCTCTCGAGTAACCCCCTCAACTTATCGGTATATTCGTTTACGTGCGAGAATGCCTTTATTACCTGCTCTAACTGCTGCCTGGTTATATCCTGGAATTGAATGCTGCTCAAAGCCGTTATTACCTTATGTTCCACTTCCCTGGTGATTATGCCGACACTGTTGAGGATGTTTGCGTTTAATTCGTCAAGGAGCTTATATCCTACGCCCAGCGCGTAAAGTCTCGATTCGAAACTCGATAGAAGGTTTTGCTCTTCGTCAAAAGCATTTTTGCTTAATTTTGCCGCAAACCTGTTTTCCATGTTTTTGGCCATTTCGACTATGGCATTTCCAATTTCGTTGGTTGCCTTTTCCGAGTTAGTCGACAGCTTCCTTACTTCGTCGGCCACTACGGCAAACCCCCTGCCGGCTTCGCCGGCTCTGGCAGCCTCGATGGCGGCATTGAGTGCAAGCAGATTCGTCTGGTCGCTTATTTCCTTGAGCAATTTTACAAGATTCGTCATGTCCGAAGATTTCTTTGTTAACTCCTGTACCACCTCGTAATCCTTTTTCATATCTTTCAACCTGCGGTCTATGTATACGCGAATCTTTTCAATCTCGTTTTCGTTCTCTTCAACCGTGGAACGGGATTGACTTGCCAGATTTTCACTGTCGCTCCTTAGGGAAGACAGCGTCGAACCGAGATTTGAAGTCGATTCGTCTATCTGCTTCAACTGCTCGATGATGTCGAATGCCGCCGATTCCGTCTCCTTTGCCACGTCCTGCAAATGCGCGCCGGTAAGTTTGTTGAATTCCTCTTGCGATTTAAAATACCTGGATAGCTTTTGGTGAACAGTCCGGCAGTTATTATCCTGACGGCAAAATTCTTCCTTTATATCATTGTAACCCCTCATGGCCCTCTCAAGCCAGATATTGCTTGCATAAAACACCGCCAAGAAGGAGATCGTTATCCAAAAGGCAAAAAGAATCGACTCTCCGGCACTTAATGAAATTCCTATGGAACTTTGTAAGAAACGGCCTGCACTGTCATGTGCAACGTACATCGCTATTAAGGTTAATACTGCAGCGGCAACTATTGTCAAAAGAAAGCGAGCTTTATACTCATTTACGTTTACTACGACACAGGCAACAGGTTTTTCCAAAAATCATCCCCCTTTCGAACAATTATAAGCAGGCAACTAGTTACATAATTAGTAATATACCATACCGTTGTTATTTGTGTAAATGAAAAGATCCTTCTTTTTCGGCAAATATCAGCGGAGGTAAATAGTTACTTTACCCACTTCTTTGCCCTCCGGCACGTTTGGAAACACCTTGTACGTGCCGGGAGCCAGGGTGGTACCTATAAGCTCCTCCGAACTACAAATAATGGCCGAACCGGTGATGCAAAAACCGTCCTTGCCGCCGTCGACACGTATGACGGTAACCGGGTGTTTCAAAGTCACGGCAACGCTTGCGATTCTTCCCCTACTGTTCATAGTAGCCCGTATCTGCGTACCTGAAAGCACTATCGCATCTATAAATTGTGCATGACGTTGTGCGCGCTCCGCGGCACGTATGGACGCTGGAGACGATAAAATCACTACTGCGGCCAATAATAGTAAGGCCAATATTAAGGGTAGCGACATCGCACCCATGGCCTGATTAATGGTTTTTGGGGGTTGGGGGGTTTTGGGGGTTTTCGGGCAATCCAGTGTTTTATCCGTCAACCGTTCACCGACGGTTAGCCGAACGTTTATCAACCGTTTAGCAATCATTCACCAACCATTTCCAATCGATATCTCATAGGCAGTTGCTTTTGGGCAACTCCATTTTGATAGCCGGAGCGATTGGGAGGCGGCCCCTAAAGGGGATTTCTCCCATCAGGCAGCGAATGACGGCTGACTGAACTTCGAATGTCTCATCGTAGGCGGCAACGAGCACGTCGGCGTCGCAGAAGTGATCAAGCACGTAGGGACTGCCGAAAGATATCACTATGGAGTGTGAAGCGCGGTTTATTATCCCCCTGACGATGTCTATGTCCGAAAGGGGAAGACCGGAACTGCCCCGCCAGGCGGCAACGGACGTGAATACCGCCACCACTACGGACTTGCCGGCAGCGTCGGCAACGTCATCCCTTATGTTGGAGCAGTTTTCGAAAAAATCGGTTAAAGGAGATGACTCGCAGTACTTGCTTTCGCCGGATAAGATGAGGCGCCGTGTACCCTGGAGGGAAAAACCTTCCCCCTTGACGAGGGTTATGGATTTTTCCATTATCTCACGGGCTATGGCACGGTGCTTTTCATAACAGGTGGCCCGGCGCTTACCAGGTTGAGCCGGGCGGGTCTTTTCCACCGGATTGGCCATTTGAGCCAGGTGGGCCTTAAAGCGGCCAAGTCTCTCCAGTGCACTTTCAACGGTGTTTTCTCCAAGGAAACCCGAAATTAAGGCCGACCGCAGCTCTGCCACCGTTTGATCGGCTACCATGGGGTGCAGCAGTATGTCTACTCCAGCGTTAAGGCACTTGGCGGCAACGTTGCCGATTGCTTTCAACGCGTCCATGTTGAGTGCGTCCGTAACGATGAGGCCATTAAATCCTAGCTTCTCACGAAGGAGACCTTTTATAATTGCCGGCGAGATAGTGGAAAGAAGGAGGTCGTCAAGTGCCGGTACGCACAGGTGGCCTACCATCACTGAGGAGGTACCGCTCTTTATGGCCTCTGCAAAGGGGAAGATGTCAACGTCGAAGAGCTCTTCCTCCGTCTTGGTAATGACGGGTACTGTAATGTGCGAATCAGTTGACGTATCCCCATGGCCGGGAAAATGCTTGACGCAGCTCAGGAGGCCCATCCGCTCAAGAACCTCCACGAATAAGGACCCCATACTGGCTACTATCTTAGGATCGTCGGAGAAAGCCCTTGTGCAGATAATAGGATTGTTGCGGTTTCTGTTTACGTCCATGACAGGGATTAGCGGCATATTGATACCGACGTCGATAGACTCCGAAGCTATGGCCTCCACGGCACTCTTTATCAGGGTCACCTCTGCGGGGATATCCCGGCTTATGGCTGCAGCCATGGCCATCTGGCAGGGAAATTTAGTCGCACCCTGGATCTGCTGGCCTACGCCTCGCTCCACGTCCGAGGCAATGATTAACCGATCCCCCGAAATACCCTGAAGCTCTCCTATGAAGGACTTTACCTCATCTAATACACCGCCAAAGACGATGAGTCCCCCGATTCCCTTCTTTACTAACTCTATAATAGAAGCTCTGTAGGCTTCGGAGTTTAATCTGAAGCCGTCCAATCTTGTTACCAGGAGGTTATACAGCTTTTCGTCGATAGACTGCCGAATCGTAAACACAAAGAGAGTTTATCAAAAAACCGTGCCCATACACAACATTTTTGCCTGCCGGAGGAAAATATTTCCAGGTAAATTCCTTCACGCCACTGTCCGTTTACGATATGATCGGCGAAAACGTGGCGTAAAGCGAATAGCGCACTGTCTGGCACCATTTTTGCTACATATAACGTAATGAGTGAAAGCGATCGATAAGACGCTGAAATAAAAGGAAACTTTGGAAATGGAATTTTATCGGATAAGGAGGTATAACATGCACGCGAAGGAGATGCAGGAGATATTAGTAGTAGATGGTAGCAGGCCATTCGATCTTATGGACGAGGATGAGCAAATAGACGTCCTTATAAGTGCGCTCAGAAAACATGGCAAAGTAGTTATGCCTATGGGTGACAGATTCGAACAGGCCGTTAATGAAATTAGGTTGGAAACTACAACGGTTACGTTACCTTATTACACGTAAACACTTTTTTTTGTTTTTTGCCATAAACACCCCGACTTGGCCTGCCAGGGACCCCCTCTGGCAGGCCCCTTTTTTTATACCCATTCATATCGTACGGATTATGTTATTATAGTATATACTATATGTAAATGCCCGAATGTCGAAAATTACCTTAACTAGGAAATGCCCGGATATCGAAAGTATATACGTAAGTTCGGCTAAGGAATGAAAAAACATGTCTATTACTAACGATGACATATTAGGTGCACTTAAAGCCAGAATCGAAGAAGTTGGTGATTTTCCCGCCATATCCCGGGCAACGATAAATTTGATAAGAAAGCAGGCTTCGCGTTACGCACCTTCGATAACCGAGATGGCTGACACCGTTTTAAACGACTTTGGCCTGACCAAAAAGCTTCTAAGTTTGGTAAACAGTGTATATTACGCCAATTACCAATTGGAAGGCAAGATAGACTCGGTATCACAGGCTATTTTTATCTTAGGCTACGATGAAGTTAAAAGAGCCGCCATATCTCTTTCCGTGCTCGAACCTCTCTGCGATAAGAGTCTCCCCATAGAGGCAAAGAACGCTTTCTTATCGTCGTTTATGAGCGGCTCGATAGCCAGAGAGATAAGCAAAATTATTGGAGATATCGATTTGGAAATAGTCTTTCTATGCTCGGTATTTCATAGCCTTGGCAAGCTTCTAATCGCCTTTTACATGCCGGAGTTAAGTAAAGAGTTCCCCGGCTTCCCGGACAACGTGCCAGAAGATGAATCGCCGTACGCAAAATCCGCACCTGGATTGTCATATGAAGAAATTGGGATTGCCATGGCAAATGAATGGAATATATCCGACGATATTATTGGAACTATGAGTATATTGCCGTATGCCGCTTTCCCTAAACCATCGTCGAAGGATGACCGGTTACACTGTGTAGTATGCTTTTCCAACATGCTGAGTTTTGGTATTATAGACATAAAAAACAATCCTCCGCTTTTAAAGCAACTATTGCAACGGTACAGTGATTGTTTCACCATATCCGTCGAAGACGTTAGAAAGGTACTGGACGTCTCTTTGAAAGACATTAAAAGGCACGCTGAAATATTAAAGATAAACACGGATGAAATCCCATTTCTCGGTACCGTTAACAGCGTAGTGTTCGAAGCACAGTTCGAATGTTTCTTCGAAACCGCAGTTGTAACGCCTGTAGGGGAAAGTACTGTTCTTACCGAAAATAATTATGATCCCATTGGAGAGGCAAATGAACCAGGCGTAGGTTATGAGCCTCGTTCAGGCGATGAACCTGGTACAGACGATGATACTTTAGCTCTGGACAGTGCTTACTCACTATACAGTAACAGTATCGACGAAGTTGCCAGACTTTTGATAGAAACTGATTCTGCAAGCGAAATAATTAATCTTATCCTGCACATTATGTATGAGGAGATGGGTTTTACAAGGGTACTGTTTTGTATGCGAACAAGGGGAGAGTCTTTAATGACAGGGAAGTTAGGCTGTGGTGCAAACATTAATAAATTGATACAGGGTTTCAGATTCGAAATTGGAAAACATCGCAACGTATTCGACCTGTCGCTTGAGAAAAACGTTACCATCGATATAAGCGATATAAATGATCCTAACGTAAAAAACTATATCCCCGATTGGTATCGAAAACTGATTTCCCCGCAAACCTTTATAATATTGCCAATCGTAATAAACTCTGAACCTATTGCCTTGTTTTACGCCGACAGAGAGAAGATTAACGATATAAAGCTTACACAGGTTCAAATGCAAAGGTTAAAGACTCTTTCGCTTCAGGCCGGCATAGCGCTTTACCCGACGGCAATGAACTTTGTCTCACGTGATGCAGATACACCCCGGCACAATAAGCTGTTCTGGCTCGATTCTGTAAGAAGCGCCCTGGCCAACAACACTCTCATCCCTTTCTATCAACCTATCGTATGCAATTCATCCGGAACGACAACGAAATATGAGTGTCTGGCAAGGATAGTAGACGGGGACAAGATTATAGTACCGGGTAATTTCATCAAATATTCTAAGGAAGCCGGTTTTATTCCGCTTATTACCATGGAAATAATTAAAAAAAGCATTGCGGCTTTTAAAAGAACACCATATGAATTTTCGATTAACGTTAAAGAAGATGACATAAATAACGATTATATTTTCGAGTTTATAAAAAACTATATACCTTCCACCGGCATACGGCCTGACAGGATGTTCTTCGAGGTACAACTGAACGAATGCGTGCAGGAATGTCAGGAATGTAAGGAGTTTATCGACCGCACAAAGGAGTTAAGGGCAAGAGGTTTTAAGTTTGCCGTGGATAATTTTTTTGACCTGAAGTCGGACATTAACTTTTTATCGAGGTTAAAGGCCGACTATATAAAGATTGGAAGCCGGTTCGTTACAAAAATCCACACGTCCCCGAAACATTACGATGCGGTAAAAGCCATTACCAACTATGCCAGGAAGACAAACATGAAGGTAATAGCCACCTTTGTTCAGGATAGCAACGTTTTTGCGGACGTGATGAAATTAGGAATAGACTACTCACAGGGATATTACTTCGGTGCCCCCTCCATGTACATAGATTCAGACGAGTATTGATCCTGTAACGGGGGTTCGGAATCACAATAATAACGCGCTTCCTGGTTCAGTCACTGCCGGCACCTCATTCCACCACTGCCGTGCAATCGGTTATCCGTGAGATCAGCCGCCCATGAAATCAGGCATCTATGCCTGAATCTTCGAAACTAAGTTGGCTACAAGGTCGCCCACCCCGGTTGTAGTGTATCCCATGTATCCAGCGGCCATGCTCTTGAGGTGCTTGCCGGTAACCTCCATGACGGAGTTCTCGATGGTACTGGCGGCCTGCGTTTCGCCCAGGTGATCGAGCAACATGGCGCCGGCACATATGGCGGCCAGGGGATTTATAACGTTTTGGCCCGCGTATTTCGGAGCGGACCCACCTATGGGCTCGAACATGGCCGTCCCCTCCGGATTGATATTGCCACCCGCCGCAACGCCCATGCCGCCCTGGATCATGGCCCCCAGGTCGGTTATAATGTCGCCGAACATGTTATCCGTGACTATTACGTCGAACCATTCGGGGTTTTTAACGAACCACATGGTGATGGCGTCCACGTGGGCATAGTCCGCCTTGATTTCCGGGTACTCACTGCCCACCTCGTAAAAGGTTCTCTCCCATAGGTCGAAGGCATAGGTCAGGACGTTTGTCTTGCCACACAAGGTGATTTTTCTGTCCTTATTGCGCTTTTTGCAGTACTCGAAGGCATACCTGACACAACGTTCAACCCCCTTTCTGGTGTTTATGGACTCCTGTACGGCTACCTCATCTTTAGTACCCTTTTTGAAAAAACCGCCGGTTCCGGTGTAAAGCCCTTCGGTGTTTTCACGAACGACTACGAAGTCGACGTCACGGGGCCCCTTGTCTTTGAGCGGACACTCGACACCCGGAAATAATTTCACCGGGCGCAGGTTTATATATAGATCGAGATCGAAGCGCAGCTTCAAAAGTATCCCCTTTTCGAGTATGCCGGGCTTGACTTTGGGATGCCCTATGGCCCCTAAGAATATGGCATGGTGGCGTGACAGATCCGTGACGGCACTTTCGGGGAGCACCTCAGAAGTCTTCAGATACCTTTCCCCGCCAAAGTCGTAGCGGGTAAATTCAAGCTTGAAGCCAAAACGCGACGCAGCCGATTCGAGTACTTTTATTCCTTCGGCAATTACCTCCGGGCCGGTGCCGTCACCGCCGATTACGCCGATGTTGTAAGTCTTAGACATTTATCCTCCTTTAATTGCGTTATTCGTTCGAATTGCTTATAATACCATAAAAATAAGGGTGCAGCATGAAAAGCTTAAGGAAAATATTACCGGAAGACAGGTTTTCTATAGAAACGGAGGACATCATATGCTACGGCTACGATGCATCCGGTATAGACGTTACGCCGCAGGCGGTTGTCTGGCCCCACGACACGACGGACGTTATAAAGCTCGCCCGGTTTGCCCATGAAAACGACTACGCGATCATACCCAGAGGGGCCGGCACCGGCTTGACCGGAGGTGCCGTACCCACGGAAAATTCCATACTCCTGAGTTTTGAGAAGATGAACGCCATCGTTGACGTGGATACCGAAAACTTAAACGTAATGGTCGAGCCCGGCGTGGTAAACGGCGATCTCCAAAAGGAGCTGGACGCAAAAGGGTATTTTTATCCACCCGACCCGGCTAGTCTGGCCACCTGCACTATTGGCGGAAACGTTGCCGAAAACGCCGGTGGCCCCCGTGCGCTCAAGTACGGTGTCACCCGTGACTACGTGATGCAGCTTGAGGCTGTCCTGCCCGACGGTACCCTCTTTACCACGGGCGTGCAGACGTCCAAAGGCGTAGTGGGTTATGATCTGACCAGGCTTCTCGTGGGTTCCGAAGGCACACTGGCTATAATAACCAAGATACGGCTAAAGGTGCTGCCAAAGCCTGAAAGCATAATCACGCTCCTTTCTGCGTTTCCCTCGCTTGAGTTAGCGGGTAAAACGGTCTCCCGCATCATAGCATCGGGCATCATACCCCGCACCCTCGAAATCATGGACAACATGACCCTTCAGGCAGTGAACCGGTATAAAAACGTCGGGTTTCCGGAGGACGTAGAGGCCTTGCTCCTCATAGAAGCCGATGGCAACCGCAGGGCTATCGCCCAGGAGGCCGAAAAGATTTTTACCATCTGTAACGAATTTCAGGGCAAGATAAAGATCGCCGAAAGCGAGCAATCGAGGGAGTATCTGTGGGAAGCCAGAAGAGTAATATCTCCGGCCCTTTACAGACTCAGCCCAACCAAGATAAACGAGGATATCGTCGTGCCCATAAGCAAGGTGCCGGAACTCCTGTCCGGCCTGAACAAGCTCTCCAGCCGTAGCGGCATTCCCATCGCATGTTTTGGCCACGCCGGCGATGGAAATATCCACGCCAACATCATGACCGACAGGCACAACAAGGAAAACTACCAGCGTGCATCGAATCTTATCAAGGAGATATTCGAACTTACACTAAACCTTGGGGGTACCATTTCGGGTGAGCACGGTGTCGGCCTAACCAAGGCCAGGTACATAGACATGGAACTGGACATGACGAATTTAACCCTCATGAGGGGGATTAAAAAGCTCTTCGACCCGAAGAATATTCTCAACCCGGGTAAAATATTCCCCGAAGACAAAAAAACGGTTCAAAGATAACCACATGATAACCACCGTAGAACCCCTTTGCCGGCGTCTGAAATCGATACTTGGGTAAAATCATAAACGTCATAATATTTTGTAGATAATAATGTGCCGAAAACGTTAAAATGAACGTATGAACGATCTCAGGGATAAACGGATACTATACGTAGAGGACGACGAGATGATACGCAAGACAGTCGGCCAGTTTTTGCGAAGACGCTGCAAAGAGGTTTTGGAGGCAGCCAACGGCATAGAGGGTATAAAAATATTTATGGACTCTGACCCGGATATAATAGTGACCGACATAGAGATGCCTTTAATGAACGGCCTTTACATGATCGAAAAAATAATGGAGGTAAACAAGGGAAAGCCCATTATAATCACTACCGCATACAACGATTTAGAGCATACCTCCCCCCACGCCCGTGCTACGATCATAAAGCCCATAAAGAAAGAGCTCCTCATCGATGCCCTTATCAACTGCGATTAGGCTGAAAGGAGCCGGTACCCCGGCTTACTTAGTACGTTACGGGCAAAGTTATGCCGTGTCCGCATGGCAATTTTTGCAGTGCCGGGTGTAGTATCGGTTGAGTGAGGAACTAACCTATGGATGATCTTTACAAGGAATACGTCATATCTTATTTCGACAGAACCGTGGAAATTCACGGGGACAGGCCTGAGGCCCTGCGCTGGAGCACTCCCGGACAAAAACTCCACTACGAGTGCCTCCTCGATGTAGCGCCAGATCTGTGCGGCAAAATCCTCGACTATGGTTGTGGCAAGGGCGACCTTTACGATTTTCTCGCAAATAGGGGGTTGCAAGTCGAGTACACTGGCTGCGACATAAACTCCAGGTTAATAGAAATGGCCAGAGAAAAGCACCCCGGCTGCTCCTTCCATGTCTTTGACGTCGAAGAGGAAGACCTTCACGAAGACTTTGATTATATATTCCTCGTAGGGGTTTTCAATCTAAAAGTGGATGGACTGGGCAAGACTATTAAAAACGTCTTAAAGAAGCTTTTCGGGCACTGCCGCAAGGCACTGGCATTTAACGCCCTTAGTGCCCACTGCCCGGTTAAGAGCTACGAACTCAATTATTTACATCCGGAGGAATTCTTCAAGTTTGCCGTACAGGAGCTATCCCCTTATGTAACACTGAGACACGACAAAATCTTCCACGACTTTTTTCTTTTCATTTACGTCAGGTGAGTATCCCCGCTGTCACGGCTGTTTTATACCTATTGAATGCGGTCACATTACGACGTTAACTGCCAGGCCGAGGCTAACTTTCAGGGTAAACCGGCTATCGGATAGAAGAGCTTATCGGGCAGAGCTCATAATGAATAACCCGTATAATCGATCTACGAGTTCCCGCCTGAGGGCGATGACTTCGGATAGCAGTGCCGAAAGGTGCCTGTAGTGTCTTTGGCTTCCCGAATTCAAGCGATCTATAAGGGGCTCGCAGAAATACCAATTGCAACGGAAGGGTCTGAGAGCTCTTTTCTCTACGCAGCCGTTAGCGGAAAGAAACCTGCACCGGGCGGTTTCGTCCCTGATGCTATCGTAGCCGTGGCTCATGGGCTTTACCCCCATGGAGCAAACGTACAGGAGATCGTCGAAGTCATAGCGTCCAAACTTGTCTATACAGCACACTGAATTGCAGTTGGGGCATACCGAGGAGGAGTGCATCTCGATGAGTGGGTCTATCAGACCTATCTTTTCCGCCACTACATTTGACATGGCGTCGATATCACCGTAGCCGGGGCTCTTTGTAATCCGGCACCCGGTATTAAAATACTTGTAAATAGCATTGGATATGAGTCCCCAGTTTTCCGTGGTAAGCAGAGGCCTTTCGGTTTCTTTGGCAATTTCCATGGCGTGGGAGCCGGTTATGGCATTAATGGCTTTCCGGGGGCTCCTGACGCTCTCGCAGGCACTTACATCGCCTTTTCCCGGTATCCTCTCCTGGCGGGACCAATTGTCACAATATTTATTTTCTTTTTCTATTGCCATAATAATGTTGGCTTATGTTATATTATACAGAACATTGTTACGAAAAGGAATGCTGCCATTATATATTGTATAAGGCAGTAAAAAACAAACTTTAAGGAGGAAGTAAGAAATGAAGTATGTAGGATACGGGTTACTTGTATCGTTGCTGGTGTTCTCTTTTCTGACCTTTGCCGGCTGTAAGCCGAAAGAGGTTCCGGCACCGGCACCATCGGCAGCCACAGAAGCAACTCCTGCGGCATCGCCATCGGCATCGCCGGAGGCATCTCCTGCGGCATCCCCTGCAGTATCGGGCGCACCATCTGCATCTCCTGCGGCATCTCCAGCGGCAGCGGGCGCATCTGCGGCACCTGCGGCATCTCCAGCAGCAGCGGGCGCATCGGCAGCACCGGCAGCTTCCCCAGCAAAGTAATTTTTGCACGGCAATTATCTTCGGTTATCCTCCGCTACGGAGGATAACCGGGGGTAGAATGTTCCTTCATCGATGTGACTTGTTCAACGTTCGACATTTTAGAGGTGCTGGCCTTTTATCAATGATAACACGCATATTTAACGCCAAATGAGCCTTCTCTTTTCCTGCTAAATAAGGTGAATATATTCCGAAAACCCCTTGATATGTATGAAAAATAACCCTTTTCACAGCATACTATGAAAAATTAATTTTTCATAAAGTCCTCACTGAAAAAAATCATTTTTCTTGAATTATCACATTTTAAAATCATAATATAAAAATGGTAATAAATAACGGCGATAACGATTGGATAAAATGGAGATTAAATTATGAACGCGGAAATTGTTAATCCTTTTTTGGTGTCGCTTGTGAACGTTCTCTCTACAATGGCTAAAACGGAAGCAAAACCAGGCAAACCCACTTTAAAGCAAGGCGAAAAGGCCCAGGGTGACGTGACCGGCGTTATAGGACTGAGTAGCGCTAAAACAAAGGGCTCCCTGGCAATTACTTTCAAGGAGTCGGCTATTTTACAGATAGCATCTCAAATGCTGGGAGAGGAGTTTGGAAAGATTGACGACAGTATTTCCGACGTCGTAGGTGAAATAACTAATATGGTTATGGGAGGCGCGAAAAAATTGTTATCTGAAAAAGGGTACAAGTTCGATATGGCGATTCCCTCCGTGATAGTCGGCAAGGACCACACGATCACTCATAAAACAAAAGGGCCTGTCGTGCTGGTTTCTTTTGAAACGGTTGCCGGCAATTTGTTTGTAGAAGTATGTTTTGAATGATAGAATATAAGATCAGCTCCGGCGGTATTATAAATTTACGAATCGTGTTACAAAGATGATCGAATAAAGCGGATATATATGGAAATACACAGAGATCTTTCAATAGGCGGCGGCGTATACAAGTAATCCCGTCAGGGAAATGCTCTCTATCTGTAAGGAGACGTCATGTTTGTAAATAGATTATTTGACGCATTGCATTTATTCAGATTGTTAATCTCACTATTTATTATCATTATTTTAATGGTTGTATTTAGCGTCTTGTCTTACGTGAAACTTCGAAGCGGATGGGATATCCTGGAGAGGATCAATGCCGACAATTATGCTATAAGTAGAATGTCTTCGGAGTTTTCAAGCGCCCATTCGAACCTCTATAAGATTATAAGCCGTACTAATGCTAATTACGCACCTCAAAAAATTGATTTTTTAAAAAAGCAGCAACTCTCAATCCTCAATGAACTGTCAAAAGACATTAAAGAGAAAATTCAGGATAACCGTACGGATACGGAGGAGAAAAAACTGCTTGAAGAACTTGAAAAACAACTTGCAAAGTACAAACAATCCGCGGTAGCATCCATGGACATGGCCTCAGTCGGCTTAAGCGTAGACACCATGTTTATAGACTCCAATTACCAGACCATAAAACAAGGCTTCTATGAGTTGACGAGATATTTGCAAACGTCCGGAAAAGCGAGTCGCGAGGACACATTCGAGGGTTTTACGAAACGGCTTATTGTAGTACTCGCCATAGTACTACTAATATCCGTTTCAATAAGCATTTTGGTTAATAAAATGATGAACGCACGGATTTCAGGAATCGAGGCTAAAGTTCTGCAACCGGGGTATGAAGATTTTAAGGTGTCCCCTAATTGTACGAGCACGGACGCCATTGGTCTGCCGTCTCAGGATGTAACCATTATAAGCAGAACGATTCAGAATACGATAGGAGAGATAGAGGAGTTACAAGCTATTGGCTTCGAAGTCAATGACAAATTAAGCAAAGAAAATATTAAAGTGGTACATCTGCACTGTGGAGATTTAATACGCTTGAATGACAAAATGCTCTGCACTTTGGATAACCTTGAAACGCAATGCCGCAGTGGCGGGTTAAAAGCGGCAAAATTGAAGGATCGGATACTGATTAGTTAGAACGTGACTCCTCAAAAAGACACTTTTCTTTAAAATACGGGGACTTATCAAATTTATGCTTCGTGTTTTCAATTTTAGTGCTTTCGTAGTATAATACAGGTATTGGAAAAGACAGGATGCTATTTATCTTTTCGCTAACCAGGCAGTACCTGAGTTGGGAGACTGATAACCTGTAACGTAAGCATATAGGAGGCATCAGACATGGAAATGGGTGTTTTGATAATCACACTTGGAGAGTGTGCCACGTTAAGCCTGGGTATAAATATATATCTCCTTTTGAGGAGCAAACGCCTCATGAGTAATATAAAGAACAGGCAAAAGATGAATGAAAACGATATGGAACAAGAGGTTTTTAAACTAAGGGATCAGTACAGAGCCGATTTTACCCCGGATATTACCATCGGTAAATACGACAGTGGAAATGAGTTAGAGGAATACCTTGACAAGGAAATAAATGAAATACAAAACGACGTAGATAATATTGGGCTTAAGATGTTATCTGAAAACGATCTTG
>JADFXJ010000064.1 GCA_015233615.1 Nitrospirota bacterium
TTCGTTATCGATTCACAAAAGAGCCCTAAAGTGGACGTACGCACACTTTCGGAAAACCTGGACCCGGCCGTTGACCCAAACGGGACAGGGATAGCCAAAGGGTTACCCATACCCGATGGCGTGTGGCCCGATCCGATGTCTGACGCCCACATGCTCCTGGTGGATCCGAAGGCAAGAAAAAGCTGGGATTTTTCGCGGGCGCGCAAGATGAGCAATGGTTGGATGGCAAGTACCATAGCGGTGTGGGACCTCAACGGTCCCGGCTTCAGGGCTCCATTTAAGGGTAATAACTGGTGGACTTACGGATCCAGGGGCAGCGGCTTTCCCCTTATAGCCGGACTCATAAGGCCGGAGGAGATCGAGGCCGGTGAAATAAAGCATGCCCTGGTCTTTGCCTCGCCAATAAATCGCCGGAGTTCGTCGGCAGGAGGCAAGTCCGAACTCTGCAGTCCAACCGCCTCACGCACGGACGCCGCGGAAAACGGTACGCAGTTTATTGCCGAAGGAGCCAGGCTGCAGCTCGACCCGTCTCTGAACCTGGACACTCTAAACTTGTCGCCGGCAACGAAGATCATCGCCAGGGCCATGCAAAAATACGGAATGTACGACGGCGACAACGCTTCCGATTTAGTCATATACTTTCAAAACCTGGGTCCGGACGGCGGAAAGTGGAAAAATTATAATATGTTCCAGGATCTGCAAAACATACCCATAGACAAGTTCAGGGTGCTCAAGTGTAACATAGTAAAAAATACGCATCCCGAATAAGCACTATCGATAATTATCGTTAATCGGCGATTATTTTAGATGTGATATGGTATACTATGAATAGGATATTCTATATAGTATTAACAGTATTAACGACAACCGTAACTAAGAGGGAAAATTACATGACGACTAAAATTAAGCTATACCTTCTGCTATCGATGTTTGCAGCCGTCCAGTGTCTTTTAATCGTGTATGCCCATACGGCCGGCACCGGTTACCTGGGCATGTCTTTACCGGCAGGCTTCGTAGCGTTTTCCGGCACCTCGCCCTGGAACACGCCCCTACCGGCAAACCCCACAATAGACCCGAATTCGAGTTCCATGATCTCGACACTTACGAAAAAAATAAATACTATTAACGGCAACTTCGTGAAATGGACGGTTCCTCTTTTCGTCATCGATTCACAAGCCGCCCCAAAGGTTACGGTAACCGGCTCGGGCCCATTTGACCCTGCCGTCGATCCCAACGGAACCGGCATAGCCACCGGAATTCCCATCCCCGTCGGTGTGTGGCCCGATCCATCGACCGATGGCCACATGCTTCTGGTAGACCCCGTCGCAAAAAAGAGCTGGGATTTCTCACGGGCGCAACTGACCGCCACCGGCTGGGTGGCAAGTACCATAGCGGTGTGGGACCTGACCGGGCCGGGCTACAGGACGGCTTTTACGGGTAACTACTGGTGGAAGTACGGTTCGCGGGGCAGCGGGTTTCCCCTAATAGCCGGTCTCATAAGGCCGGAGGAGATAGCAGCCGGTGTAATAAACCACGCTCTTATTTTTGCTGGGCCAATAAACCGGCTGGGCCTTACATCAGGGGGTAAAACCCAGCTCTGTAGTCCCTCCGCCTCCCGCACGGACGGCACCATGTACGGCTCACAGTACCTGCTCGAAGGGGCCAGACTGCAGCTAGACCCCGCTCTGAACCTCGACACGCTTAACCTCTCCCCCGCCACTAAAATTATAGCAAAAGCCATGCAGAAATATGGTATGTTCAACGGCGACAACGCCAGCGATATCAGCATATATTTCGAGAACCTGGGGGCGGACGGCGGGGCCTGGAAAAATTATAATTTCTTCTCCGATCTATCAAAAATACCCGTAGGGAAGTTCAGGGTTATCTCGTGCAACGTGATACAAAAATGATCGGAATTACCGAACCGGAAGGAAAGATTCTTGCGTGGAGGTGACGGAGAACGTTCCATACTCATTCTGCGACAGTCCTCCGGAGGCGGTGGCGGAGCGGATACCGTCATAGCGGAGCAGGTGCGCTTTCTTTTAGGTCGATGGCATGAAAACTCCGGGGAAGAGCGGTTAAGGCCTCTTGTGGTGTACCTGAGAAAGTATGGCGATAGTTTGGAACCGATTGCGCGACGGTTTAAGGAGATTGGTGCGGAGTTTTTCGAGTTGCCGGGCATACGGTTTTTCGACCCCCTTCAGATACTGAGGCTCGCCAGGATAATAAAAAAGTACGGCGTTGTCCTTGTGCACTGCAATGACTCGAAAGCAAACTTCATAGGGGTTTTTGTCAAAAAGCTCTTTCCTAAAATAGCTCTGGTGGGTACGCTCCACGGATGGATAGTAAACAGAAGGAGGAGCGTCTTTTACGCTTACATAGGTAAGAAAGCTTTGAAGAGGTTTGACGCCGTCGTCGCAGTATCGGAGGATTTAGCCGACGGGGCCCGTGACTACGGTATAGACGGCGTACACGTTGTTAAAAATGGCGTAGATCTTGACTTCTGGAGCCCGGGGCCGGGCGATGACGAGCGCGGAGGCCGGGATACTCCTTTTAGAGTGGGTTTCGTAGGCAGGTTGAGTCCTGAAAAGGGACCGGATATCTTCGTCTCCGTGGCCAATGCCGTGGTAAACCCGGATGCTGCCACGGGCTCTTCCGAATTCGTCATTGCGGCTAGAGCTTCGTCAGCAGAGCCGTTTAGCCGAATTCGCGGGATTGGCGGGCCGCAGTCTAAATCCTTAGAGTTTTACATGGCAGGCACCGGGCCGCTGGAGGCCTCAATCAAAATCCTCGCAGAAGAGCTTAACCTGGGGGGGTGTTTCCATTTCCAGGGGCACGTCGAAAGGGATAACCTGCGCGTGCTATACGGCAAGCTGGACGCGCTCCTGCTCACGTCCCGCACGGAGGGTACGCCCATGGCGGTGCTCGAGGCTATGGCTATGGGGGTACCCGTAGTTGCCACGAAAGTAGGAGGGGTAGAGGGTGTCATTACCCATGGCTACGACGGACTTCTGGCGGACCCGGAGGACGTAAAGGGACTAGCCGGTGCCATTATTACGTTGAAAGAGGATAAGATACTCCGTGCAAGAATTGCTAAAAATGCACGGAAAACAGTGGAATCAAGATTTTCTCTCCAAACGTCACTGACGGCTTTGGAAGAGATATACATGAAAACGATCGCGGAGATGGAAGCTTGGAAAAAATAGCCGTTGTAATTCCGGTAAAAAATGAGGAAGAAGGGTTAAAAGAGCTCATCGCCTCGCTCGCACGGCAGTTGCCGCAAAACGGTGAAATCATATTCACAGACGCCGGCTCTACCGACGATACCGTCGGAATCATAGAGAGGGCCGGCGCCCTGGACGGTCGCATCAAGCTGTGCGTCAGTCCCGGGGCTTTCCCCGGCAAAGGCCGTAACGTGGCCGTAAGCCACACCGACGCCGATATAATAGCACAGGTGGACGGCGGAAACATGCCCGCCGACGATTGGCTCGAAAAGGTCTGCGAGCCTATCCTTTCGGGGAAGGCCGATTACGTGGGAGGCAACTTCAAGATTATGTCCGTACGGAAAAAGATCTTTGGTATGGACTTCGATATGGGGGACGTCTACGGTGCTTCCCTCTTCAGGACAATCGACAACGAAGAGCGTATAGCCGGCGGTTTTTCCGTGGCTTACAGACGGCGGGTGTGGGAGAAGGTTGGAGGATTTCCGGAATGGACGCCGGTTGCGGAAGACGTGCTCTTTGTCAACAAGGCTCTCATCAATGGTGCCAGGGCCGTATTTGCAAAGGATGCTTTCGTATACTGGCAGATAGGTCCAAAGTTTTCGGACATAGTGAAGCGACAGACGGGCTACCAGAGGGATAAGTTCCTGCACACCGGCAAGATGTTCGATACGGGCGGCAGCACTTTCTTTCCCGTTGCCCTCCTGGGCATGATAATGCTTTTTCCATTTGCGCCCTTCATGCAAGTTCTTACGATATTAATCATTCTGGCCCAGTGGTTCAGGCAATCCTTAAAAACCTTAAGGGTGTACCGCAAGAGAACCGCCGAAAAAGGCGTGCAACCCCCGCTCTTATTAAGCGTGCCGCCGATAATGTTAATAGAACTTTTAACGATTTACTCACGTATGTACGGATCCATAAAAGGAATACTTGCGCTCGGACGGAAGAAGGAGTTCGAGGCAAGTGCAAAAAATTACCTGTACGACGGCGGTAGTCTAAAGGACAATGGACTCCGAGGATAAGCTTAACGGCGAGAAAGCCCGCAGTGAGGAACTCTCCGGTAAAGTTGCACAACTAAACAGGCTCGCCTTTTCAACCATAATTACGGCCGTATTGCGGTTTGGTATCCGTATCGTGAAAAACATTGCCACTACCCGTCTGCTGGGACCTGTGGCCAGAGGTGACTTTGGCCTGCTCACAACTATTCCCGGCATCGTTGTGAGTTTTGGCAACATCGGCTTTGGCCTGGGAAGCATGTACCTCATAGCAGGCCGAAAGTATGATCGTAAAAGAGCCGTAGCCAGCACCATTGTCTTTACCCTGCTTTTAAGTATCCTGCTGATGGCGGTTACGTGGTTTGTGCTCGACGTAGGCAAATACTACAAGCCGCCGGGTAATTCGCTCAGGATTTACCTGCCTTTCGTCATAGCCTCCGTATTCTTTGTGATGAGTGAAAAGACGGGTGTAGACCTTTTGACTGCCACCAAAAACATCGGCTTTCTAAACTCTATGGAGCTGCTCTATTCTTCCCTGCCTCTGGTTGTGTTGGTAGTGCTGTGGCTAATCACGGGTGATGCTCTCTCTTCGGCCCTCTACGGGTGGCTTTTGGGCACCGCCCTTTTAGGTATATGGTCTATGGCAAAGGTGGTTCAACCCGGCACCTCACCACTTGACGTGTCATTGTCTTACGTCAGGGATGCCCTCTCCTATGGTGCCAGGGGGTACGTGAGCATATGTGCCGACGACGTAGTACGCAGAATAGACTACTTATTCGTTGCCGCCATCAACGGTTCCCAGGCCCTGGGGTACTACGCGGTAAGCGTGTCCGTAGCTGAAATCCTTCTGGCCATGCCGGAGGCCGTTAGTAAGCCCTTCCTGCCCATACGTTTCGAGATGGAAGGAGAGCGTGGTAAGGAATTCTCTTCCCTAGTGGTCAGGCACATGCTGGCCATAATGTTGATACCCTGTACCGTCGTCGCCATAGGGGGCAAGCTGATGATTTGGATTCTGTTTGGGAAAGCATTTTTCCCCGCCTACGTATCCATGGCCTGCTTGCTGCCCGGAGTGCTCGCTCTCAGTGTAACGAATATATTGAAAACGGATTTCTATAGTCTTAACCAACCAGGCATGGTGTCGAAGGTTTCCATATACGCCATGATTCTCAACCTGGCGTTAAACTTCCTTCTGATACCCCGTTACGGTATAGTGGGAGCCGCTGTGGCATCGTCATTGTCCTACGATTTTACGGCCGTGTTTCTCCTTGTCCGTCTCACCCGTATTACGGGTACACGGTACGGGGACTTCCTGTTTATAAAAAGAGAGGAGATTGCGGCCATATGGAGAAAGATAATCAAATTAATCGCATCAAGTTCATCAAGCTCATCAAGCGCCTAAAGCGCCTGAAGCGCCTGAAAAAAACCGTAAAAACCCTCTGGGCGGGTGCCGTTTCCATCTCCGGCGCGGGTGAGGCTTACCAGAGGCTCAGGCACGTACGCTCAGGGAAAACCTGCGGAGTAATACTTACTTACCACAGGGTGGTGCCGCGCAGCCAACTGCCAAAAGAGGCGCTTCAGGATACGATTCAAGCTACGATTCAAGATACGCTTCAGGAGGCGCTTCAGGTTGTCTCATTGCCCGGTATCGTAGTTTGCGAGGAGAGTTTTGAGGCCCAAATGCGTCTGCTTGCCCGCGAGTTCGACCCTATTGCCCTCGACGAATTCGTATCCGCTTTGGCTAATAGGGTACCGCTGCCACGAAAGTGCGTCGTCGTCACCTTCGACGATGGCTGGCAGGACAACTATCTCTTCGCTTTCCCCATACTTAAGTCATACGCGGTACCCGCCACCGTGTTTCTCACGACGGGGTACGTGGGCACTACGAAAAAGATCTTCTGGCAAGAGTCGCTGGTTTTTCTAATAAAAAGCCTCCAAAAACGCCTTTATGAGATCAGGCGCAGGAGTCGCGGCGATACCTCCGGAGATAAGGAAAAACTTCTCCACTTTTTCTCCGCTAAAGGTCTCGCATACCTCTTCCCCCAGCTCGAAAAGGCAATTTCCGGCCGGGACGCAGTGTCGGAACTCATAGAGATACTGAAGGGGGTGGACAAGATGCAGGTAAACTGTCTCATAGAGGCTTTAGACGAATACCTCGGGCATCCCGGGTTCCCATATTCGCAGAACTCTTTCCTGGGATGGGAACAGATACGCGAAATGTCCGGCTCTAACGTTACCTTTGGCTCTCATAGTGCCACTCACGGGTTGCTGACGGAACTGGACGACGACGATCTGTACAGAGAGCTCTCAACCTCGAAAACCGCCATAGAGGACAAATTAAAATTCACCGTAAACACCCTGGCCTATCCAAACGGTAACTTCGATAACAGGGTAATCCGGGCCGCGAAAGATGCCGGCTACACTGGAGCCGTGTCGACTATCGCCGGGGTTAACGACGGGCACACTGACCCCTTTGCACTCAGGCGGATAAATATCCACGAAGGAAAATCGACGGGCCCTAACGGGAGTTTTTCTTCTTCTCTTTTTTCCACTTACGTAGCCGGGCTTTTATGATTGCCCTGGCCCTATGTACCAGTGACTCGTAAGCGGAGACGAGCTTGCCAACGCCTCCTCTGCCCATTTGCACGTTAACGGTGAAACAGTCGACGCCTCCCCAGCTATACTTGTAGGCCTCCGCCCCGCGGAGGAAGTTATAAACCCTTATCTTTCCGATGAGATACTCGAGTGTCTTAAACATGAGCACGTTGCCGGCCCTGATCTTTAGTCCCTTCCTGCTGCATCCCCCCAGGAGGTAATAATAAGAATCGTCAAATAGCAGGGAGTAGTTCATGGCCTCGATTGTGCCGCCTACCTTGATAGCGGAGAGCCTGAGCAGGTTGCCGGAGGCAAGCTCCAGAGAGGCCTTTTTGTAAAAGTTCCTCCTTTTTACGTCATCGAAAAACCCCCGCCACTCGCTGTCTCCCCACCGCTCGGCAAATAGGGCGAACAGTCTTTCCAGGTAAGCATCGAGACTTGCATCGTTACCAGTATCGTTATTAGTATTATTGCCGGTATCGTTATTAGTGCGGTAATTTGCACCATGATTGATACCGCTAACGGAGTAATCGATCTCAACGTTAAAGTCTTTAAAAAATTTAGGAATGGTCTTTTTGGCAATGATCTTTTTGAACGTGCTCTCCGGCAGCTTTATAAACTCCTCCACCGATTCGGGCATGGCGAGATATGGGCAGGCAAATTTGCGCTTAACGTAAAAGGACAGGGAGCACTTCCCGGACAAGGTTTTGAGCACGGCCACGGTTGGCGAGTCCTCCTTCATGTCCTCAAGGTAAAGCCTGTGCCATGACAAGTTTTTCAAGAGAAAATCGACGAAGAGGCGGATAACCGCGTCCTCACGTCCCGTCAGGGCCACGAAGTCGAGAAAATCCGATCCCACGAACTTGTCTCCCAAAAAACACACCTGCCTTAACCGGACGGGTCCTGCTACCTCGGCGTACTCGACGTACAGGGGCGCAATGCCAACAAGCACGTTGTTGTCTTTCGCCAGCAGAATAGCCAGTTCTCTTCCCTCACCGTAGACGCTCCACCAACTGCTCAGCCATTCGTAGGTTAAAAACGCGTTTTTGCCGTACGATTTAAGGAGAAGTCCGTTCCATTCGCCACGAAAAGGCTGAAGTTGGGAAAAATCAGTTACTAGCTCAATCTTCAGTTGTGATTACCTCTTTTGAAGTAAAATAATAATATATAAAATTGACCACAATGTTAAGACCACTTTTGAGTGGATTTAGGATATTATAGCCCTCGATGAGGGTTGTTATGCGGATATACCATTATACTTTTACCGGTCGGCTTAAGTCAACATCGACCTCCTGACCCAACACGGTAAATTTGTTCTCATGTGCGAAGTTAGCAAGGAAAGCACCTGCGCAGGGTAAAAGCCACCTATCACCCCCGCCTCTTCCCTTATAGGGAAGAGGTGCCAAAGGGGGCTTTGCCCCCTTTTGAAACCCCCTTTAAGGACGCGTATGCCCCGCCCCCTGGGGTTCATCAGTCTTGTTTTGGGGGTCAAGGGGGCGAAGCCCCTTGCGGGGAGGATGGATGCTCTGCTATGGGGTTGAATACCCACGTCGTTTCAATGGCAATGTCCGGAAACAATCGCAAAACCTTTATATAATCCAGATCCTATAGCTATAATAAATTTACCGTGCTGACCCAAATCCCGATATAGAAACAATAGATGTTATATCCTACTGTCATTGCGAGCACCTGAAAGGTGCACGGCAATCTCAAGAGCAAGACGAGATTGCTTCGCTACGCTCGCAATGACAAATTTCTATATCGGAATTTGGGCCTGACATGTTGACCCCTGACAATAACTTTTTACCTTGACAATCGGGTAAACTATAAAATACAATTACGACATGATTTATAATCCAATGTTTTTATTAATGGTATTGTCATTAGCCATGATTCTTGCCACGTTTTTTCTGGTTCCCATACTGTGCATGTCAATCTATGTTTTGAAAGGCCCCAGGAAGATTAAGTTGTCGACCGACTTGCCCTATGTTAGTATTATATTGGTTACCCGTAATGCCGGGGACGTGATTTGTGACAAGCTTAGAAATACCCTTTCACTGGATTACCCAAAAGAGAAATTAGAGGTTATTGTCTTTCTGGACGGAAGTACGGATGACACTTCGAAAAAGGCGGAGTCTTGCTCTGCGGAAAACGTTACCATCTTATCCGGCAAGGAACATATAGGGAAACATAACGGAATGAACGTTGCATCCCGGCACTGTAAAGGAGAACTATTGGCGTTTACGGATGTGGACGTTACGCTCGGAAGAGACTCGCTTTTAAAAATTGTCAGATATTTCGGCGATAAAAAAGTAGGCGGAGTGTGTGGAAATAAGCTGATAGCGAAAAAAAATTATAATCTTGAAGACGCCCAGGATACTTATATGAAGTTGGCAGGTAAAGTGAAACTCATAGAAAGCCACGTTGAAAGTATATCGTCCAACGATGGAACGTTGTACGTTATCAGAAAAGAATTATTCAGGGATGTTCCTCCCGCCGTAACCGATGATCTTTTTGTTTGCCTGACGGTTGTCGCACAAAATTATCGTTTTATGTATGAACCGGGTGCAAAGGCATTTATGGATGTTCCATCAACAAATCCGGGTCACGAAATCAGGAGGCGAAGAAGAATAGTATCCAGAAGTCTCAGAGGTATATTCATCAGAAACGAGACTCTTAACCCTTTCAAGTACGGGTCTTTTGCCATAAGCCTTTTCGTTAACAAGGTGCTGAGAAGGCTTAATCCGGTATTTTTGTTGTTACTGTTTATTACAAGTCTTACCCTGGCTCCTCAAAACGACGTTATTAAGGGTATATTGTTTCTGCAGTTGATGTTTTATTGTCTTGCCGCATCCTATCTGACGCCAATAAAAAGACTTCCGGTTATAGGAAAGGCGGCTTCTTTTTCATTTTATTTCTCACTTGGAAATTACGGTACCTTAATGGGCGTAATCGACTTTCTTGCCGGCCGAAAAATAGCAAAGTGGTAGAAAAAACCAACCTCAACGACTACCCGCTTGCTAATTAAGATTAGCTTACAGCCCATGCATTATACCGCCACCCATCAATAGACACATAGAGTAACCACGTTTTATACTAAGTGGCATTCAAAAGAGTAAAGGACAAAAGATTACCACGAAAGGCACGAAAAAGTGCAGAAATACATAGTGTCGTGCTGTTCGTGCCTTTTTTCGTGCCTTTCGTGGTAATCTTTTGTCCGTTCTTGTCCTTTACTTGTTTGACCGCAACTTGATGTTATTTATTCCGTCCGAGTTTGGATTGAACTGCGCTCCATAAAACCGATAGCCTGGCCTCGAACTCCCGCATGTTGCGTGCCCTGTCCATGGGGATACGCGGAATTTCATAGATGCATTTGTTTGGAATTTCCATGGATTTCGAAAAGGAGCTTACCGCGTATGCATAGCCGTCTTCCCTGATTATGTTTACAGTATCGGCCGAATAATGTCTTTTCTTGCCATAAGGATATGCGAAAGACGTGATTTTTATAGATAACATATCCTCAAGTCTTTGTCTGCCGGCTCTGATTTCCTCAGCTTGTGCTTCTTTGCTAAGAGTCTTAAGAACTCTGTGGCCGTGTGTATGGTTACCTATTGTTATAAACCCCGAGTCCGCCACTTCCCTAATCATATCCCACGTCATATATTTATTATCTGCCGAGTCAATAAAACCCGAAGAAATAAAAAAAGTGGCGTGGATGCCCATACGCCTTAATATGGGGTATGCAACGTCGTAATTGTCCATGTAGCCGTCATCGAACGTTACTGCGGCAAGATTTTCAACCGGGCAATCGACGCTCTGCAGCTTTAAAACCAGTTCTTCTAAAGAAATAATCCTATAATTGTCCTTTAGATACGACATTTGGAGTTCAAAGAATTTTCCCAAATCATTAACGCCGTCTTTGCAGACGTTATGATACAGCAGTATTACGGGGTTGAGTTTTTTTAGGTGCCTGAACGCGCCGATAAAGGAAAAGCCTTTTGTGTATATGTATATTAACGTTTCTTTTACGGACATCTTTTCCAGCTTATTATACAATATTGCATCCTCTCTTCCTTCTTGATTATTTGAAATAGTCTACCATTTTAAAAAATATTTCTCTACCATTATTTCGAATCTCTACCTTCTTTTAGTACGAAAATTATAGAGTGCTTTCCGGGCAAGGTTTTGAGCACGGCCAAAGTTGGCGGGTTCTCCCTCATGTCTTAAAGGTAAAGCTCGTACCATGACAAGTTTATTAAAAGGAAATCGACGAAGATGATAAGAAAAGCGTCTTTTTGCTCTCCTAATGCCACGAAGTCTGGAAAACCGACTCCTATAACTGCTCTCCCGGAAAACACACCTGCCTTATACCAAATTGCATTCATTCGATTAACTTCGTTGGCTTCGTCGAAAGCTCCTCGACGTACGTGACCCCCCTACCCCCCGTGAGGTGGGTATTCGTACGCCTGCGTCACTTTCTCCTTGCCGCCTTGTTACTCTTTCGAATACAACTTTGTATTAAGTTGATGAACGACAAGATATTTTTTGATTTACATGAGCGGAAATCATATGGTAGAATTTTGATAGGAGGTGGATTCAGCGGGTTTCTTAGTACGGTTTTATCTTTCCCCGTTGATATGCATTGAAAAGCCGGTGTTCAATGAAAAAAAGTTTATTCCCGTTGACTGGACTTAAAATAAAAATGGCTGTTTATTAAATGGAGGTTCAAAATGGACAATGTTAAACGAATTCGGCATATGGTAATTATATTCACGTTGACGATCTACCTTCTTTTAGCCACAAATGCCTTTAGCGATACTTACATCTACGTTGCGTCATGGGGTTCCACTGGCTATGGTAATAGCCAGTTTAGAAGCCCATGGTCGGTGTCGGTCGATACTTTCGGCAGCGTGTACGTGACAGACACGCTAAATAACCGAATACAGAAGTTTAGTATCAGTGGTAATTTTGCCAACAAATGGGGGTCTTCTGGCATTCTTAATGCCCAGTTCTCTCTACCCAAAGGGATAGCCGTGGATGTGCTGGGAAATATGTACGTGGCCGACGCCGGTAACCAACGCATACAAAAGCTTAACTCCTCTGGTACCTACCTCACCAAGTGGGGGGAGCTTGGCTCCTCTATCGGCCAGTTCTCTATCCCTCATGGTACCGCACTGGATGCATTGGGCAACGTGTACGTGGCGGACACTTACAACAACCGCATACAGAAGTTTGACTCCGTCGGTACTTATATCACCCAATGGGGAAGTTATGGCTCTGGTAATGGCCAGTTCACTTTGCCGCGTGGGATAGCCGTGGACGCAGCAGGCAACGTGTACGTGGCTGATACCGGCAACAACCGGATACAGAAGTTTGACTCCATTGGCAATTATATTACCCAATGGGGAGTTTATGGCTCAGGCATTGGCCAGTTCAATTTACCAGGCTCGGTAGCCGTGGATGCGTCAGGCAACATTTACGTGCTCGATACCGGCAACAACCGGGTACAAAAATTTAACTCCGGTGGCGGCTATATTATCCTGTGGGGAGGTCTTGGCAGCGGATTTGGACAATTTTCAACTCCGGAGGGAATTGCACTTGATTCGATGGGCAGCGTGTACGTAGCAGATACCGGAAACAACCGAATACAAAAATTCGTTCCCTTCCTGCCACTATCGCCGGCACCGGTTCCAACCGTTATGGCGGTACCTTCAGGACAGAACGTTTATAACTATACCCAGGTATTGAGTCCTGCCTTCAGTGCAAATCCTAAGTATGCGGCACCTTTCGGAGTAGGAAGCATAGCCGTTGGCGGCACTGCTGTCAACCTCCAGGTTGGCCTGCCATATTTTTCCGGCGGCGTGGACGTTTATTTAGTGTTGTCGTCCAATGGAACGAATTCCTTTATAATGCCCGACAACAGTTTCAGCCCAAACGTTGCCCCCTGGAAAACAAACACGACAGGCCCGATCTACGTATCTTTGTACGGCGATCTGCCGTTAAGCTTTTTTGGCAAAGGTATATCTACTCTTTATGTTGTCGTAACACCTGCAGGTGATATCAACAACTACAATATGTGGACTACCCAGTTTACAATTAGTTAAGCCGATTGGCTTAATGGCATAAGGAAGATAATTATTAGCCGGGATTGATGTCGAATGACTATAATCCTGAAAACGGCAGTTGATAATCAAGAAAACAATGGGTTTCCTTGTTCCGTCATTCCGGCTGGTGTTAAGTCGACATTTATATGACGCATTCCGGTTCGTCCGGGATGGCGGAAAGGTGTCGGAATATCGTTCCTTCTCAGTCGTATAGGGTAGGGAAGGCTTGCGCCTCCCCTACCTCCGAACCGTACAGGCGGATTTCCCGCATACGGCTCTCCAGTTGGTGGTTTCCACATCGGGATTGACAAGCTAAATCATTGGTTGCGGTTAAAGTGAACAACCCAAGACCGCCAAATTTAGCATTCGGCCTAAGCCGTTTGCCCACTTTCACACCTTCTTCAAGTGCCGTCAACATGCGCTCCGTCCATATCGAAGGTTTCGCCCACTTCCTTATCTCATGAACATGGGTCTCTCCGGCTTGATTAGACATTTCTGCCACTATCGCCGGTTTGTCTTCTTCTTTCGTTATGTTCTTCACTCATCCACCTTCCTGCCTCCCTTCGCTCCATCCCGTTTCCGGGGTTTCATCGCTACTATGGAGGCTCTGTACTCTGCACGCTCACTTACCCCGTGCAGGCCTACCGGCTTAATGTGCATCGCCTTCAAACCATTCCGTCTCCAAACACCCCTGGCACCCTGTCATCGCTTTTACACGCTACCCCTCAGCGTGACAGACTTCCGCTCTTTTCACGTTGTTGCTATCGAGCGGTCCGGGCTTCGCCATTGAATGGCAGGCTCGCCATGCTTTAGGCCGAATCGAGTTCGTCATCCTACGGACTGGCTCTTCACTTCCCGAAGCTTGCCACCCCGCCTCGCGGCGACGCAGTTACGTTCTGTTACAGGCCGGAGAGCGTATACCTGAAAGGGACTTCCACCCTTCCGACTATGCACACTCACAGGCGCACCACTCCGGCTTGTCCGGAATCGCCCTTGCTCTTTCTGTCATCCTCGCGAATATGGCTGACGGCTCTAACCGGAATAACGGAAAGTGTAGCATTTCATTTTGGCTCTTTTAGCGGTAAATATGCGTACTATGAAGACGCAGGCGCTTAATCGGTGAGTAGGCGCAGATGAGTGCGACAATAGAGAAGAATGTCTCACGCGGAGAACGCGGAGAAAGGCAAATTCCGTGTCTAAGTCTCCGCGTGTCACTTTGTCGCTATATCAACAACCTTACGCATATTTAACGCAAAAAGAGCCTTAATTTTCCCCTCTACACTTTTATGTGAATGGTTTTATCCGGGAAATGCTTATCGAATCTCGTGGAATCAAATTTATGCCAACTTGCAATCATATGAGTGAATTATCCGAAGGCGGTTCCAAGGGGGGCGTTGCGGGGGCGCTACCCCTTCCGAGTGTGTGCTGGGCACTGGCGGCACCCCACTACACACTCCAAGGACTGTGAGCCAGTAATCTCATATTACTCTTATGAATGCCACTTGCTATCGGGTTATTTCCGCCCGCCCGATTCGTGGTATTCGGTATCTATGTTGATATCCCATAGATTGAAGGGCTTGTCGTTTGGGTGGCGGTAATTTCTTGCGGCAAGGAGGCCGCTATAGATGGAATGGTCCTGGTTGTTGTACTTGTACATGCCGCCGCGGCCAATCTGGCAGATGTTGCCAAACTCGCCGGTTCGGGCTTTCAGCACGTCGTAGTGCCTGCCGAATCCTAGGTAGTAGGTTGGATAAGCTTCGGTTTCGCGCACGACCCACGCTCCCTCGACGGTCTCGCTCTTTATGAGCCCCACGCGGGACAGCTCCTCTACGGCCAGGTTTTTGAGATAATCGTCGGGTTTTTTCCATAAGTCTTCGTGCTGAAAGACGAAATACTCGACGCTCAGGGCGGTCTTGCCCTTTTTGTTGACCATCGCTGCGGAGAAGTTGTTGTAATTGGCGAGCCTGGCCATCGCCACTTCGGGGGAATGGACGTAAATCCACTGATCCGGGAAAAGGTTGTCGCTCCCTACGAGGAGGTTTACGGTGATGTGGTCGCGATAATAAAGGGCTTCCACCGCCTCCATCACCTGCACCGGTTCTTCAGGCCGGAGCATCCTGAAAAAGTGGGTAAGCGGGATGCTGCTGAAATACTGCTTTGCATTTATCGAGTACTCGTTGCCGCCGGACGTTGCCAGCACGGATTTTATACGGCCGTCTTTGTGGATTAAAGAAGCGGCCCTGGTCTGAAGCATCAGCGTAACGCCCGCTTTAACGGCCTTTTCGCACATCGCTTCGTACATCTGGCCGGCACCCAGGCGTGGGTAATCGAACTGATCTACCAGGGTTTTTGGCAAGGTTTTCGGTAACGCCTTTGGTGTCGCTTTTGGCAGCGTATTTGATAAAGCACTTGGTAACTTACCCGTCCGTGTCATGAACTTGCCGGCACTACTTGTAAATGCATTTCGTAAAACCTGCATCATGTCGAGGCCCTTAATCCGTTGAGAGGCCCACTCGGCGCCTATTTCTTTGCATGGAATGCCCCAAACCTTTTCCGTGTAAGTCTTGAAAAAAGTTTCGTAAAGCTTTCTTCCGAATTTATTGGTTATCCAGTCTTCGAACGTTTTGGGCTCGTCGTGCCTTTTGGCTTTGGCTGCGGCAAAGGACGCAAGGGCGTGTATGGATTCGACTATGCCAAGCCCGGCCAACGCATCGTATGGTTTTATGGGATAATAGAAAAACTTGTTTTTGTAATAGATTCGGGTTAACCTGTTAACCGGAATAAAATCCGTACCCAAAGTCTCGTGCCATAAGTTATCGACTTCCTTGTTCTTGGTAAAAAACCTGTGAGGGCCGATATCGAAACGTGCGTCGCCATAAGTCTCGGTCCTTGCCAGCCCGCCAACCTTATCGTGTGTATCGACGATGACGATATCCTTTATTCCTCCGGCGATGAGCTCCAGTGCCACGCCCATGCCGGCAGGTCCTGCACCTAGTATGCAGCATTCGAATCTTTTGTCGATCATCTCAATATCCGTTCAATATCCGGCCAATCTCCCGCTTAACTCAATATTCTGTTTAACACAATATCACGTTCATCGTGTCTATATCCTGTCTATATCCTGTCTCCATCCTGCCGATATGCTTATGATGATATTTATGCGTCATGGCCGATGGCCAACTTCTTTTCGTCAACGCGGAAAAATCCGACGATCTCCCTGAGGTTTTCCGATTGGTCCTTCAGGCTTTCGGAGGTAGAGGCCAACTCCTCGGATGCGGCTGCGTTTTGCTGAATTATTTCATCGAGTTCACGGAGTGCGTGACTAATTCTTTCGGCCCCGGTGCGTTGTTCGGAACTAGCCGCGGACATTTCTCCGATAAGCTCTGCCGTTTTCTTGATATCCGGCACGAGGTCGCGTAAGAGTTCCCCTGCCTTGTCCGAAACCCTTACCGTCGACGCCGAAAGGATGCCAATCTCTCCGGCAGCCTTCTGGCTTCGTTCCGCAAGCTTTCGCACCTCCGAGGCTACCACTGCAAACCCCTTTCCGTGTTCACCGGCACGGGCTGCTTCGATGGCCGCGTTGAGTGCAAGAAGGTTCGTCTGCCGGGCTATCTCCTCTATTATCGAAATTTTCCCGGCTATATCTTTCATGGCCTTAACGGCCTCCGCGACGGCCTTGCCACTTTCGTCCGCGTTCACGGCCACCTTACGGGCCAGAGTTTCCGTCTCTACTGCGTTTTCGGCGTTGGTAGCGATAATGGAGGTCATCTCGCCCATGGACGAAGACGCGTCCATGGCGGCTTTTGCCTGTCTGCTGGCACCCTCCGCAATGCTCATGGAACTTGAGCTAATCTCCTGGCTGCCCACGGTTACGGATTCGGTTACCCTTATGACTTTGCCCATGAAGCCGTTTAAAAGTTCGACGATGCTTTTAAGAGCGGAGATAATCTGTCCAATCTCGTCTTCGCAAGTTTCCTTGAATTCAACCGTAAGGTTGCCTTTTTTGATCTGTTCGGCAGCGGCAATCCCATCGCCAAGCTGTTTGAGGGTTGCGCGGATGATAAGCGCAATGAGTACCGACAGGATAATCGTTCCACATACACCCATGCCGATAAAAAGGTTTTTCAAAAAACCCAGGATGCCAAGTACGTCCTTTATTGGAACGGTAATGGAAACTATACCGAGCACTTCGTTTTCCTTTACGATATGGCACGTAAGGCAGTTCTTTCCCATGTAGTTGGACTTGGCAATATAGGGAAAGATGCCGACGACGGAGTCCCCTGCAAGGATGATCTTCTCCTGCCCGGTTGCCATGACTGCCTTTTCATTTTCGTTCATAGCGTTATCCGCGGCGTTGCCACGGCCAAAATCACGCTGCACGGACTCTCCTCTCACGAGTTTCAGATCGATAATCTGCTTCATTTGCTCGATGAATGGCCCCTTTTCCGCCGCAATGTTTCCATTGGTCATCATAGTGGTCATAGAGTTAAGAATGGTGTTCTTGTAGCCCTGCAGCGTGTTTCGTACCATTTTGTCCAAAATAGCCTGGCGCATCTCGTAAACAACGAAGAAAATACAAATGGTTACACCAAAGGCCATGATAAGTGTGAATGGGAGGACAACTTTCGTTTTCAAAGACATGTTGCACAGTTTCATGTTATGCCCCTCCGGATAATTAATGGTTAACAAATAAAATATCGTTAAAACTAAAACTACCGCAACTAACTCGCCGAATCTACTTTATGTAAAGGATTTTAACATATTAATATTATTTTTTGTTCGGAAAAAGGAAATATAGGGACAGATTCCGGCCCGCGAATGCGGCTGACGGCTCTAACCGGCAGTAACGACAGTGGGTGGGGTTGACGGCAAAGGAGTTAGGATAACAAACGGGATGCGGTTGACGGAACAAAAGGACTAAGGGCGATTCCGGGCAAGCCGGAATCGCGGGCAAGGTGCGACAAGAAGTCGCTAAAATCAATGTGAAAACTTGTATTGCCAGGGATTTCACCCGGTTTTCAGTAACCGGTAGTCTATTCTGGCAGGCGTTGCCGGCAACGGCGGGGTCTGTGATTTAGCCTGAACAAAATAATCCCTATTACTTCGTAATCACCATATCGGTAGTTTTTAACTGTTCTTTGGGCTTTTTGGTTACTACGGCGTTTGAGAATTCCTTCTGCACGGACTCCACGCGCGCCTCGCCAAGGGTAATGGTATCGGCACCAAGGATACGGCCCGTTTGAGGGTGCTTTATCACCTGGCCCGCCCTGAATATTATGAGTTTTCTACCCTTTTTTAATTTCTGATCAAGCCCAAGGTCGGTAATAATGCCGTTGCCGCTTTCCTTTATTACAATCCCCTCTACGAGTGGGAAATCGTTTCTGAACTTCACCGTAATCACCTCTGAAAGCGCTTTTACGTCATTAAGGCTTTTCCTTTCGCCATAGGCATCGTTCGAACTAAGTATTTCACTGGTTTCCGTATCGATAAGCCTCATGATTATCTCGATAGAGTCCTTTGTTTCGACGCAAGAACCGATAAGGATTGCTTCGGCTGCGGCAAGTTTTCCTGCCTTTATCGCAGTTGACGGGTCCGCAAGATCGGATTGGCTTAACTTCAGCTCCTTTAATACTTCGCTTAACCTCTGCCTGTCAACGATGTTAAACCTGCCATCCTGTACGAACGACTCGACAACCTGATCATAAATAACGTCACTGGCAGGGCTTTTGTCCCCTTTTAACTCCAAAGGCAAAAGAGCCAGCGAAAGCCTTGAGACGATGCTTTTTATCTCTTGCACTTTCCGGTTTACTTTAAACGTCCTGGTGTCTTTGTTGCCGCTTCCATCTATGGCCTCTACTGTAAAAGTATTAACTCCGGGTGAGAGGTTGGCGATGTAAGAAAAAGAGACCATCTTCCCGGGTTTTTTCAGCACCTCTTCTTTATTGACCTTTATGGAGCTTACTTTCGAGTCGTCACTGACGATGCCCTCGATGACAATCTTGTCTTCATATAATGTCTGTAATGTCTGCTCGGAACCTATACCTTTTAGCTTGATATTAGGCGGGGTTGAACTTACCTTGTCTTTTAATCCAATGACAAGCGCACGTTCCGGAAAAGAACTCGCAAAAAAATATGGTGAAATTCGTGGCATAAACCGTGGCAATAAAACATCGGCATCCGACAGGCTTCCCTCGGCTAACAGTATGCTTGCCGCATTTACGCTGCCGGACGCTATGTTACCGGCGTTTATATTGCCAACGTTTATATTGTCGAACATTACGCTGCCGCCATTTACGTTATCCGCCATGAATACGGGATCACTATTACCGGATAATTCCGTACCCGTTAACTCCGTCTCCGTAACGTTACCCGCGATATCCTTTGCTTTCATAACCACGGTGCCTTTCCCCTCGCTAATCATGGTCTCTACGTTAAAAGGCAAGTCCGTCAGGGGGGCGGCACCCGGAGAAAGAGTGTAAAAAGGTTTGCCGCCTATCTCAACGCTTATAATCCCCGAAGAATCGGAGACGCTGCCGCTTACCCTCAGTTTATTCCCCGTCCGAAGCATTTCGTCTACCGAAATACCGGGTCCCTGCCTGTCCACGTTAATCCGTACGATTTTTTCAACTTGCCTGCCTGCAAGGTCGACGGCCACGATTTTTATATCATTCAAGCCTTCCCTGGATAACGGCACTTCCGATTCGAAGGAAAACCTCTTAGCGGAAAGTTCTAAAAGCAGTGGTTTTCCGTTGACATTCACCGATGATATATAGTTTTCACCCTCGGCAATACCCGAAACCTTTACGGAAAACTCATTTGTAAAATAATTTTCGTTTGATATGTTATTCGATATGTTATTTGGTATGTTAATCGTCAGGGTTGGAGGCAGTGCGCCGGTTCCCTGTTCCTCCAATATTGCCTTGCGGGTCTTGTTAAGATAGAATTTTGCCTTAGCACTTTCCGCCTGGTTAAGAGATGCCTCGAGCTCTCTTAAAGCATCGTTATATCTTTTCATCTTGAAATATGTAATGCCTAGTTCCCGATGCGGGAAATAATCAACGAAGTGCATTCCATAAGTACGGGCGCGCCATTGGTCGGCCTCGCGCTTTTCTATGGCTGAGGTAATGTCGCTAACCGACTCGTTGAGTTGCCCGCTCTCCTGGCGCGAAACGCCTCGTTCGTAATAGTTCCACCAGTTATCCCTAAAGGGTTTTCCCGACGAATCGGTACCATCAGGAGTTGCACAGCCGGAAATCAGCATGGGTAATATGGCTAGCATCGTTAACATTGATAGCATTGATAACATGGCTGATAGGGCTGACAGGATAAACACGAATCGTTTTTTCACCACGTATACCCCTTTCACACGTTCATATATCCCCACTCGTTCGCATCTTTTCTCTACGTACACCCTCTCCAGTTCACACCTCTTCACTTTTGTACCTCTTTGGCCTGTACCTCTTTGGCCTGTACCTCTCTGGCCCTCATGCCGGTCTTCATATCGCTGCCTTTTTGCATAACCTTAGCCATGGAACTGGATGCACCCACTTTGACGATTTCCAAAATGCCTGATTCAATGCCCGATTCGAAGTTCTTTTCGGTAAATACAGCCATTTTCATCCCCTGGATAACTCCCTCTTTTGCCCCCGCCTCTACAACCACCGCGTCGCCTTCGACGGAGGAGACTTTTGTCTGTATGGGATATTCGGATTTAATTTTCTTTAGAATCGCTACGCTGAGTTTTTCGGCAAGGGAAGACGGGTTACAGGAAGTGCAGTCCAATGACAACGCCCCCTTTATAGACGACGTCTCGATTTCAACCATTCTTAGGGTGATAAGCCAGTCCTTTTTGTCTTTCATCACGCTGCCAGTTACGATTAATCGCGCGGATAGGAGCTTTCCAATCTTTAGGGCGGTTGACGGGTCGGCAAGTTCGGATGAGCCAAGCTTAAGTTCCTTAAACAGTCTATCCAGAATCGCCCTGTCGACCACCTTCACTCTGCCGTCATTTTGCATGTTTGAAAAGGCCCCGTTTAACAGCCTTTCCCTTTCGATGTCACTTAACCCGGTGTACTTAACGTCAAGAAAGACGAGGCTTACCGGCCTTGAAGTCCATTCGTCCCTCTTAACATCCGGAGTGAATTTATTTTCTTTGTAACGTTTTACAAGTTCCGCTACAAGAGCGTCAATCTCCTTATTATCTTTGTCCTTTGCCTGGTCTTGTACCTGGTTATTTGCTAGGCTTTTTGGCTGCGGCGCCGGTCTGTCTGCCTGTTCCATGATAATCTGTTTCGACGATTCCCCTTGTTTGTTAAAAATGTTAAACCTTAACAACACCGCGATAATTACCAGTATTACAACTGTAGCGAGAGTGACGATTTGCCAGCGTGGCACCCTTTGAGCCGGAGGAGGGATTGAAATTATCGGTTGTGATGAAGTTGCGGAGGAAGACGTATGATTGGTTTCCTCTGTCGCCCGTGTCGAATCCTGCTCACTTTTAGTCTTCTTAACCGGTAATTCATCTGATTGCCCGATGTACCTGACCGTTGGATCGCCATAAAGCATAAATCCGGCCCATACGATGGATTCTTCTCCATAGGCGTCTATCATCTTTTGCCTGGCCATTCTTACGGCCTGCCCTATAGTCTCACCCTTTATCAATTCATCGTAAAATTCAAGGGCAAATCGCCCTGCCGCCTCATCACGTACTTCCCAAAAGGTGCCGAGAAAATGCTGTACTCCCGCCAGAAGAAAGGCGTTGCCAATGCCGAAGACATTTGCTAAACCTTCACTTACTAAACCTTCTCTTGTTAAGCCCTTATTTATTAAACCCTCGCCTGATACCCATTCCTCCGTTCTGCCCGAATGGCATGAATTCAAAAATACCAGGGCAGGAAGAAGCCGGGTCTCACCAACCTTCTTTACATCCCCGGCAGTAAACTTGCCGTCTTTCAGCATAAGTCCCGACAGTGCGGAGTTTTCGGCGTTGTATTCGGTGTGGCCCGCATAGTGGAAGATATCAAAATAGTTCAATGCCGTATTAAGATAATCGGTTGTCGTCTCCGTGCCTTTGAAGGTTACGTTTATGGTATCTTCCCGCTTTAGAAGGATTTCGTTCAGATTCTTGCCCTCCAATGCCGAATAGGGAAGATTCCCCTGGGGGTCCGAAAGGAGGAGCATCTTTAAAGGGATTGCCACCTCACGCTGCCTTGGCGTAAAGTCCTGGCGTGTGGTTACGACCCGCCCCATGTTAAACCTCTGGCAAAGAAATTCCTTGCCGTCGTACATAAGCTCCCAGGGGATGTGAACAAGGGAATCTTCGACGTTCAGGATCAGGTTAACCCGCGTAGTTTTGTCCAGTTTCTCACGGAAATTTGCAGAAAGGATCTCATCGTAAAATAACTTACCGGTCTTTTTCAGGCTGTTGAGGATTTCTTTCGTGAGTTTTCCGCTTTTGTTAGCCTTATCGAGTAGATCCGTTATTACCTTCGAATATTCCTTTACCTTTTGCTGCGATACAATTACGTCTTCGTA
>JADFXJ010000065.1 GCA_015233615.1 Nitrospirota bacterium
ATAATATCCTCAAATGCTTGGACGGTTATACTTTTTTCATTGCGGAATCGCTGTTTCGCACCCTTATGTTAATGACATTGCATATCAATTAGATTTCAGGTTATCCAAACTTATGTTATAATTAGATATGAAGCAAGCAATTATGCTTATTTTAGCGGCTATAAGAGTCATGATAATGGCTACTATGCCCGTAGAGGCCGGAGAGATCATAGTAATCCGAAAGAAGGTGGACTGATGGACGTTGTATTAAGTGAGCAGGGGTCTCATAAATTTGTATTGATAGGCTTTGCCGATTCCAAAAACGAAAAAAGCATTCCCTCTAACCAGTACCTTATTACGGACGACAATGCCGCCGCCTTGTTGGATCCGGGCGGTTTCGGGCTTTTCCCCATTTTAATATCGAGGGTATTACGATATACGTCAACCGAAAATATTAAGGCCATTATCCTTTCCCACCAGGACCCGGACGTAAACGGCGGCCTCAACATATGGGCCGAGATTACAAAAGCGAGGATCTACATATCGGAACTATGGACGCGTTTTATCCCCCATTACGAATTAAAGGATTGCTCTAATATGGTGGGAATACCCGACGAGGGCGGAGAGCTCCGGTTAAGTTCGAAGTGTACCCTTAAGTTCATTCCGGCCCATTTCCTCCATTCTCCCGGACACTTTAACGTGTATGACCCGATTTCCAGGATACTCTTTACGGGTGACATTGGAGCTTCCATTTTGCCTTGCTCTACGAACAAGCTGTTCGTCGAGGATTTCGATTCGTTTATTCCGTGCGTCGAAGGGTTTCACAAGAGGTACATGGCATGCAACAAGGCCTTGCGGAAATGGGTTAAGGAAATCGAAAAGCTTGACGTAGACATCCTGGCACCCCAGCACGGGTACCTGTACGCGGGAGAGGCCAGGGAGAAATTCATCGCATGGCTTTATGACCTTAAGTGTGGAGTGGATCTGACGTGAGTAACGGTACCGACGTGAAAACCGGAGCCAACGACAAAAGCGGTGCCAGCGTAAGTAACGGTACCAACATGGGAACCGATGCCGAAGTGGACAAGTGTGCCGATCTAAGTACCTATGCCGAAGTGGACAACTGTGCCGTCATGAGTGACGATGTTGCCGTTGGTAATGGCACTTTGGATTTTGGTACGTTAAGGTGCCGGTTGTCCGGCAACAATGGTACTGTGCTGGAGTACCTCTTCCGGGAAGCCCTGCTCTTTGACGGAATCGTGGATTCCTTTGGGGAGATCACGGAGAGAATCTTAGTGGAGCCCGATTTAAACGAAAGCACCAGGGAAGACATTGGCCGGCTAAAGTCTCTCGTATCCTTATTTACCGGCGCACTCAAGCAAAAAAACGACGTCAACACCGCTCTGGTGAGGGAAGGCCTGTTAAGTTCGTTAAAGCTCGTCGACGCACTTGAGACCAATTCGATAGACTCGGAAATCCTGGAAAAACTGACCAGGGTGCTCACTAAAACGGTTCTTTCGCGGGAAAGCGTGATAAATTGGGAAAGCCGCTCGGAGGTAACTCTCGCGGAGCTGTTCGACATACTTCGGTTTGACTCCTTCTTCAACATTATCGAGAGCGAGAGTAAGAACCTTGACGTAAACATATACTATATGACAATGCTTAGCGACGTTCGAAAGCAGGAGATAAGGGATAAGATAAACAAAAACATCCTCGAGTATTTCCAGATAGCAGACATCCTCGAAAAAGTACCCATGCAGTTTTACGAAAAGCAATTGCTGAAAGAGGAGTGCGGCAAGGACTGCTACTTCCTGATGGTTAAGCAGCAGGAGTTTATGACCGAGTCGCCGGGCATAGGCGGCATACTCGGACTCGTCGTTTACGTGGGCGACAGGATAACCGCCAAAGAGCAAGACGTATACCACTCTATTCTCTCGCTAATGACACTGGTCATAGGGTCGTCGCGGGCCCTGTCGAAAGCGATAAAGGAACTCGAATTCTTCGCCGGCCACGACCCGCTCACCGGGCTATACAACAGAAGGATGTTCGAGCACTTCCTCCAGTACGAAATAGCCAGGGTCAGGAGAAAACATTACAAGTTTTCCCTCATGATGCAGGACCTCGACGATTTCAAATACATAAACGACAACTACGGCCATCCCTTCGGAGACCTTTACCTGAAAGAAGTGGCTGCCGAAATCCGTGGTTCGCTGCGCGACGGAGACGTGGTTGCACGATTGGGAGGCGACGAGTTTGCAGTCATACTCAGCGAAACTGACCTTGTCCACGGCAGGGCCGTAGCCGGTAAATTAAAGAAGGCCTTCGAACTTAAAAGAATAGAGACCCCCACGGGTAAGCACATTCCCATTAAGGCCTCCATAGGCCTTGTAGAGTTCCCAACCCACGGAGGCACCCCGGAGGAGCTCATGGTCGTCGTGGACGCCGCACTTTACCAGGCCAAGGAACTCGGGAAAAATAAGATCTTCGTTCCTACGCCGGACGAAATCAAAAAATCCATGAAACAGCAGACCCAAAAATACAACCTCATACAGGACGGCCTGGAAAGAAACGCCTTCATCCCCTATTTCCAACCTATTGTCGACGTAAAGAGCAACGAAATAATAGCCTACGAGGTACTGGCCCGGTTAAGGGCCGATGACGGCAAGATTTTGCCTGCCGCGTCGTTTATTGAAATGGCGGAGAGAGTTGGAAAAATCTTCGAGATCGACAGGCTTATAATAAAACAAGCCTTCACTAAGAAGAAGATGGAAGATAACCACAAGTACTTGTTCGTCAACCTCTCCGGCAAAGAATTGAAGGATGGACATTTTGCCGATTTTCTTATAAAAATGGCCGGCGACTACGATATTAATCCAGGCGAATTGGTATTTGAGATAACCGAGCGGGAAGCGGTGGGGGATATTTCCAACGTACAGAATTTCACCGGCAAAATGCTCTCCCACGGCTTTAAGCTTGCCATAGACGACTTCGGCAGCGGTTATTCGTCTTTCTATTACATAAAGTACATTCCCGTCAATTTCGTGAAAATAGACGGCGAGTTCATAAAGGAACTGGCCTCCGGAGACGTGAGAGACGTCGCCTTCGTCGAAAGCGTGCAGACACTTTGCTCGAAGTTGGGTATATTGACCGTGGCCGAGTTTGTGGAGAGTGAAAAACTCCTCAACATGTTAAACGAAATAGGGATAAACTATGGCCAGGGGTACTACCTGGGACTTCCTCACGATGGATTTATATAATCCTGAAAACGCCGGTAATACATAACTCCGCTTAAATTAAAGGAGGAGATAACAATGATATCCGTAAGGCTTGAAGATAAGCTTGAAGAGAGACTAAACGTTCTTAGTAAATCCACCGGTAGAAGCACGAGCTACTATATCGGTGAGGCTGTAAGGGAGTTTCTCGACGAGCATGAAGATGTACTCGATGCGATATCCCGACTGGAAGACGAGACAGATGAGGTGATCCCATTCGTCCGTCATCTTTCCGGCTAGAGCCGTCAGCCGTATTCGCGAGCCGGAATCTGCCCCTAATCCGTGTAGTTACGGTACTGCATTCCACTGAATTCCGCTATAATAAACCCACGTACCCTCATATCTCTATCGTAAACTCGGCTCCATCCCCTGCATTTCTCACAGTAAGAACTCCGCCCATATTATTTTCGATTATGGTCTTTGACATGTATAAGCCGATGCCCGTTCCTTTTTCTTCGGACTTGGTCGTGAAATAAGGTTCGAATATTTTGTCGATAACCTCCGCCGGAATACCTCCGCCGTCGTCGCTCAGGGTTATCACAATCCTGCCGTCCCGTTTTAGAAGATTAATACGTATTTTACCATATGAGCCCGTACCCGATGAATCAACACCCGATGATTCGACACCCGATGATTCTTTCCCACGCCTTGAAAGTATAGCATCCTTCGAATTATTAATCATATTCAGTATGACATGCTTAAATTCGTTTGGATAGCCATTTATCATATATGTTTCCGAAGTAGCGGCATTTTCGAAAAATACCGTTACATTGGCTTTTCCCAACATAACTTCGAACATCGATAATATTTCGTTTATTGCTTCTTTTACGTCAAACCCGACTTTCTCCTTCGAAGGTTTCAGGAAGCTTCTGAAATCGTCGATAGTCTTCGACATAAAATTAACCTGCAGTATAACATTTTTAACAATTTCGTCTATATACGTCTTATCTAACTCTCCATAATTAAAAGCATCCTGCATGTCTTGTATAATAACCGACACTGCGGTTAACGGTTGCTTCCATTGATGGGCTATAGAATTTATCATCTCACCCAAAGCCGCCATTTTGGACTGTTGTATCAGTATTTGCTCCTTTTGTTGTCTCAGGGATGTTTCTTCCTTAACCTTCTGCTCAAGGATTCTGTTAAGATTACGCATCTCCTCTTCAATCTTCACTCTCCCGGTAATATCTTTAGTCATATGGACAAATTTATGAACTTCTCCCATCTCGTTCTTAATAGGATAAACCGTAACTTCGACAAAGTGGTCTGAACCATTATAGTGGAAATGTATGTGATTTAACGTTACCGGTTTCCCGGTTCTTTCGAACTCATGTACGGGACAAGGATCGTTTGGCGGTTCGCAAGGAAGATTAAGTTGATGCGTTACCTGATAACAATATTTTCCAATAATCTCATCCGTCTTATAGTTATGGTTTTTAGCCGCAGATTCATTAGCCCATACAATCCTGAAATCCTTCGAAAGAAGAAGTATCTCTTCGGTAATTCCATTGGCTACGCCTTCTAACAACTGCTTTGTCAAACTTAACTCGTCTAACGATAATCGCAGTTCTTCGCTTAATTTCGTACGCGTAATAACCTCCTTATGAAGTTGTTCGTTAGCTCCTTTTAAATCGGAGGTACGAACTTCGATTATCTCCTTTAGAGGCCGTGCAATACTAATCGTAACGATGAAAGTTATTAATACGCCAAAAATCAGCGTTATTATCCCCATAGTTATTATATTAACTTTAGATTTAATATATGAATCCGAAGCTTTTTTGAAATCGTTCTTTGAGTTTATTTTCTCCGTGTCTACCATTTTATCAAGATTATCCAGCCATCTCCATTGAACGGGCCTTACTTCTTTGATGAGGAATTTATACGCTTCTTTAATATCACGGGTCTCACTAAGCGTTATAGCCTGATCCCACAAGATACGCGTTGCTTTCTCATCCTCAAGTACCTTTTCCAACAGACCCCTTCCGTTACTATGTCCCAGCTTTTTGTCCTCGTCGAGCAATTCTATTATTTTCCCTTTTGTATATTCATATTTTTTCCTGGCATCGTACAGGCGCTTTAATTCTTCGTTTTTATTAGCTTTATCCATGATTATGTTACGAACGATAACCGCCTCGTGCCGAACTAAATATCTCAAATCCTGATATAATTCGATTTGAACTACCGTGTGGCTTGTAATCTTTTCCAACTCCTTGTGGTTTGTGGCTAAGCTTTTAATTGCTATCGAGGTTAAAATAAGCATCATTACTAAAAAAACAATACAACCCGTTACAATCCTGACGGCAATTTTGTAGCCGTCATTTTTCCTCATAGTCCCGCTGCAATCCTGCCGGCCGACATTTAACGCCATAACAACTTACCTTCCCGTCTAATCCGATACATCAAATTATCCTCATCCTACTACTTATTATATCTTGCTATTATAACGTATCATAACCGGAATTTGCTCCAACACCACCGGGAAAAGTCAAAAAACGTCGATGTAAAGCGATCACGATAATTGTTTTCATTGCAAAAGGAGAAGGCAGAGGAGGCGTTTGATGAAGTATCCCCCTTGCCTCCGGCCTCCTTCAGCGCCTCCGCTAAGGTATAGCACCATGCCGGAGGGCTGAAAAAGAAGCCGTCTCCTTCCCGCATTGCTCCGCCTGGAACTTGCTTCCTAAACTTCATTCCGGAGCTTGATTTTGGAACTTGCCTCGATAGTTTATTTCTAAAGTTTATTTAGCGTTTTCATCGTCTTGCCAAAGGCCTAACGGGTTATTCTCCGTGTCCATGAAAACGGCGAAGTAACCCACCCCCGGCACCGGCGCTTTGGGCACGATAATCTTGCCTCCGAGGGACTCTACTTTTTTGGCGTACTCGTCGATGGAGTCAACGCCAATGTAGCTCGTAATATGGTGCTCCGGGTGCATCCTGTTCATCAGACCCACGCAAAACGCAACATTGCCCTTGTCGTCTTTGGTAGTGTACAACAAGTATTCCGAGGGCCCTCCTTCACAACACGTCCCTTCCATCTTCTCGAACTTCCATCCAAAAAGCTCGGCGTAAAACTTCCTGGATCTTTCCACGTCGTCGGCGGCTATCTCCGTGTGCACTATAACCGGTGTAGTAACTGGCATAGTCCTTACCTCCTTGAATATGGCTGATGATCGCCCTGTTTATATTAACCGGCTAAAGTAAAGTACCGGTCTCTTGCAGTATCTCGCTAACTCTCATTTATTATAGCACAATTATTGTACTACGACAATTATAGAGCCATTTATGATAGCGCCACGAGTCGGGGTTGAAGGGATGCAGGACGCTCGCACTCTAAGCGTTATCCCCTTTTGTAATCATAAGAGTAATATCTGATCGGCGAACGGCAGTTTTTGGGGGCGTTGCGGGGGAACGCCCCCGCAAGAAGGGGTAGCGAAAGGACGCGTTTTTTGCGGCCGAAGCGAGGGGAAGGCTTTCCCCTCCTCATTGCTTGTGCTTGTATTACTCTTAAGCGTGCAATTTGGTATTACTTTAGTATTACTCCATTAGGAGATTACGGGTAGGAATCGGTAACCCCTTTAAGCGGGGAGATTATGTATGGTTGTGGCAAATGAACGGCGCACAAACCAAGCACCCCCCACTCAGGGGTAATTACACCGAATATATCGACCGGGAAATTCCGGTCGGACGAGCAATATACGGTGTTATCTAAACTGGAACTCAGGATTCTTCTTCTTGCTATCTTTCAATATTTCTATGATATCCTTCGCATTGGCTATATTTTGCCCTTTTTCAATTTTAGAAATCCCTTTATCGCATTCCCCATTGTTTTTGTATTGATCATCAAGTTCATCTGCCGCATCCGGCGAGAGATACCATCCCAACGGCACAGGATAATTTAACTGAGGGCCGAAATTATAGCGATAATGCCTCTTTTTTACTTTATCATTGTTCGTTTTATTATCAATTATTGCCAACTTACAGATTGGGTTCCTGGAAATATCGCATCCGGGTATGGGCTTATTGACGAAGTACGACATGGCTTTTTGGTCAGCATTGTTGGCATGTGCGTCTTTTGTGTCAAGAATACCCGTTAGAGGTGTAATCAAATCATTTAATGTGGACGAGGTTATGGAAAACCCTCTGCCGGAGCTTTTATCTTTTTTGTCAGGACAGGAATCGTTAGCGATTTGAATAAATATAGGTACGATAATGTCTTCATGGTGTTCATTATAATCTTTTATGTTGTCCTCGATGCTCTCAAAGAACTGTAAGGCCGTCTCGGCACCCGAATTCTCGTAATATCCACCATCCACTACACTATTTTTGTCAAAATGGCCGGGAGGTAAAACAAAAGGAAAACGGCAACTCATCGTAACGGATGTGCTTATAGGAATATCATTTTGAAATTTCTTGAAAAAATCGATACGTCCTATAAATTTGTCTTCGAACTTTGATGATGTATTTATTTCTTGTATGTTAATATGGCCGGTGACGATGCAGTTGCCCTTTTCCTCTTTGGGTCCGTCCACATCGGTGCCATTAAGCAACATCAAAGGAATTGTATTGTCATTTTCATACTTCACAAACATGTTAAAAAATTGATCGTTATAGCTAGGTAAACTTTTTTTCCAGACCTTTGCCAGAGAGTCCTCGAATATGTAGGCTCTGTCATGCTTGAATAATCGATTCACGAAGGGAATAATCTCAACGGGAGTAAACTCAAAGGGTATATCCCGAAAAAGCAAAGCTCCGAGCACCGGAGATAAAAAATCCTCTCTGAGCATTGCGTCGGAGATTTGCATCTTCTTATTATCTCCTTTCAGCTTGTTTGCAACGACAATATTGGTAAAGGTAACGACCCCCAAGCTACCCCCGGAAACGGTACTGGTGGCAATTAAGTGTTCGGCGAAGGAGGAATCCCCGTCCAGTGAGGAATCGCGGTACTGTAAGTCACTAAGTATTTTTGCAGTCCAATATCCAGCCCTGATACCACCGCCATAGGAAGCAATAATAAACATGGGATGGTACTTTTCTTTGGTATTCATATGATCTTTCCAATTCAGAAAAACCTTTTCCGGGGTCTTAAAAACCTCTTCCTGGGATAGATGTTTGTTATTTATTCCCTCTGCACTTCTTATGTCATGATATTTCAGAGGATGCAGTACATTCACAAGTGTGATTAAAGCAATAAATAGTATTACTCCCAAAGTGACTGGTTTCTGAAACCTTTCGACAATCCAATGCAAAAATATGAAAAAGAAACTATAAGAAGATAATGCGATCAAAAGAAGTGGTACCGTTCCCAATGCTGTGCAGAGACTAATCCAGATACTAGTATCAAAAGAGGCAATCACTGCAAAAACAAAGGGAAGGACAAATAAAAAAAACGATAATACTGCAAATAAGTATTTATTATATATCGAACGATGTTTTGTAAACCATAATTTTTTATGTATAATATGTGTCTTAACATGCATTTCATAATGTTTACTATCTTTGACTTTGTTGGTGTAATAGAAATCATAATAATATGGAGATAATAATTTGATTATGTTATTATACAGGCGCAGCTTTTTTATAAGCCAGCCGTGCAGTAATGTAAGAAGGAATATAAATATAAAAATAATAAAGTTCACTACCCCAAATTTAAAAAACATGTAGTGTTCAATTATGTTGTTAGATGCTTTTGTCATAAAGTGAAAGTGTACGTAAAACATTTCGCAGCATATGACAAGAAAACATATAGCCCCCAGGTACCCTGGTATGGACTTTTCGCCAAAGAGTGGCTTTGTCCTATAGTTGGGTGTATGCCCCCCGGGTTTATTCTTCCTATTCTCAAAATAATAGGCTTTGAAATCGTAATAAAGCAGTGTACGCGGTCCGTTCCAAACTATTAAAGCCCATAAAATTACCAGAAGTTCGATGAAAACCAAACGTAATGAGGAATCCATCATGGACAGATATAGATCTTTAAACTGGTCGCTTAAAATGAAAAACAAGCAAAAGACTACTATACTAATAATACTTACGCGGCATTTCTTTAAAACCTCCAGCAATTCTAACCAGTTACGGAGCAAAGACGGTTCTGATGGCGGTATGTTCTTATTGGGCATTTGCGTTTCCTCCTATTGTACTGTATGTGGATATTCCACATACAAGATATATAACATAATAGCAGACATAATTGTCAAGGCATAAATCACCATATTTAAGATACATATGTCCTTTTATTTTCTTTCCTCGCATTACCGGTGGGAGAGTGAGGCCCTACTAATGGTTAGCCGGCGGAAATTCCATCCACAAGCCTCTCCTACTTTTTACCAGTAATCAGTAGAAGAGGCTTATGGTGCTAATGCACTTGATACCGGGTCGCCGGTTCAGATTAAAAGTCTTCCGTTACTCGAAGGCGGCAATAAGCGGGGCGTGATCGGAGGGCTGTTTTTTCTTTCTGGGCCAACGGTCAATCCCGGCTTTTTTCAGGCCGCTCAGGGCCTCGCGGGTTGCGGTAACGTAGTCTATCCTCATTCCTTTGTCTTTCCAGAAATCGCCGCCCGTGTAGGGCCACCACGTAAACTCGGTTTTGTCCGGGTAGAGGTGCTTCACCGTGTCCGCGAAACCGGCATCGATAAGCCGGGCGAAGGCCTCGCGCTCCTCAGGCATGCAGGAGACGGCGTCCCTGTATACTTCGGGGTCGTACACGTCGGCGTCGGCCATGGCCACGTTAAAGTCGCCAAGTATTATCGTTTTGGCGTAATGCCCGGCCGTCTCCGTGGCGTAGGCAAGGAGTCTGTCAAACCACTTAAGCTTGTATTGAAATTTTTCGGTTCCCCGCGCGTCGCCATGGGGAGCATATACGTTGATCAGCCTGTAGCCTCCTGCCGTTGCCGACATTATACGCTTCTGAGCATCCCATCGGTCGTCTCCAAAACCCTTAACAACGTCGGTCAGAGGTATCCTGGAGCAGACGGCAAGCCCGTTATACGCCTTCTGGCCATATACCTCACACTTGTAACCAAGAGCTTCGAAATCCGCGAAAGGGAATCCCTCGTCAACGGTCTTAATCTCCTGAAGACATAAAACGTCTATACCCCCCTGCACCGGAATTACCGATTCGTCCGCAGGGATCGCCGAACCGTCCGCAGGAGTTGCCAACCCTTCGGCCGGGATTGCCGCACCTTCACGGCGCTTAAGCCATTCGGCCAAAAGGGGCATTCGTACCCTTACGGAGTTTACGTTAAAAGTGCACACAACCATAATGTTGCTTTAAATATAGCATACCGCCGGCAAAAGAAGCAAAACGGCCACAAATCGATGCCGGATCAAAGAATGTCAGCGAATTTGTCTGCTAAAATGCTATCGAAAGTCGTTTATGTCCAATATGGAGTAGACCGGCAGACCCATCTCTTCGATGTTTTGCTTGCCGTTTTCCTCGCACCTGTCCAGGAGCACGATAGCGGCGACAACGAGCAGGCCTGCTTCCCTGGCAGCTTTGACGGCCCTGATAGTGGAGCCTCCCGTCGTTATTACGTCATCGACGACGACAATCTTGTCGCCTTCCCTAAAATTTCCTTCCACCCGAAGCATGGTACCGTGGTCTTTAGGCTCTTTTCGTATGACGACGGCGTTTATGGGAGCCCCCTTGAGATACGACGTATAGGCGGTGGCGGCCGCTATGGGGTCGGCCCCCATGGTAAGGCCGCCTATGGCGTCTATTTTAAGGTTTAATTCCGTGATTTTGTCGAAGAAGAGGCTGCCGGTCAGGTACTGGCCCTCTGCCGTGTAGGTTGTCTTTTTCAGATTAAAGTAAAAGCTGCTCATCTTACCGGAGGCGAGCTTGAATATGCGATCGTCGCTCCTCTTGTACGAATTTAGCTTAATCAATTCTATGAGTTTATTTATTTTATCCATAACAGTAGAATATAATAAAAAGTGGGCAAAATAAACAAGCAAAATAAACGAGCAAACAACAAGAGGAAAAAACCAGTGGATCGATTAACGTGAAAAATGACAAAATTAATAGCTCAGCTCTTATACTTTTCGACATAGACGGCACGCTTATAGACGCGGGCGGGGCCGGACGGCGAAGCCTCGACTATGCCTTTTACGACCTCTTCGGCATAAGGGACGCACTAAAGGACATACGTATGGCAGGTATGACCGACCTGAGAATCTTAAAAGATGGATTGAAACTTCACGGGCTAAACGGCGGCGTTACCGTTATCGACGAGCTGAGGAGTCGATACCTCTACCATCTCCAGCGCGAGATAGGAAACCCCAACGCCCGCGTAAAACCCGGCGTGGTGGAACTTCTTCGAAGAATGCTGCCCATGTATCCGGTGGGGCTTTTGACGGGCAACCTGAACAGGGGTGCCGCAATAAAGCTGTCGGCCCTGGGCTTGTCGGATTATTTTGCCGGCGGTGCCTATGGCGATGACAACGAGGACAGGGAACTCCTTTTACCCATAGCCGTAACCCGGTTTTACGAAAAGACCGGCGTGCGTGCCGCCTATAAGGATTGCGTAATAATAGGCGATACGCCAAAAGACGTCGATGCCGCTAAGGCCCACGGAGCGTGCGCCCTTGCCGTGGCCACGGGGGGGTACTCCTACGGCGAACTGGCCCGGGCGGGGGCCGACGCGGTCTTTGAGAATCTTGGCGACACGGATACGGTACTGGAGTTTATACGCCACCGTATAGATACCGGAGAATAAGCTCCGGCGAAAATCAGTTATGTCGGCCGTTACGCCGGCAATTATGCCAGAATGTTAGCGAGCTGCCTGGCGAGTCTGCTTAACTCCTCGTTTATCATCTCTCTGTCTGCGCCGCTGATGGAACTGGCGGATTCGATGTCCAGGATGTCAAGCAAAATGGATAGTTCCCTGGCCGCTCCCACAATACGCAGGGCGGCGCTTTGAGAAGTGGAGTCTTGCCCGTGTGCAGGTGAATCAACCGAGTCATACCCCGGAGAGTATCTCTCCTTGACTTTGTTAAACATGGCCTCCATCGCCTGGGTAGTATTTTGCCTGGCAATGTCTATCAATATATTTTTAGGTAGATCGTAGTTGGAGGCTTCCTCTTTTATCGAATCGGGCAGTTTGTTTATAGTTAACAAGTCCGCTACGGTAGACGGGGATTTACCGATGGCCTGGGCCAACTGGCCCTGGGAATAATTATATAGTGTGGTCATATGGCCCAGAGCGTGGGCCTCTTCGAGAGGTGTCAGGTTTGCGCGCTGCAGGTTCTCTATAATGGCAATCTCCAGGGGATTGCCCCTGGTAAATAGTGCGGGTATGGTCTTCAGGCCGGCCATCATCGAGGCCCTGTAACGCCTTTCTCCGGCTACGAGGAATATTTCGCCGTGTTCACCTTGCCGAAGCAGAACCGGTTGCAGCAGGCCCCTTTCACGAATGCTGCTGCTGAGCTCTTCCAATGTTTTTTCTTCGATAGGCTTGCGTACCTGAGCCGGTGGAATTAATATCAGGGATACGTCTACGTTATATAAATTACCTTCCTCAAAGACAGTCTTTGAGGTATCGCCGGTTTCGGCTTTGTCCCTCTTTGGGGTTACCCCTTTGAGGCCTTCTTTTTTCAGCCACATGTCTATGGTTCGGGTAAGGTCGTCCTTGCTCCAGCCAATATTTTGGGCGAGAGTGTTTATCTCCGCGAATTTGGACATGGTGGTTTCGTCCAGGCCCTCGTATTCCTCGTTTGCCAGGCGTATGAGAGATTCCTTGTCGAGACTGTAAATAAGCTCATATATACCCGATATATTGATATGTGAGCCCGATATTCTAGTACCACCTGCCATGGCTTTAAGAGTTCCTTTCCTTGATTAGCAAAATAAATTAATCGTTTTAAGGTCTTCCGCGGTTTTTTAAGAAAATCTTATTTGCAAAAAAACCCGTTTACCCCTTCTCTTACTAATGATACACATTTCCCAACTATTTTTTCAAATCCTTCATTTTTTTTCCGGAGGCCGTACTCCATTTACCTGCATCCAAAAAAAGCCCCGCCGGAGAAGATGCCACGGGTTCCGGTGATTAAGCCGTCCACGGGGGCAATAGTCCCCCCTCCGCGGTGGCATCCTTTGTCAGTCGGCTCCCCCGGGACTCCTCAACCCGTACCATGTCCGGTACCCTTAAGCTGGCTGATTATCAGGAGAATTATCCCTACGGTCAGCGCCGAGTCGGCAACGTTAAAGGCTGGCCAGTAGTAGCGAGACACGTGAAAGTATAAGAAGTCCACTACGTATCCCCGCACTATCCTGTCCGTCACGTTTCCCAGTGCCCCGCCAAGAAGAAGAGCCAGGGAGAAGTGGTCACGCTTTCCAAAAACGATAAGCCCGCTCAGGGCTAACACGGCCAACGTTGCCAGCGTTATGAAAACGGCATTACCAAGGCCCTTGAACAGGCCAAAGGCGGAGCCTACGTTTCTCACGCTCACTATGTCTAAAAGCGGCATCACGTAGAAGGATTCGTGCAAGGACATATTCGTTTCGATGAGGTATTTTGTGAATTGATCGAGAGAAAGCACTACTATGGCAAATATCAGGTACAGTTTCCGGTTGATTGGCCGGTCTGTTGGCCGGTCGATTGGACTTTTTCCCATCGGCAGGCTATATATCGGAGAGCCGCGTACCCTGGATAAGCACCGCATGGCATCTGCCGCACACTTCGGGAATATCCCCAAATGCGCCGACCGTGGTACTTACATTCCAGCAGCGTTTGCACTTCTGCCCCTCCGCCCTTTTTACCGTTATCGATACCGCCACCGCTGCCGCTGTCGCCTCCGACGTGCCAGCCTCAGTGTTAGCCTCCGCGTTAATTGCAGGCCCGGTATTTTCGACTGGCTTTGCGACTAACTTTTCGTCTGGCTTTTCGCCTGATCCGGGAGGGAGTATCTCTACCTGCGATACTATAAAGAGGGTAGGAAGCGATTTTTCGTATTCCCTGAGCAAGGCGTATCCCGGCTCGTCCGGCGTTATGGAAAGACAGGCTTCGAGGGAGTTGCCAATGAACTTTTCCTGCCTCTTTAACTCCAGAGCCTTGTTGGCAACCTCGCGTATGGAAATGAGCGTCTTCATGCAGGTTTCGAGGGAATCGTCCAGGAAACGCTCGTCCACTGCCGGGAAATCCGTGAGAAATACGCTCTCGGCACCACTATCCTTATCCTTTATATTTTGCCAGATCTCTTCGGCGGTAAAGGACATGATTGGGGCCATGAGTCCCGTGAGGGTTGTGGCGATTGTCCTCATTGACCACTGCGATGCCCGCCTTTGAGTGGAGTCGGTCTTGAAAGTGTAAAGCTTGTCTTTTAATATATCCAGGTAAAAGGAACTCATATCCACGATGCAGAAGTTGTGAATGGCGTGGAAGACCTCGTGAAAGTTAAAGTTGTCGTAAGACCTGGTAACCTGCCCGATAAGTTTTTGAAGCCCGTGCATGGCGTACCTGTCGAAGTCATCAAGGTGCGGCGAGTAGTCGGCTCCATCGAAATCCGAGACGTTGCCCAGGAGAAACCTGAGAGTGTTCCTTATCTTTCTGTACGCCTCCGTCAGTCTGTCCAGGATCTCCTTAGATATGCGGACGTCGTTGCGGTAGTCCTCGGCTGCGACCCAGAGCCTTAGTATTTCGGCTCCGCTCTTACCGATGATCTCTTGTGGGGCTATAACGTTACCCTGGGACTTCGACATCTTCTTGCCCTTGCCGTCTACGACGAAACCGTGGGTAAGCACCGACTTGAAAGGCGCCCTGTCCCTGATGCCGGTGGAGGTGAGAAGCGAGCTCTGGAACCAGCCCCTGTGCTGATCGCTCCCCTCCAGGTACATGTCCGCAGGAGAGGATAAGCCGTCGAAGCGTTCGAGTACCGCGGCGTGGCTGACGCCCGAGTCAAACCAGACGTCGAGGATGTCGGTCTCCTTGCCAAAGTTTTCCGAACCGCATTTCGGGCATGAGTAGCCCGCGGGAAGCAGTTCTCCGGGCGAAAGTTCGAACCAAAGATCCGCTCCATGCTGCCCAACCCTCCCGATAATGCCATCGAGTATGGCTTCGTCGGTAACCCAGGCCGCACAGCCCTTGCAGGAGAGCACGGCTATGGGCACTCCCCAGGAGCGCTGCCTCGATATGCACCAGTCCGGCCTGGTTTTCAGCATGCCGTTTATCCTGTCTTTTCCCCAGTGGGGAACCCATTTGACCTTTTCTATTTCTTCGAGAGCACTCTCCCGCAGGTTGCCGGTCTCCATGGAGATGAACCACTGCTCGGTGGCCCTGAATATGACGGGCTTTTTGCATCTCCAGCAGTGCGGGTAGGAGTGGGTTATGTCTACCTGCTTTAAGAGGGCACCCTTCTCTTTCAAAATATCTATTATGACGGAGTTTGCCGCAAATACGAATTTCCCCTTTATGGCCTCAGGCAGCTCTGCCAGGTCTATGAACTTGCCGTAGTCGTCTACGGGAACGTAGATGTCGAGGCCATATTTCAAGCCTACCTTATAGTCGTCCTCGCCGTGGCCGGGGGCTATGTGGACGACGCCCGAACCCTCCTCTACGGTTACGAATTCGGCCGGCACTATCTGGGATCTGCGATCTATGAACGGGTGCACGGCGCGTACGCCTTCGAGTGCGCCGCCCATAATGGTCTTTACGACCGTACCGCCGATTACGCCGGCTTCCCTGAGCCGATCTACCAGGCTAAGTGCGACTATCCACGAGACTTCGCCGTCTTTTCCACCGTCTTTGACGACGGCGTACTCAACTTCCGGGTTTACGGCCAGCGCAAGGTTTGCCGGCAGCGTCCAGGGTGTGGTAGTCCATATTACTATGTATAGATTTTGGTTGCTGTTTTGGTTGCTATTTTGGCCGCCGGCATTCGGGCTATCGACAATGCGTCCCGCGTCCTCCGGCGCTATCCTAAATCCGACGTAAATGGAGGGAGACTGTTTGTCGCCATACTCCACCTCGGCTTCGGCAAGTGCGGTAACGCACGAAGAGCACCAATGCACCGGTTTCTTACCCTTATACACGTAACCCTTCTTCAGGAACTCGTAAAACTCCCTTACTATGGCCGCCTGGTAACCGTAGTCCATGGTAATGTAAGGCTCTTGCCAGTTGCCAAATACGCCCAATCTTATGAATTCCTCCCTCTGCAGGTCGATGAACTTCAATGCGTAGTCGCGGCAGAGTGAGCGTTTTTGCATTATTGTGGTTTCGGCCTTCTTGCTGCCGAGGTTCTTGTCCACCTGAAGCTCTATAGGCAGGCCGTGGCAGTCCCAGCCGGGAACGTACGGAGCGAAAGCCCCTGCCATGGATTGATACTTGACTATGACGTCTTTCAGGATCTTGTTCAGGGCGTGGCCGATGTGTATGTGGCCGTTGGCGTACGGGGGGCCGTCGTGTAGCACGTAGCGCCTGCCGCCCCTGTTTTTTTCGAGCATTTTTTCGTAAATTCCCCGATCTTTCCAAAAGGCGAGTATCTCCGGCTCCTTCTTTACAAGGTTTGCCTTCATGGGAAACTCCGTCGATGGGAGATTTAACGTATCCTTGAAATCTTTGGGCGAATCGCTTTCCATTGTCTAATCCTTTGCCTAACCCTTTTTTAATCCTAAAGACATAAGCGGTATTTTATAATATTGAAAGCGCCATGTCAAGGTGCCGGCGATTTTACGTGCCAAAGAGATCGCTTGTAAAGTATCCCGTCAAGTGATATACTTTAATTATGACGGACCAACTGAAGAACATAGAGACGCTCTATCGCACCGCCTTTCGGGAATACGGCGCGATTGCTTTATGGAGCAGCCGCCCGGTGCCCAATCCGACCCGCGAAGACGCTTTAGCCATCGCACGGAGTCTGAGGGTCGAAGGCGACCTCGCTGCACGACGGCTGGCAGAGCAGATCGAGAAGGCTTGCCGTGCCGTTAGATAAAATTCAGACCAAGATTTTGTGCCTTCTGGCAACGCACCGTGACCCGGAAAGTTATGTTGCTGGCGGTACGCCGTTAAACAAGGATACGCCGCGCTATTCCGATGACATCGACATTTTCCATGACCGCGAAGAACGAGTGGCGCGGGCGGCGGAGGAGGATAGCGCAGTATTGCAGGCCAATGGCTATGCCATCCAATGGCTACGACGTGAGCCGGCCATTTACACGGTGCTGGCCTCGAAGGAAGGTGGGACAACAAAGCTGGAGTGGGTGGTTGACAGCGACTTCCGGTTTTTCCCGACTGTGCGGGATGACACTTTCGGCTATGTCCTTCATCCCGTCGATCTTGCCATGAATAAGGTTATGGCCGCCGCCGGGCGGCGAGAACCGCGTGACGTGGTGGATTTAATAACGATCAATGACCGGATTTTGCCGATAGGAGCCGTTATCCTGGCCGCAGTCGAAAAATCTCCCGGTTTCACGCCCGAAGGGCTTATCAACGAAATCCGCCGCCTTGCCCGTTATACGAAGTCCGACTTTAAGCGCGTCGCAAGCGTTCCGCCCGTTGATGCCGCCGAAATCATGACGCGGCTACGGCAAGTTCTGGATGAAGCCGATGCCTTTGTCGCCCGAATGCCGACCGATAAAATAGGGGTGCTATTTCTGAAGGATGGGAAAGTAGTTCAGCCTGATCCCGACCGCCTGGAAGACTATCAGACCCATACGGGGCAAAGGCGCGGCCAATGGCCTTCAAGCCCTGAAATCGCAGCGGCCATGTTAGAAAAGTACGAGCCGCCAAATCAGCTTTAAGCGTTGTCGCCGAATCTTTTGGTTCGGCGGTTGAGAGCTTGGTTCTGGAATCAGTCCTTAATCCGTCCTCAAATCATCCTTGACATGGAAGTATGGAAAAAGATTACAATTAAGCAAGGAGCCAATAAAATGACTAAAGGTGCACATGTTCATATCGAAGGGGAAGCGTTGCGTTACCTGGAAAACGCCAAAGATCTGGTAAAGAACACTCCCATAGAAGATAATATCTATCTCGATAAAAAGCCGGTTCGGGAAGCCTGTGGAACTGCTTACCTTGCCGTGCTGGAAGCTATTAACGAAGTTCTGCTGAAAAAGGGGTTAACCGTTAAACAACTGCCGAAGTCCGTGGACGGCTATAGAGCCGCTCTACAAAAGTACCTGTCCGTAAACAACGGTAAACTTCTGAGAGAGTTCGAAACCCTTTATGAAACCTTGCACATAGCCGGTTACTACAGAGGTTTGCTTCGTAACGTAAACATTGTCAAAGAAGAGATTAAAAACACCGAAAGCTTCATTAAGAAGCTCTTGAATTAACCCTAACTCTGGCAATTTTGCCTATGAGGAGATCTCCGGATAAAAATCGTATGCTGACGATTTTTCCAGATACGAGCACATACACGAGTACTTTTGCCTATTTGTGGCACAATGTGGTACAATACGGTGTATGGTGAAAAAGGGGGATGCCGTGACAAAGCATGAATTTCAACGCAATAAACGCGCATTTGACCACGCCATTGCGCAGCAACGGCTGGAGGGATTGATAGTGCCGCCTGAGACGGTTGCCGCTTTAGAGCGTGTAACACGCGGCGAAATAACCACTTCCGACGTTATCGGTAATCTTTATGACGTTTACGCCCATGTCAAAGTACCCAAACTCTGACCATTACACCGATCCGGCAACAGGCGTCTTAAAAAACAGGCTTGGCATTACAACCAAAGCAGAACTCGAAGAGGCCGAGGCCGGTTTTGCCGCAACGCGATCCTACGAACTTTCACAAAACCCGCTTAAAGGTAATTTTGACCTCGAACATTTGAAGGCCATTCACGGCTATATATTCAAAGATTTGTACGAATGGGCCGGGCAATGCCGTGATGTGAACATGCCAGGGGTGACAATTTCTTTGCCCACCACGTTCATATTGAAGCGGCGGCTAAATCCATATCCGACAAGCTTGCAAAAGAAAAACACCTTGCCGGATTATCTAAGGCCGATTTTTCCGAACGAGCCGCCTTTTATCTTGGCGAGCTCAACGCACTGCATCCGTTTCGCGAAGGCAACGGACGCGCACAGCGCGAGTTTATCAGCCATTTGGCCTACGCAAACGGCTATTACATCGAATGGAAAAACGTCAGTCGGGATGAATTGTATTGCATCGTTTCAAAACGGCGATTGTTCAAAGTTTCTTGCCTGCATTCGGCCCAATATCGGGGATTTATAAGGCCGGAATAACGGTAAATGCGGAATTTCTAAGAATATATAAAAGGAGAGCATAAATGCCTAAATGTGTCCATCGCTTCACGGCAGAAGAACTTGCCGCCATGGCTCCCCGTCTCTTTCCACCCCAAAAAATGCTTTACATAAACGCAGAAATAAGGTAATATAAAATTATAGTTGTATATATTCAGAATTATATAAGTGAGTTTATTTTTTATTTACCAATATAATTGATAGCTATAAGCGTATACAGTTTCGAGTGGTGGATAGATCCAAAGAAATAGCATTTAAGGTTAAGAATAGTTTGAAGGCAGAGATAATGGATATTATCGAGTACTATGGATGTGTGCAGGGGACGGTACATGGCCTTTTCATCGGGGCTGAGGAACCGTACTTTACAATTCGGGATTTAGTAACCCTAAATATCATAAAATGCTATTACAAACGGGATATGTATGATAAGGTTTATGAACTCTTTTCGCAACCGGATAATATTGTTTTTGTTGCAGGCTTGATCAGAGCTAACAGGCAGGATAGAAAGATCGAGTCTATTACCATTGAGTCCGGAAGCAGGATGAAGGTTGCAGAGCAATACAAAAAAGGAGATTTATTGAAATTTTTTAGCTGTGCTCCCGATTTATTAAACGGCACATCCTTAGAACAGTTTATGGATGAATTAAGAAACGATACGTGCGAATTAAGAAGTGGTTCATAACCCTCCGTCAATATACTTCGATTCCTGTTGCTTTATAGATCTGGTTACACATGAAATCGGAGGTAAGCTAAATACGGACAGGCAAGCCGATACAGATTTTCTGTAATTTCTACTTATAGCGGCAAAAAAGAAAGATGTTCGTGTTTTTACACCACTTCAATAAATATAATCAGGGAGGCCATTTGACTTTACCAAAGAGCGAGATTGCCGAATTTTGCAAGCGGCATCATATTCTGAAACTGTCATTGTTTGGGTCATACCAGCATGGCACTTTTAGGCCGCAGAGTGATATTGACCTTCTTGTCGAGTTTGAGCCCGAACATATACCCGGTCTTATAACCCTTTCGGGTATGGAGATAGCGTTGAGCGAAATTATAGGGCACAAAGTGGACTTGAGGACACCGGAAGATTTAAGCCGCTACTTTCGTAAGGAAGTGGTCGAATCGGCAGAGGTACAGTATGTGCGGCAGGGAAGATTTGATTAAATAAATTTGTATCTTGCAATTTTACAAAAGCAATTATGAAAAAGGGAAACTCAACATTAAGGAAAGTTAATCGAAACTTTCAAGTGACCTTGCCTGCCGATTTTCGTAAGCGGTTTAATATCCACGAGGGAGACTTACTGGAGGTTGTGGAAGGTGAGGAAGAGGTGGTGATCCGTCCCGTAGAGATAGAAATCAAGAGAAAGCAAGTTCTTGAACATATAAAGGAAAGCTTTGCAGAAATTGATAAAAATAACCCATATAGTAACATGTCCGAGGAAGAAGTAATGAAGATGGTCAACAAAGCCAGAGAGGATTACAGAGAAGAAAAAAAGACCAGAGACCAGTAAGTCAACTTCGAGCCCGTTTATAAATTTTCCTACATGAAAATTATTATTGACTGTAATGTAATTATCACAGCTTCCATAAACAATGGACACCGGAAGATTTAAGTCGCTACTTTCGTAAGGAAGTGGTCGAATCGGCAGAGGTGCGGTATGTGTGGCAGGGAAGATAAGATTCGGCTGCGTCATCTGCTCGATGCAACGAAGGAAGCCGTTTCCTTTGCACGAGGCAAGACGAGGATATCGCCGGATGAAAATCGTATGCTGACGCTACCCCACGGCAGAGGACGCCATTCGTTACGCGGTTATTTACGCCAGGGTGTCCAAACTTCTCGCGGAACTGCAAGCCGCCTAGGCGGAAGGGGGCAGCTTTACCTCGGACGAGGTACACCGCTTTGTGCGCGAACATCTCGTTTTGGCATTGAAGGCCTAAGATAGCAAAGTTACCATAGCCAGTTCTCAAAAAGAAACTTGTTATTTATTCCGCAAATGTCTTTAAAAATTCCGTCATCGCTTACTAAAATACAGCCCTCTTTTATGGCCGTACCGGCTAGCATAACATCGATGTTATGCTTTTTGATATTGTCCCGACTTATGTTCCTGGCTTCTTTAAGACGGCTTTTTAATTCTCCGTAAATCCGTGCTCCGGAATGAGTTAAGGGTAGAACCTGGAATTTAGCTTTAGTTTGATCAACCATCCATTGTAAAAAGGGTCTCTGAGATAGGTCCGCATTAAAAACGCTATATTCCAATTCATATAACGTTAAAATAGAGATATAAAGATTGTCCTGATTTGTTAACGTTGCAAATTTTTTATGAACTTTTTGATATTGAGGGATCAGATTTTTGTCAAACCTGAAAACTATCATGTTGGTATCGAGCAAATAATTCATGTTATTTGTCGTGCTTAAAAGTAAAATTTTCCCTGAACTCTTTTATATCGGATAGAACTTGCCGGCCAAGACCGGTGAAAGGGTTATCTCCTTCGTCAATTTCTTTAGACAAAAGCGCCCATTTAGAGGGTTGCCCGCCATACGGGTTTTCAAAAACTCCGGATATTTCAACCGTATTTTCTTCCCTCTCGGATAACACGGAATAACCGAATTTAGGCAATAAATCTTCAAACTCACGGCGTGTCTTGCCAAGAATCGCACAAGCTTGTTTCCCGGAAATCTTACCGGCATGATAAAGAGTAACAGCCACGGACTCTTTAATGTAGAGGACGTCTATTTCTCTATCTACCGTATCAGGCAAATCGATTGAAAAAGTCTTTGTTGACATAGAAACCTCCGTCAAAGTATCCACCTTTATTATACACCGTAGTTTCCCGTTATTACAAATCTACCGACTTTTCTTACCATACTCTTTTTGGGGCACCCTTTACTTAGTTAAACCGCTCCATAAGTGGGCTATTTTAAACTCGCTT
>JADFXJ010000066.1 GCA_015233615.1 Nitrospirota bacterium
AGGGAGATGCAGTCGGACTACGAGCCTATCATGGAAAGAAAGCTCCACCATAACATAAACGAGGGCCAGGGTATATGGCACATGGGCCAGAGGGACGTTAACTGGCTCAGAGTTGGTAAAGCGGCAAAAAGCGAGGGTTTCTCTCTCGAAGACATAGGCAGGATTCACCACACGATGACCCATAGCAGGTTTAAGGCCATAGTGGACAAAGTACAGGTGACGCTCTTCGTAGACGAGGAGGACGTAGTAAAGCTCCGCGGCGACGCACGCAAGGTTTGGAAAGAAAGAGACGTCAGAATTGGCTCTCTAACGGACGAAAACGTGGACACGTTCTACTCCTGCCTGCTGTGCCAGTCCTTTGCGCCTTCCCACACCTGCGTAATAACGCCCGAGAGGCTCGGCCTTTGCGGAGCTTACAACTGGCTCGACTGCAAGGCGGCTTTCGGTATAGACCCTGCCGGCGGTAACCAGCCGATTCAAAAAGGCGAGACGCTGGATCCCAAATTCGGCCGATGGACGGGCGTAGACGATTACCTGACGCAGGCAACCGGGGGAACCGTAGAGACTTTTAACGCCTACACAATCATGGAAAACCCCATGACCTCATGCGGCTGCTTCGAGTGCATCATAGCCGTGGTGCCGGAGGCAAACGGCGTAATGATAGTGCAGAGAGGACACACGGGCATGACCCCGGTTGGTATGAAGTTTTCCACCCTCGCCGGTACCGTAGGCGGCGGAGTGCAGACTCCGGGGTTCATGGGTATAGGAGTTAACTTTATAACCAGCAGAAAATTCCTTTACGCCGACGGCGGAGTGAAGCGTATAGTATGGATGACGAAGTCGCTGAAAGAGAGAATCAGGGATGCCTTCCTACCCCGGATAACGGAGGAGGGAGTGCCCGATCTTTTAGATAAGATAGCCGACGAAACGATTGCCGAGGACTCGGAGAAGCTGCTTGAGCATCTTACCGCGGTAGATCACCCGGCCTTGTCCATGGACTCCATGTTTTAGCCGTTATTAATAATATGATAATACGGCGGGATATCTCGCCGCAGAGTTAACGAGCAAGGAGACAGGTGTATGGAACACGTAACTACTACTAATGTACAGAGCGCCGACAAAGTGGCGGAGGAAATTATAGAGTGGGCCCATTCCCACGGAGTCAGATCGGCATTTGACCGGGCGGAGGCGTTGAAACCTTGTCCTATCGGCCATACCGGGGCCTGTTGCAAGATATGCTTTATGGGGCCGTGCAGGCTGGTGGGGCCCGACGCCGAAAACAGCGCCACGGGCGTATGTGGAGCCACGCTTCCCGTCGTTGCCGCCAGAAATATGCTGAGGATGGTTGCCGCGGGTACTGCGGCCCACAGTGACCATGCCCGCGACATGGCCTTTACACTACTGGAAGCGGCCACCGGCGAGGCACCGGACATTAAGATAAAAGACGGAAAGAAGTTAAATAAAGTAGCCTCCATAGTAGGCGTCGAGACTGCGGGCCGAACCAAAGAAGAGATAGGCAAAGACGTCGCGTTGAAATTAATAGAAGATTTCGGCAGGCAAAAAGGCGAACTATCGTACATCAAACGCGCGCCGAAGAAGCGCCAGGAGATATGGCGCAAGTGGGGTATCGTACCACGCGGCATAGACCGTGAGATTGCCGAGGCCATGCACCGTACCAACATGGGCGTCGATCAGGAGCCCGAAAACCTCATGATGGCGGCGATGAAAGTCTCTTTAGCCGACGGCTGGGGCGGATGCATGATTAGCACGGACATAACGGACATACTCTTTGGCACGCCGTCGCCAAAACACTCTACCGCTTCCTTAGGCGTCATGAAAGCCGGTGAGGTTAACGTGGTGCTTCACGGACACGAGCCGACGTTGGCCGAGATGATCGTGGACGTATCCGGTGAGCCCGGCATACTCGAATACGCCAGAAGCAAAGGCGCCACGGGCATAAATCTCGTCGGCATGTGCTGTACCGCCAACGAGGTCCTCATGAGGCATGGAATTCCCACTGCCGGAGGATTTCTTAACCAGGAACTGGCGGTTATGACGGGCCTTGCCGAGGCCGTAGTCGTGGACGTCCAGTGCATAATGCCGGCCCTTGCCCAGGCCGCCAAGCAATTCCACACGAAGGTAATAACCACCTCACATAAGGGTAAGATGATAGATGCCCTGCATATTCAGTATGACGAGCACAGGGCAAAAGAAATAGCAAGGGAAATCCTCAAAACCGCCTGCGATAATTACCCTAACAGGACGTCGAAAGGAAGCCGCGTTACGGAAACGACCCCGGTCATAGCCGGGTTTTCCCACGAGTATATAGAGTACATGCAGGGTGGCCTGTACAGGGCCTCATTCAGGCCCCTGAACGACGCCATCATGGCGGGACGAATCAGGGGAGTCGTAGGCCTGGTCGGATGCAACAACCCGCGTACCACACAGGACTCTTTCCACGACTATCTGGCCACGGAGTTTATCAAAAACGACGTCCTCGTGGTGAGTACCGGTTGCGGTGCCGCCGCATGTGCCAAGGCCGGCTACATGTTACCCGAGACGGCCCTCGAGCAGGCAGGCCCCGGATTGAGAGAAGTGTGCGAGGCCATCGGCATCCCTCCGATACTACACCTTGGCTCCTGCGTGGATAACTCGCGTATACTGACCATCGCTACCCAGATGGTCGAAGAGGGCGGCCTGGGAGACGATATCTCGGATCTGCCCGCGGTAGGCATAGCGCCCGAGTGGATGAGCGAAAAAGCCCTCGCAATAGGCGTGTATTTCGTGGCATCCGGCGTGCACGTCATATTTGGTTCCGAGAGCCCCGTGAGTGCTTCGAGCGTAGTGCAGGAAATCAAGACAGACCTCTGGGAAAAACGGACAGGCGGAAAGCTTCAGTTCATAGCCGACCCGAAGGAAATATTCGAGACGACGATAGCGTCCATAGATAAGAAAAGAGACGCGTTAAAGCTTAAGAAGTACGAGCCTGGCAAGTTTGGTGCCGAGAGGGTGCTTCTGACGATGGCCGACAGAAGGAAACTCGAAAGGGAGCAGGCCGCGAGCTAAAATGACAAGGACATTATCCACGAAGTTCACGAAGGTTCACGAAGAATGTATACAAGAATAAAAAGCTGACCGAAGCTGGAGGATTTGTATGGAGGACATTAAGATTGACGAGATTATGGACGTGGTTAAAGACGTCGTTAGCGATAAGGAGAAGTGTAAGGGGGTATTGATCCCGACGCTTCACAGGATACAAACGGAAAACGGTTATCTTCCCGCCGCCGAACTTGAGGGATTATCGGGGAAAATATCCGTTCCGTTGGCCGAGATATACAGTGTTGCAAGCTTTTACAGGCAGTTTCACTTTAACCCACGCGGCAAAAACATAGTGCGTGTGTGTACCGGTACCGCCTGCCACGTAAGGGGTGCTTCGAAGGTGTTATCGGCGATGGAGGAAGAGTTCGGCGTAAAAAGCGGCGAGACTACCGGAGACCTCAAGGTAACGCTTGAGACCGTCGGTTGTGTCGGCTGCTGTGGCCTGGCCCCCGTCGTAACCGTCAACGAAGACGTGGTAGGTACCGTAGGGCCAAAGAAGTTGAAGGGAATAATCAAAGCCATCAACGAAGGTGAAGATCATGGACAAAATTAAGAGCATAGAGGAATTCGAAAATCTCAGCCTGCTCCTGAAAGAAGAGGTATTCAAAGAGGGCGTCTCCAGGATAAGAATGTGCGTGGGGACGGCCTGTATGGCCTCCGGAGCGGACAAGGTGGCCCAAAATATTAAGTCGGAGGCCGCATTGTCCGGGCGCGACGTGGAGATTGTGGCAACCGGGTGCCAGGGCTTTTGCCAGCAGGGCCCGGTAATGAAAGTAGAGCCATACGGGTATTATTACCAGCATGTGAAGGCCGGCGACGCCCGCGAAATCGTTACCACTACGCTGAGTGCCGGCTTTCCGGTGAGAAAGCTCCTGCATCGTGACTCGATAATGTCCGAGCCCTGCGAGATAATGGAGACTCTGCCCTATTACAAAAAACAATTACGGATAGCGTTGAAAAACAACGGTTTAATAGACCCCCGCAACATCCGGCAGTACATAGCGGTGGGAGGGTACAGAGCACTTGCAAAAGCACTAAAAGGGATGACACCCGACGAGGTACTCGACGAAGTCGACAAGGCTAACCTCAGGGGACGCGGAGGAGCGGGTTTTCCCGCGGGTAAGAAGTGGAGGCATTCCAAAAATGCCCCAGGAGACGTCAAGTTCGTAATCGCAAACGGTGACGAAGGAGATCCGGGAGCCTTCATGGACAGGTCTATTATGGAAGGAGACCCGCACGGCCTTTTAGAGGGAATGCTCCTCAACGCCTACGCTTTGGGAGCCAGGTACGGTTTCATATACGTCAGGCACGAGTATCCCCTTGCGGTGGAAAACCTCAGGATTGCAATAAAACAGGCCAACCAGTTCGGATTCCTTGGCGACAACATATTGGGTACGAATTTTAGCTTCCATCTCGACATAAGGGAAGGCGCCGGCGCTTTTGTGTGCGGCGAGTCCACCGCCCTCATCGCTTCCATAGAAGGCGACAGGGGATTCCCGAGGCCCAGGCCTCCAAGGCTTTCCGAAAAGGGAGGCGGCGCCTGGGGTTATCCCAGCAATCTCAACAACATCGAGACGTTCGCCAACGTTCCCCATATAATCGAAAAGGGAGCGGATTGGTTTAAAAGTATCGGCACGAAGAACTCACCCGGCACTAAGGTGTTTGCCCTCACCGGCAAGGTGAACAACACCGGATTGGTGGAAGTGCCCATGGGTATAACGCTGAGAGAGATAATCTTCGAGATAGGCGGCGGCATACTCGACGGAAAGAAGTTTAAGGCCGTACAGACGGGAGGTCCTTCGGGCGGTTGTTTGACGGAGGAGTTTTTAGATCTGCCCGTTGACTTCGACTCCCTTACGAAAGCCGGTTCCATGATGGGTTCCGGCGGTATGGTCGTCATGGATGAGGATACCTGCGTCGTGGACGTAGCCAAGTTCTTCCTGTCTTTTACGAAGGAGGAATCCTGTGGCAAGTGTCCTCCATGCAGGTTAGGTACTTACCAGATGTACGGCCTCCTGGAGAAGATAACGTCGGGAAAAGGACAACATGGAGACATCGAGCGCCTCGAAAAGATATGCCACATGGTTCACGACGCCTCACTGTGCGGTCTGGGGCAGAGCGCTCCAAACCCGATTCTCTCCACGCTGAGATATTTCAGGCAGGAGTACGAGGAGCACGTGTACGAAGGGTATTGCCGGGCAAAGGTGTGCGGCGGCATGGGCGTATTCACGATAGACAACGCGGAATGTTTCCTGTGCGGACTGTGCAAGCAGGCCTGTGCCTTTGGCGCGGTCAAAGAGACCAGGCGATCGTTTTTCATAGACCAGGACACGTGCACCAAGTGTAAGGCGTGCTACATGGCCTGCCCTATTGGAGCGGTGAAGGTGGGCAAGGTAAAGAACACGGATGCCGGAAAGCAGCGAGACGCCGGTGTGATTAGCCGGGAGCCGGTAGGAGCCAATAGGAGCCGATAGAGGAGATATATGATGGCAGAGAGCAAAGAAGCGGCAAATAAAGAATCTGCGGGCAGTGAATCTGCAAGCAAAAAAGCGGCAAACAAGGAAGCGGTAAAAGATATAAAAGCCATAACCGAGGACGCCAAACGTTATAAATGTCCCGTAGAGCAGGGGATCTTGTTTCTGGACGAATTCATTGACGGCCCCATGTGCGGAAAGTGCCTTCCATGTCCCATGGGGAGCTATGAAATGCGCGTGAGGCTCAGGCGGCTTGCCGCCGGTACGGGCACGATGGGAGACGTGGACGTCATCAAAACTATTGCCCCCCGTATGTTCGAGACTTCCATGTGTAAAAAAGGCAAGGATACCGCCAAGTTCATAATGGACACACTCGAAAATTCCTTTTCCACGTACGAGACCCACACTCAGGGTGTGTGTCCCGCTAAGGAGTGCAAAAATCTCGTACTTTACACAATCGTAAAAGACAGGTGTGTCTCCTGCGACGATTGCAGGCAGGTGTGCAAGACCTTCGCGATACTGGGCGAGAAGAGACTCCCTTACCTGTCCGGTTTCATCCCGTACGAGATAGTGGCCAAAAGGTGTACGAAGTGCGGCGATTGCTTAACCGCGTGTAAGTACGGAGCCATCGAGGTAGTGGACGTAGTGGGCGTCGGAAGTACGGCGGGTACGGCCGTTCATTGTGCATCCCACGGATAAGAAAAGGACGTAAATACCATGCTAAAGAAAGATAAGAAGCATATCATAGAAGAATATCATGAAGGTATTTTTAAGGAGGCACGATAATGTCAGAGCTCGTAAATATTAAGATTGACGGTAAAGACTATAAAGTACCGGCCGGAATGAACCTAATCGAAGCCGCCGACAGTGTCGGCGTCCATATTCCGAACCTGTGTTATCTGAAAGGGATGAAAGGCATAGGTGCGTGCCGCATGTGTCTGGTAGAGGTGGGCGGCAGGTCCATGACCGCGTGCATAATGAAGACCAAAGAGGGTATGGACGTTGTTGCCAATAACGACAAGATCAGGGAGATGAGGAAATTTGTCATCGACCTCATTCTTTCAATGCATCCGCTGGATTGCATGACCTGCACGAAGGCGGGCTGCTGTAACCTCCAGAACTATGCTTACGATTTCGAGATTAAAGAGTCCTCATTCAGCAGGAAGAAGTTTGGATTCCCTACCGACGAGGCTAACCCGTTCATAAAGCGGGACCCGGACTACTGCGTCATGTGTGGCAGGTGCGTGAGAGCCTGTAAGGAGCAGGGCACCTCCGTATTGGACTTTATGGGAAGGGGTGTGGGTTCGAAGGTCACGACGGCAAACGACAAACCTTTGCAGGATGCGGGATGCACCTTCTGCGGCAGTTGCGTGGACGTCTGCCCGGTTAACGCGCTCCTTGAAGCCGACAGGTGGAGAAAGGGCCGCGAATGGGAATATAACGTGACCGGATCCGTTTGTCTGTTGTGCGGTAACGCGTGTGATATAAAGGTTAGCAGCACCAAAGAAGGCGAGATAGCCAAGATCAGGTCCGGCGGAGAGGAAGGTAGTGCCGGACAGTACATATGTGCCGTCGGCAGGTACGGTTTCGATTGCCTGGCCGCGGATACCCGGCTTCTAACCCCAATGAAAAAAGTAAACGGGAAGTTGGAGGAGACCACCTGGGACGATGCCCTTAAGCTTGCCTCGGAAAAGATGAGGGGCGAGGACTCGGCGATTATCGCAACCGGTGGCCTGACCAACGAAGACGCCGGCGTAATCAAGGCGTATGCCGGTAAGGTCGGCGTATCGAGCGTGGCGACCACCATAAGCCTGTACGGCGACGCGAATTCGCTTATAGGCGGGAGCGTTGACCTGGAGCAGGCGGATCTTTTGGTACTCGCCGGATTAAACCCTAACCAGTGGGAAAGGGTACTGCCCTCGCTGGATGCGCTCTTGCGCACTAAAGCAGAGAGGAATTCGCAGTTGGTGGTTATATACGACGGGGATGCAAAGATAAGTGAAGCTGCTGGCGTAACTATTAAAGGTAACGAGGCCGATGCTTTAAAGGCTCTTGCCAAAGCCCTGGCTGATAAGGGTATGGCTGTGCCTGCGGGCATGGACCCATCCGGTGCCAAGGTCTCCGATGACGTTGCCAAAGTTGCCGATATGTTCGAAAAAGCCGCGAACCCCGTGGTCATTTCGTCTCCGGCTCTATTCGGTGCCGCTTCCAACATCGCACTATTCAAAGGTGCCGCAGTGTCCATACCCATCGAATCCAACGCCAAGGGCGTACTTTTAATGGGCCTCACAGACTACGGCAAGACCTATGCCGGGTTGACGAGCGCATCAAGCGCCTCATCGGCAGGGGCTAAGACCATGTACGTCGTCGGTGAGGTGCCTTTGGACAAGAGGCCGCAGACGGATTTTCTCATAGTGGAAAGCTCACACCTGACAAGCCTTGCCAAAGAGGCGGATCTGGTGTTGCCTGCGGCAACCTATCTGGAGGCGGACGGTACTATCGTCGATTATGCGGGCAGGCTGAGACAATTATACAAAGCCGTAGAGCCTCCCGGTGACGCGCTCCCACACAGGGAGATATTCGGTAAACTGGCCGGCGTCATCGGTTTCGAGATTGCCGTGCCGGATTACGAAACTATAACCATGGCCGCAAGCGGCAACGAAAAACTTAAGGCGTCACCTTTCGAGAAAAAGAGCGGATTTGACGTGAACCCCTTGGAGATGATAGAGTCGATTCAATCTAGCGTTATAAACGGCTCCAGGCTTCTGTGGCTGAAAGAAAAAGACAATACCGTTGCAGCATAACGTATCGTTAAACGTTCCCCTGGGGCCGGAGTCGGTAGCAACTCTCAGGCCCGGGGACAATATAGCGGTAAGCGGAGTACTCCTTACCGGAGGGCTGAGGCTTCACGAGTATCTGTATACCGTGAAGCCTGAGTTGCCCGATTCCGCCGGCGGTGGGGTATTGTTCCAATGCGAGCCGTTGATAGAGCTAAGACCTGAAGGCGGCATGGAGCTTCTTTCGGCCTCTCCGGCTAACAGTGTTTATTTCGAGAGATATATACTGTCCATCGTGAAGCACTACGGCTTTGCTGCGGTCATGGGAAAAGGGGGAATGACTGAAGCCACACTCAAGGCACTCCGGGATAACAACTGCATCTACCTTCATACGATAAGCGGGGCGGGAGTTTATCTTGCAAACAAGGTTAACACAATATCGCCCGTCAAATTTGGGTGTCCGCCTGCCATACTTCCTGCCACATACCCGCCTCACGAGTTAAACTCCGATCACGACGAAGACCGGGAAGACCATATTTTTTCATGGTATTTTACGGTCGAGGATTTTCCCGCCATCGTTACCTCCGCACTTACCGGTAAGGATCTGCACTCGGTCATAAGAGAGCTATCCATACGGCAAGCCGGCGTCTTATAACTGCAATTTTTTTGCTGAAAATTTAGACAACAAAGGTTAAAATATAGGAAGGATCCTGAAATGAGGAGGAGTTATGGAAACAATCGACGTAAGCGGTTTATCAAAAGATGCAATAGAAAGAGTGAAGCAACTAACTGATTTTTTGAAGCACGACAACGTAACTGCTTTAAAAATGATTGATGAGCTTATCGACGACATAAAATGGGATATCGCTTTTAGTAATTCACAAGACTTTTTAGACAAGATGGCGGAAGAAGCATTGCAAGAGTATGAAGAAGGCAGGACGGAACCTTTGGGTATAGACGAACTATGAAGTCTCACCTTACAGTAAGCTTCAGGAAATGTTTAAGCGCTCTGCCGTGTCCCTACCCTGGCTTACGTGAGACGGTACTGGGTTCCTTTGAACGTTTTACACGTACCAAGTTGTCCTGTCCTTTTCCCCTAACAGGAAAAGGCGCTAACTTTATAATCATCCCTTTTCCTTACAGATCTTTTGCCCTACTATGAGTCCGGCGCCGTTTGCCGGACAATGGCCCTTTCCTCTTTTTTCTTTTTCCTACTGCCCTCCTTGATGACATACTATACGCAACATCATCCTTTTATGACATTTCTACTTGCCTTACATTTACCATTCTTTATAGTTGACTTGGTATCAGTCCCCCGAGGACTGCCGCACCTTTTATCCGATAATCTTATATTACTCTCATGGCTGCAAATTGGTATAGCACGTAAAAAGGGTGTGGGTTGAGGTTTGAGAGATTATCTTTGGATATTGTCACAAGTGCCTGAATTAAAGAATCCCCGTTGATATTTATATCCCATCATTATAATCGGCAAGGCTATTTCGATAAGATGCGGACAATGGTTATTCAAGTTCACGAGGCCATTTCCTTGCGGCATGAAGCACGCGCAGTATCTCAATTTTATCGTTTTTCACGCGGTAAGGAATTATGTAGGGCAAATCGGTTAAGAGAAGCTCACGCGTTCCCTTGAACCTTCCAGGCCACCCGATGTCAGGATGTTTGGCAAGCGGCCCAATGCTCTTTCTGATCAGATCGGCTACCTTATTTGCGGTTTGCGGGTTATCCGACGCTATGTACGTTCTAATTTCAATAAGATCTAAAATCGCCTCATTGAGCCATCTTATCCGCACTGCGGGGGTTCCTTTTCATTGTCGGTACCCCATGTTTCCAGCCATGCCGAAACATCCTCATGATCTGTAAACTTTGCTTCGGCACTATCAGCTTTACTCACTGCTTTCTGAATGGCTTTTACCTGCCATTCACTCGGATCAAGGAAATCATCAATAGCACGGTTCACTACAGATGATTTCGTCCGGTCTACAGATTCGGCAAGGCGGTCAGGCCTCTCCTTTATCTGCTCATCGTCATACCTCCTGTAACACGTTATAACACAAAGTAAGACAATTAGATTTATGCGGATCCACAGTACATCATTAGCCGCTTGCTGCCTAACTTGTGATATGTTTAAGCAACATAGTTATAAGGGAAATACAATAAAGAAAGAAGAAGAGTGCAGGGAATATCCATGACAAGTGCCGTGGTTTCGCCGAACCGGCAAAACCATCCATGCGAAGCGCTCCGGCATTTGGATAAACAACTTCCTCCCTGCCGTCGGAACTCCGTACGATACCATGGGTAGGATTGAAAAAAAGCGACTCGTCGCTGATAAAAAATTCGTCTGGACTGTCCATTTTTCGTTCCAGGCTACGGGCTTGAAAATATCGGAGTTTTAACTTAAGCTGAAGTCTCATTGCTACGATAACCCAATATACACATATAGCTTCGCCCACGACAATACAGAGCATGACCGAAAATAGTCTAAGCACTGATGACGAACCGCCACGATCGAAACCCGGCAAAGATGATTCATACCACAAAATAAAAAACAATATTCCCGTATTCATAGTGATGAAGAAAAGTTCGACGGTAAGCAGCCTGTTTTCTATAACTGTAATTAAGTTTAAAACAGCCTGATATTTTCGTACCAAATTGTTATCGTTACTTATTTCCGGAAATGTATCCATTAGATATCGATTAACTATACGCTCCCTATTGATATGATATAAACCCATGAAAAAGAATAACGTTGCCGGTACTTAACGCTATTAATTCGATTCCTTCGCTTTCCTGTACCAGGCTAATCTGCCCGACGGGTAATGAACTCTTATCCGAAGTTGCATACCACAACGGTGTATCCGACCATGGAGCTTTCTCATTTTTGCCGTTATTTCTGCAATTGGCATAAACATACGCTATACCCGCGGTCAGGATGTCACCGTTAGTCATGTCGTTAGAATCGATTGTACCGTCACAATTCGTATCGAGATCACGCAGGGATAAGTTTACCGGGTCCTTTGTAGTGACAACCCAACTCTGAATCTCGGATACGGCACCAGCGGCAGTGGCCATGTAAGCACGCACTCTGGATTTTTCCCTGAAACCAAGAAACAGAGGTATCGCGATGGCAGAAAGAAGCGTTATGATGCTAATCACGACCATAAGTTCGATAAATGAAAATCCTCCATTTTGTGCTCTATACCCTTTTATCATAGTTTTTCCGAGAATTTTTTTCCTGTTTACAGATATGGGATAATTATATATCCCGGCAAATAAATTGTCAATATAATTTAAATGCGCGGAATTTTGAAGCAGTGCCGGCAGGCTATAGGCTGCCTGATTTGAACAATATCCCCATCCCTCCGCATGGAGCCCCTCCGGGGGAATTGCCCAATCCCTTCTCTTACAGGGAAGTCTATATAGCCGGCCTGGTTTGCACTCTGTCTGTGGTCGCCCGGGGGCTGCTACGTTGTAATCTTAATAGGAAGTGTCTTTTTCACAAGATCGATCAAGCCGTAGAAACCGTCTTCGTCACTCGCTTCCGACTTAAGTATGTACGGGATGTGTCTGGCCCTGGTTATTTCCCTTACATCCTTGTCGTCGTAGTTGGAAAAGATTATCACCCCAATATTGACGTTTTTCTCGATGAGTTCCTTTAATATACACAGACCACCGCGGTCCTCGTAGAGCTTGTACTTCTTCCCCAGGTGCATGGCGTCCATGTAGATATCCATTATCAGGAGGTCAAAACCCTTAGAGTTTTCCTTCTCGATGAGTATTGAGTAGGCATCTACCACGTTTGGCACGATTCGCACCTCGTAGCCCTTGTCTTCGAGTGCCCTTATCAGGGTATGTTTCATCCCAAGTTCGTCTTCCAGGTAAAGGATCTTATTTTTTTTCTCGCTCATTAAGGCCTCCATTTATGCGTTTATACGTTTATGTGTGTATGACGTTCAAGTTCAAGTATGCACAATGTGCATGTAATGTAAGCGTAACGTTTACGTATAAGTTAAGTTCGTAATACGACGACGAGTTCATTTTCGAATGTCTTTCTAAACAGGTATTGATCTACGGACAATGGCGTTATCAGGTCCGGCTCTATCGATGTCGAGAAGAAACCGGCAATATTGGGGTCATTAAAGTAATCCTTCACAAAGTCAGGCACCTCCAGGTTATCGGTTAACCTCAATACGTTGGGGTCGGTGGAAAGCTTTCTTATCATAAACAGGTAAAATGGGTTGTAATCGGCAACGTGCACGCTTTTGCTGAAAAAAATCCTGCCGCCGTGGCAGTTGGAGACGAAGAACCTGGATAGGGCCAACCCTATACCCTGGCCTCTCATGAAACCGTAGTCGTCTTTAGCCAGCTCTTTACCCCTGTAATTAAAATTAAACACGAGATCGATCTCGTCTTTTTCTATCCCGATTCCGTAATTAGTGAACGTTATTATGGCTAAACCGTTCTGGTTTTTCCCGTTAATTTTAAAGACAGAGTATTCGTGGCTGTAATTACGCGCGTTTTTAAAAACGTTGTTGAATACTGCATAAATCATGGACTTGTTTACCTCGGCCACTATAGGTTCGCACTCTGAGTGGACGTAAATGTACTTTCCCTTTTGGAAGTCGAAGGAATAATTGCTTTCCACGCCCGCGAGCGTGTCCTTCAGTGCCATCTGGGTTTTCACCACGTTGGAGCAGTCTTTGGTCTTAAACCTGATGTAGTTGTCAAAGCTGTTTTTAATGTTCTCGATAAGGTATTTCAGGCTGTCGATGGAAATTTTCGCCTGGGCCAGCTTATCATACTTATCCGGCGAGCCTTTATCCGGTTGGCTGTCCAAAAAAGAGCCGATCAGGTAATCGACACTGTTTACGCCCATAAGGAGGTCTCCAATGGGAGACATCACCTCGTGGGGGAGTGCCGACTTCAACTGTTCCTTCCTTTCCCAGAGTTCGTACATTCCAAGAAGTATTCCAATATCCTGTGCCACCTCTTCCATGTACATCGTCTCGTAGGTGGAAAAGGTCTTAACCCTCTTGTTATGTACCCTGTTGTAAAAAAGGATGAAGGCCTTGTATGGGTTTATCAGGTCGGTTGCCCTGATTATCATGCAGGAATTCATCTTCAATCCGAGCCTTTCGAGGTGCAGGGCGGCCATGCATGCCTTGCAGCGTCGTTCGATTCCCTCCGGAGTGGTGAAAGAAAACCCGGAATAAACGTGCTCGCCGATCAGACAGTTATCCCTTATGCCTGACAGAACGTCGTTTCCGAAAGATTTCCTGACGGTTTCGGAGGGGTTGGAACTTATCAGCACGTAGCTTTCGATTCGCCCGGGGGTTATCCGCCAGATGTCGATAGCCTCGGAGGGAATAGCCTTTAGTAGCTCGATCTCTATAAGTCTTATGAAATCGTCTATTTTTTCGAAATTCTCGGAGGCTATCCTGTGGACCCTGGCCATCAAACGCTCTATCTTTATGACGTGCCCGATCTTTGTCTTCTCGTAGATGAGGCGGGATATTATCTCCACCTTCTCGCTATGAAAGGGCTGAAGAGATTCGTTAATTTCGAAAAAATAGGTTAATATGGAAACGATTCTTATTTCCTGATCGTCTCTTGCCACGTGATCGTCCCTGGTATCGGCAACCTCGGTGAGTGGCACGAAGTAAAGATCGTACTCTTGCCCATGATCGAAGAGTATTTTAGGCCATTCCATATGGATGGCCTTGTAAGTCCCGCCGTTTATGCGTATGTGTCCGATGAGGGATTTGTCCTCCCCGCTTCCTTTGAACTTCTCTATAGCCTCTTTCAATAACATGTTGTAGGTGAGGTCATCCTGGTCGCCAAAGACGAAGTCTATGAACTGCTGGCTCTTTACGTCGAGGATCTGATCGTTCTTGGTTTTGTCCCGAAAGCAGGAGCTTATCTGGACGAACCTTTTACCGGGCTCATCGATGGCGGTGTTGGTAACGTTAGACCATATGGAGTAGTATTGGAGGCCGGGCAGGTTGTCAAAGAGTATCTTGTTCAGACGCGATGTTTCCTTATCGTCGTCGAGATCGAGTTTCTTCAAACGGGCGATTCCTACGTAAGCCTTATCCCACTGGTAGAGCCCGCCGCTTCGATTCCCGTCCATGCCGCCGGTTGCCTGATTATTCACCGGTTGATTATTTACCAGTTGATCTTTCACTATTTAATTATGACATAATTTATATGATATGGCATAATATTATGTGATATAGATGCACGTTTATTTACAGGGTATTGCAGTGCCGTTGCCGTATAAGCGGCTTTTTACCAATTTTTTGTTTCCATTTTCATACCAATTGTGACAAAATAATATAAGAGGTAGATATCTCAGGGGATTTACCCGATGCGGATTCACCCGATACATGGTACCGGGCTAAGAACAACTCAGGGAGGTAGTGAAATGAACAACGCTCCGGCATGTCCGATTTCTAAAATGGATAAGATCCTTCTGGTAACCGACGGCTCCGAATTTAGTGAAGGGGCGGTAAGAGAAGGCATAAAGTTTGCGTCCATGTGCTCCAGTGAGTTCTACGCCATCTACGTCATTCAGGAAAATCCCGAATACGAGGTAGTATCCCCTCAGAGTGCCATCGAGATGGAAGAAATAGCGAGACTCCACCTGCTTGATGTCAAGTCAAAGGCCACGGCGGCAGGTGTCAGGTGTGAGACCATAATTGGCAGAGGCGTCGAAGTCCACACCAGTGTCGTAGAGGAGGCGGTCAAACGTGAGATTAACATGATAATAATCGGTAGACGCGGCTACAAGGGGTTGATGAAGCTCCTGTTAGGAGAGGTAGCCGCCAGGGTTATCGGACATGCGCCATGTAAAGTGCTCGTAGTGCCCAGGTCGGCCAAATTCGATTGCAAAAACATCGTAATAGCCTCGGATGGTTCAAGGCACAGCACCGCTGCCGCAAACGAGGGTATAGATATTGCCAAACGCTGCGGCGGCAACGTAATAGCCATATCGGCCGCTATCGCCGAAGAACAATCCTACGAGGCGGAGAAAAACGTTAACGAAATCATCGGGGCCGCAACGAAAGCTAACGTTGCCGCAGAGCCGTCGACACCAAAGGGGAAGTCCTACGAAACTATAATAGACCTGGCCGAAAAGCGTGCCTCCGGCCTCATCGTAATGGGCAGCTACGGCCACACCGGTTTGAAGAAGCTCTTCATGGGCAGTTCGACGGAAAAGGTGATAGGCCAGGCACCATGCGCCGTGCTCGTAGTAAACGCCGATAGCACCTATTGACGTTAATAGGTGGAACCTTGACGCTAATAGGTGCTATCTTGACGCTAATAAGTGGAATCGACGTCTATACTACACCATTTAGCCATTGCATATAGTGCATATTAGTCTATTTATATTATTCGATTTATTCGGTTCACAGAGGAGCCCACGATGTTAAATACGTTAGAGCAAACCGGGAAGATACTTGAATCCGTAGGAATACCGGCACTGCCGGCCGTTATTTTGGAAGTAAAAGATGAAATAGATAGCCCAAAAACGGATTTCGATAAAATCGTCCATTTGGTGAAAAATGACGTTTCCCTTGCAGGCACGCTAATGAACATTGCAAATTCCCATATATTTGGAGACGGCAGGGTTGACGCTGTCGATAAAGCTTTGATGTTTTTAGGGGTTAACGCTTTTTATAATATCTTAATGGCCTCTTCTTTCAAGCAGGTCTTTGGAGCCATAGTACCCGATACAGATAACTTCTATAACCATTCCCAGGAAGTAGCAAACACCTGTGCCTCTATTGCCAAACAACAAAAAGTTATCTCAAGTGACGTGGCATACATTACCGGACTATTTCACGACTGCGGGATACCCTTGCTCATGAAAAAATTCCCCGATTATGCTGCCATTGCGGCATCGGCTATGGGTATTGTATCCGCCGACTCCCTGTCCGGTAAGGAAAAATCGATAATCGGCATCGAGAATGAGAAGTTCGAAACCAACCATTGCGTTGCAGGCTACCTGATTACAACGTCCTGGCACCTGCCGGAGTCCATAACAAACGCTATCTTGTATCATCATTACATCAAGATGGATATCCATGAAGATTTGGCTACAAAAACATTGTCTGCATTACTCCTCTTTTCCGAGTTTGTCAGTAAATCCAACGATTATTTTGACAAAGGCGCCTACCAAAATTTAGACGAATGGGCCGGTCACCATAAAAAAATCCTTGAAATTCTCGACGTAACCATTCTACCATAAATTTGCTCCGGAGGAATCGATGAATTATGAATCATTAATCGTGCTTATTACAAAACCGCAGTTAACGCTGCCTCTATTAGCGATACTTTGTTTATTGATGCTTACCGATTCCCATGCGGCATCTGCACAATCCGATTCCCATGCGGCATCTGCACAATCCGATTCCCATGCAGCATCGGCACAATCCACCGACGAGGCCGGTAAATCGATGATAGCCAACCCGGCCTCCGTCAACTGTATAAAGTTAGGCGGCACACTGGAAATAAAGGATTCCGACAAAGGCCAGTACGGCCTGTGCCACCTGCCCGGAGACTTCATTTGCGAGGAGTGGGCACTGTTTACTGGTAAGTGCCTGCTGACACCGGCAACTGTCTATTCTCCGTCTGATTCGGCCAGGGTTAAGATGTCAAGCCTGTGCTCTTTAAAAGACGACGATAATACATTAGGCGATACCGCATTAAAAGATGGCGATACTGCACTTTCCAACTGCATGGCTAAACTCATGAAAAACGACGGTGCCTCTAAAGAAGCGATACTTCTTACCGGCCGCTTAAATGGACGCGGGTACTGTACTAAGGTAAAAGGTTACGGCAACATTGCCGCGGCAACGTACGCGATACCCTCCGAAAAGTCTGCGCAACAGTGGGTAGCAATAATATACGAAACCCACAAGGTTCTCGATCTTTTTGCCATCGATACTTTGAAGCAGCTCGGCGTAAGCCCTCCACCCGGCACGTCGGTTTGGCCGGATGGCGGGTTGCCCGTGCATACCTTATTATCTGGCGGAGTCAGTCGGTTCGTCTGCGTGTACTTGTTTAAGAAATGCGATACTTGTGCCGTTACCGGCAAGGTCGAAGCCGTTTTCGAATTCGATAAGGATGGCCGTTTTTTAAGGATGGCAGCCCTGCATAGCCATATATAATAATTGCATATGTACTTAGCTCACTTTCCCTTTAATAGAGTGGAATTCAGTTTTTCACACTATATTATAGGGTTTGCTTTGCATTTCCCACAATTTGGCACATTCTCCTTTCTGTTCTAAAAGTTGTTTATGTGTACCGTTTTCTATTATTCTGCCATTTTTTATAACCAGAATTCTATTTACCATGTGTATTAAATTTAACCTATGTGTAATAAGAAGAACCGTTTTACCCCTAACCAAATTTACAAATTTACTGAATAGTTCATATTCGCTTCGAGGGTCTAACGCTGAAGTAGGTTCATCAAGTATAATTAATTGTGCTTGTTCCAGATGATAAAAGGCTCTAGCTAAGGCTACCTTTTGCCATTGCCCCTCAGAGAGTTCTGTTCCATTAAATTGTTTACCCAATTGGGTAGCATAACTATATGGTAAATCTTCAAAAATAGTAGAATTGCTTAATCCGGCTTTAGATGAAGCTCGATCTAGTTTATCAATCTCTTCTTTTACATCTGTATTACCTAGAATTATATTCTCTCCAAGTGTAAAAGCATACTTGCCAAAGTCCTGAAAAACTATTGAAACATTTTTACGCCAGTCTTTTATGTTCAAGAGACGCAGATCTTGACCATCAATGGTAATCTTTCCCGATTGTGGATCATACAATCTTAATAATAATTTTATAATAGTGGATTTCCCGGCACCATTTTCGCCAACTAAAGCAACTATTTCACCAGGATTAATCAAAAAACTAACGCCATCTAAAACAGTTTTTTCATTAGAATAGTTAAATGTTACATCTTTAAAAATAATGCCCTTTTTCAACGGAATGGGTACAGAAAGTTTGGAATTATCGGTTCGTAAACCGGACTTTCTATCAATGAAATCAAAAAACTTTCTCATGTAAATTAAAGCATCATAGGTAGTAGTAATTCCGATTATAAGTCCCGAAAGACTTTGATACGTATACCCTATCGATTGAACAAAAAGAAATAAGCTTCCTGGGCTTATGGCTCCTTTAAATGCCTGTTTTAAAACGAAATAAAAAGCTAAGGCATTTCCAAGTGTATAGACTAATGCGAACATAGCTGTACGCAAAACGCCTTTTTTCCTTATTTTTTGCATTGATTGGTAAAAATTGAAAAACGTTTGACGATAACGTTGTATTAAATAAGAGCCAAATCCAAATACTTTAACTTCTTTAGCATACGTATTTGTCAACATAATATTGCTAAAATACTGCATTTTCCTCATTTCAACACTATTTTCTTCGGATACACTCCACACGTTCTGAGTAGTTTTAAAAGATACTATTATTTCGGGAATTGCCGTTATTAGTAATAATAATGGCAACCACCAACATATGTAAAACAATATGGCAAACAAAGTTCCAACTGTAAGAACTTGTTGTATTATTTCAATAAAAAACAATGAAAAATATACCGGTTTTTTGTCTATTTGCTTCTGTAGAAGTTGTAATTGATCGTAATATTTAGGATCTTCATAGGTTTCTATATCTGGAATATTCTCGCTTTTAGACATTAATAATTGGGTAAAATAAGAAGGGATTATTTCTTTTAAGTTCCTTTGTGTAACAAGCACCCACGGATTGAGAATGGCGTTTATTATTACAATAGATAACCAGGCAGTAAACAAAAATATAAAGCTAAACTCACCGTGCCCACTACCTTTCAAAGCTCCCGTTACGCTGTCTATTATATGCTTATTTACCCAAACAATTGCCGCAGGCAAAAAGCCTTGAATCATCAACGCTAAAACCAGAATAAATATTTCTTTAGGAGCCGCCTTTAAAAGATGTTTTATGATTCTAATCGTTATACTGCAATAGCTACAGAAGGTATTAATTAAATTCATAAAAGATCTGTATTTCAACTTCTCATGAAGCTGAAACTGTCTTTACTATAAAGGCAATCATTTTTATAGCTATCCCGCCGCACTCCTCAGAATAGGCTCACGTTAACTAAGATGTGTCGAACGGGATAACTATATTTTAATAACAACAGAGTTCTCCTTCAACTAACAACGGCTTTAAATTAATTTAAATAAATGTTTTGGCTTCAAATACTAGTGCGAACCGCCGTTCTCACAATACCGTCCTGGATGTGAGCCGCCTGCACAAGTCGTTGCAGCAGCGCTTCCACCATCGCACTTGCTGAATGAATGGGCATCATCCATATCGGGAAAAGGATGTAAAGTTGGCTTTGTATATTGCCTGTTTTTAGTTTTCATTGCTTTTTCCATTTCGCTTATCTCCTTACTTGATTGTTAATATTCACTACTTTTTTCGAACTAGCCTACTTTCCGGAAACATACTGCTTTCGTGAGCCTCTCTGCAATACCAATTAGGTGACCAAAGATTTTTATTAGTATAATAGTTTTGAGCGATACATTTCCCAAAGCAAATGTTTTTCATCAGACATTCCCCGCAAATACCTTCCAAACGATCAGGAAGCCCATTTCTCAGTTCTACGAGGACTTTATTATTTTCCCATACGTCTTCAAGTTTATCATTATTCGCATGGCCAAATACCAGTTCAGGTATGTTGTTGCCTATTCCACACAAGGCATAAGATCCGTCGGCCAAAACTCCTATTAAATTCATAATTCCGCAGATCTCGAGACTATCCTTTTTTAATATTTTTTCAAGAGACCTGAAAACTATTGGATGACCATAATGCAACCTCAATTTCGTCTTTGTTGATAAATCATTCTCAACCCACTTACCAAGTGCTATGAGTTCTTCTATCGAAAGATTTTCTTTTGCACGATGTATATTCTCGCCTCTAACCGTAGGCTGTACAACATTAAATTTAACGGAACTACAACCCCACAATTCAGCCAAATGAACCATCGATTCTATCTGGCTTTTGTTCCGTCGCATCACACTCATAATAATCTGTGGTTTTATACCAACATCTGTCAGATTCTTTATCCCTTTATTGGCGTCGTTAAAACATCCCTTAACATTTCTTACCCATTCATGAGTCTCAGAGTTTACCCCGTCAACACTTACAGATACGAAGGCATTTCTACATTCCGATATCTTTTGAGCCACATCCGGAGTGCATAAAACACCGTTAGTCTCTACTGTTAAGTCAAGCCCTTCGCTTTTTATAATATCCAAAATCTCAATGATTTGCGGATGCAATAAAGGTTCACCACCCGTAAGTTTTACACCTTGCAGTCCTAAAGGTATTGCTTGCTCTATTATTTTGTTAAAAAGCTCAACGGCAAGAACGGAGTAAGACTCTACGTAACTGCTAAATACAGGAGCAATCCAGCAATGCCTGCAATTGAGATTACACCCATCTACTATATAGAAATAAATCTGACCTAACGTATTTTTATGTTTTATATGCTCCATAACGTTCTCGTTTGACATAAGTCTTTCTCAAGTATATTATTCTTGCGATAATAAAAGGCTCTCATCCGGAATTCTGCCGCCTTCCAATAAGAACTTTTTCAAACAATCATCGTAATTTGGGTGATCCAATATCCCTACTGTAGTATATGCGATAGCCGGACAACCACCTGTACAATACTCAATATAATCGCAATCCTCACATAATGCAAACTTACTCAATGGAATCAGCATTCTTTCCCTTAATTTAACCATTTCCGGATTATTTTGCCAGACGTCACGGAGATTATCCTTATTCATTCTGCCCAGTTCGATATTACTCATTTGGACGCAAGGGATAAAAACACCATCTGCACGTACCGCTATTTTGCTCATGCTTCCACCGCACGCAGAAAGAAAACCATTTTTGTGACCGTTTGCTTTTCTGCCGAAACCTGACTTTTGCATCATAATCCATTTTTTCCCATTAGTCAATGGACCTGCAGAAGCTGTTATGCGCCCTTTATATTTTTGATTCAATCGTAACAGACTTTCCCTTGCAATAGAATACTCTTCAACATTCAATTGGATCATTTCAGAATTTTGCCGACAAAGCCCCATAAACGAAGCTGAATTAACTGAAAAACCTGGAAGACCTATTTCTTCCAACAAAAATTTTGCAATATCCGTTAATACCATTACGTTATTTTTGTGAATGGTAACACGAACAAAAACAGGAACATTATACTTTTGGAGACAATTTATCCCATTTACAGCCTTAATGAAACTCCCTTCACCTCTAAAAATGTCATGCGTCTCTGAAGTAGGGCCATCGATAGAAACCTGGACTCCATTACACCGATTTGTACTGGCTAAAAAAGACGCTGTTTCTTCATCGATTAAAGTTCCATTGCTGAGAATGTTATAACGCATCTTATTCTTTGCAATACCATCGACAATGCTTTTCCAGTCCTCTCTACAAAAAAACTCACCACCCTGTAAACAAACATCCATTACTGCAATTTTCTGTAATTCTTCAAAGAACTGCAACCATTCTTCCACGGGTAAATCATCATTTGAAGCACCTTTACTCGTAAAATGAGCACAGTATTTACACCTTTGATTGCATTGATTTGTGATTAGAAGATCTAAGGATCTAGGAGCACTCATTAATTTCATAACCTGACCTCCTCTTTTTACTAAAGCCCTTAAAATAAAAAACAAGCGTCCACCGCCTATAAGAAATGCCTACATCTAACCACATAAACTAAGTTCTTTAAAAAGTTTAATATTCTATGAAACCATGGATTGCTAAACTTTCGAGAAAATCATTTACATGGGTCAATACCTCATCCGGCACTCCATCATAACGTAACCGTTCACTCGTGACACGGTAAATTTGTTCTACCACTGCCGCCTGTAACGG
>JADFXJ010000067.1 GCA_015233615.1 Nitrospirota bacterium
GAACTATCTTAATCGTGAATCGGGTTTGTCCAATTCACGCTGAACCAAGACAAAACGACTATGTTGCGTCATTAGATAAAGCCTTAACTGAATATAAAGATGGTTGCGAGTTATCGTCATTACAGAAGAGATGGTTGAGTATATGTATAATGGGTATAATAGTAACCAATACGATTTGTTGGAAAAAAAACGAGGGTGCAACAATTGGTAAATACAGGGTTGCAGCGTTGTCATGGATGTTTCGGAGGGCAAGGATAGTATGGGAGCTATTAGTGGTTATGAGTGCAAAGGTGATACTGGAAGAATATGGTGCGTATTCCCTCAAAACCTGTGTCGCCCAAATACGAAATTGAGTTGCCCGAGAAGAATTGACGCGGTAGCCTACGGAGATAATGGCATCAAGATTATAGCAATTTGTCTCATAAGATTTGCCGTCACTGGCAGTTATCCGGATTTTCCGGATAACTGCTTCTTCTCTTAACTCAGCGCTTCTAAAGATATTTTTTAGATGTTCACTAATCGTTCGAACATCTGCACCAAACAGTTCCGCCATCATTTTTTGGGTAAGCCAAAGTGTTTCATCCTGTAAAAACACTTTAAGCTTTACCTCGCCATTTGGCGTCGTATAGAGAATAAAATTTGATGATGGTAAAAGTTCGCTATTCATAATTTTATAGAATAAAACTTATATTTAAGATCTGTTTTTTTATCTATTCATCCAACCTTTAGGTTAATCATCCTTTCCTGGAATTATACGAATCTCGGCAATATTGATATCGAAGTCATTCTTTTGGGCAGTACAGTTGCACCTTCAGGCACAGAGTCGATGTAAATCTTATCATCTCTTAATGCACTTAAAGGATGTATACCGGCGCCGGTAATGCCGACGTTATTCTGATTTTCATTCGCAGAAGAAGAGCCATTTTCAGCCGTTGCAGTAGCACGATCTCCGCCTCCTGGTTGCGCTGAATTCGTTGAAGTTGGTTGTACTGAGTTCGTTTTAGATGCTTACAACCTCTGATCGCTATCAGGCCTGCAACGACTAGTGCCAAAGTGACACTGAAGTGCAATTCTCGGAAGAAAAGGAGAGAAGCTACTTTTTTATTAGAATAACCGATTGATATATCCACGACAAACGATGAAACTGGAAATACCAACAATAGCGATAAAGCAGTACCTAATGTCTTCATAGCTGGTTCCTCTTAATTTTTGTGCCGAATTTACCCACGTATATTGGCACTTAAAACCGAGCCTGGATCTAGTTTCTTAGGAAGATTATCCTTAAAATTCAAGGAGTTAAATGACGGAGAGGGGGGGATTCGAACCCCCGGTGGAGTCGCCCCCACAACGGTTTTCGAGACCGCCGCCTTAAACCGCTCGGCAACCTCTCCGTAAAGCAAAAAAGAAATCCTTAAGTACGTTGCTACAGCTCTCGCGGAGTACTCCTCCGGTAACCCCGACGCGGTGATTCAGCCGCCCGTCATCGAGTATACCGTAAAGGCTCTCCACTGCACCTCCCTTTGGATCGGTGCATCCGTATATTATACGCATAATTCGAGAATTAATGATAGCCCCGCTGCACATAATACACGGTTCGAGTGTCACGTACAGTGAACACCCTTCCAATCGCCAGCTTCCCAGCAGGGCCGAGGCCTCCCTTATCGCCGCCATCTCGGCATGTGCGGTGGGGTCCTGGCTCCGCTCTTTTGTGTTGTAAGCTCGGCTTACCACCTCGCCGCTACCGCTTACGACGACGGCACCGACCGGCACTTCCCCCGCGTCGGCCGCCTTCAGGGCCTCTTGGAGAGCAATCGACATGAAAAACTCGTCTTTATCATTTAATATACGTAACATAAGCTCAATCGCTAAAATATAATATCGTTGTAGATAATATAACAAATTCAGAGTATAATTCAGAGTATAATTTACTGTATAATTTACTTGAAATTATTCAACCCTATCGTTTATAATTTTCCATTAACGTCCTATACCCGGACTACATCGGAAACATGAGGGGTTTCGAAATTAGATAGTAAACGGTTAAGATTGTTGCAATTCCCGGCAATATCATGGGAATATTTGGTAATATCACGAAAATATGCATTATAAGCGAGGATTTATTTGGCCGGCAAACCCGGTTTGACGAAAAGCCTTACATCTAAACACGTCTTACCGGCATACCCGTCAAATCATTCTAAATTAATCATTAATCAACAGGAGGTCAGAAGTATGAGCAGAAAGATGGTAATATTCGATGGCTGCGGGGCGTGCGCGCACGTCGTACATGCAACCAACGAAATCATAACGATTTATCCCATAACGCCGTCGTCGCCAATCGCGGAGGTATGCGATTCCAAGTCGGCGGCGGGCCAGTTAAACATTTGGGGGCACATTCCACGGGTCGGCATGATGCAGTCCGAGGCCGGAGTGGCCGGAGCGGTTCACGGCTCACTCGCCGCGGGTGCCGTCACTACCACCATAACGGCATCCCAGGGACTCTTACTCGTGATTCCCAACATGTACAAGATAGCCGGAGAATTAATCCCTACCGTGTTTCATGTAACGGCCCGCTCTCTCGCCGCACAGGGGCTTTCGATCTTTGGCGACCATTCGGACGTAATGGCGGCCAGAAACACCGGTTTCGGCATGCTTTGCTCCAAAAACGTACAGGAGGCAATGGATTTTGCCCTGATAGCCCAGGCTGTTTCCTTCGAGTCCCGCATTCCGTTCATTCACTTCTTCGACGGCTTCAGAACCTCCCACGAAGAGCAAAAAATCGAGGCTCTTGACTTCGAGGACATGAGGGCGATGATAAACGACGACTTCATCATAGCTCACCGCCAGAGGGGACTGAGTCCGGACAGGCCAAGCATGAGAGGCACGGCCCAGAACCCCGACGTTTACTTCCAGGGCCGCGAGTCCGTAAACAAGTACTATGAAGCCGTACCCGGCATCATGCAGGCGGCGATGGACAAGTTTGCCTCTATAGTAGGCCGCCAGTACAAACTCTACCAGTACTATGGCGCACCGGATGCGGAACGCGTAATCGTCATCATGGGCTCCGCCGGCGACGTCGTCAACAGCACCATCCAGGCTCTGAACGCACAGGGAGCGAAGCTCGGCCTGCTCCAGGTCAGACTCTACAGGCCTTTCGACGTAAAACTCTTCAACGAGGCTCTCCCGTCCACCGTTAAGTCCATAGCCGTACTGGATCGTACGAAAGAGCCCGGCGCCATCGGCGAACCTATGTACCTCGACGTAAGGACCACCATTGGCGAAGGCCTCGAGCTGGGGTGTGCGAACGTTAAACAGTGGCCGACAATCGTAGGCGGCCGTTACGGACTCGGTTCGAAAGACTTCACACCGGCTATGGTCAAAGCCGTATTTGACAACCTTGCGGAGAAAAAGCCGAAGAACCACTTCACCATTGGTATAAACGACGACGTAACAAACACCTCCCTGCCGTTTGACAAGAGCTTTGGCATAGAGGGTAAAGACGTCTACCGCGCCATGTTCTACGGCCTCGGAGCGGACGGTACCGTGGGCGCCAACAAAAACACGATAAAGATTATCGGCGCCGACACCGACAACTACGCCCAGGGCTACTTCGTTTACGACTCGAAGAAATCCGGCTCGATAACCACTTCCCACGTACGTTTCGGCAGGGACAAGATAGATCACCCGTACCTCATCTCCACCGCCGACTTCGTTGCATGCCACAACACCACGTTCCTCGAAAAATACGACATGCTGGGAAATGCAAAAGAAGGAGCTACCTTCCTCCTGACCACCGCCCATAAAAAGGACACCGTTTGGGACAGCCTGCCTATGGAAGTACAGAAACAACTTATCGATAAAAAATTAAAGTTCTACATTATAGATGCCATCGCTTTGGCAGGGGAACTCGGTTTGGGCACAAGGATCAACATGATCATGCAGACCGCCTTCTTCGTAATCTCCAACTTCATCCCGAAAGAGGAGGCCATCGAGGCTATCAAGCGTGAGATCAAGAAGACCTACTTCAAAAAGGGCGAGAAAGTTGTTGAGATGAACTATGCCGCGGTTGACGAGGCCCTTAAGAACATCGTGGAAATACCTATACCGTCTGCCGTAACGAGCAAACTAACGATGAGGAGGGCCGTCTCCGAAGACGCTCCCGAATTCGTCCAGAAAGTAACCGCAGAAATAATCAAAGGCTACGGCGACAACCTTCCCGTATCCGCCATTCCCGACGACGGCGTATGGCCAACCGGCACTACCCAGTACGAAAAGAGAAACATAGCGGTCCACATTCCCGTGTGGGAGCCTGACGCGTGCATTCAGTGCGGCACCTGCTCTTTCGTATGCCCGCACGCCACCATCAGAATAAAAGCATATGATTCGAGCGCTTTGAGCAACGCTCCCGCCACCTTTAAGAGCGTCGATGCCACCGGAAAGGAATTCCAGGGTATGAAGTTCACCGTCCAGATAGCCCCCGAGGACTGCGTCGGTTGCGGTTCCTGCGTGGAAGCCTGTCCGGGACGTAAGAAAGACGCCGCCGGCAAGAGGACCGAGACGAGAGCCATCAACATGGCGGTACAGGAGCCTATCCGCTTCCCGGAAGCCGACAACTATAAGTTCTTCCTGAACATCCCGGAGACCGACCCGTCCAAGTTTAAGCTGACAACGGTCAAGGGTACCCAGCTCGTTCGTCCGCTCTTCGAGTACTCCGGCGCATGTGCCGGTTGCGGCGAGACTCCTTATATAAAGTTGTTGACCCAGTTGTTTGGCGATCGCCTCATGATAGGAAACGCAACGGGCTGTTCATCCATCTACGGCGGCAACCTGCCTACGACACCGTACGCAAAGCGAGCCGACGGCAGAGGCCCGTCGTGGGCCAACTCCCTGTTTGAGGATAACGCCGAGTTTGCGCTTGGGCAGAGGCAGACGGTAGAGAAGTTCAACATGACTGCACTGGAGCTTCTCGACAAGCTCTCCGGCTCATATCCCGCTAGCAAACAACTGTTCGAAGACATAAAAAGCGCCGACCAATCCGCACAGGAAGGCGTGGAAGCACAGAGAGCAAGAGTGGTCGAGTTAAAAAAGACAATCGCAAACGACAAGACCTCCGACGGCAGGCATATGTTGACACTTGCCGACTACCTCGTGAAGAAGACCGTATGGGCCCTTGGCGGCGACGGTTGGGGTTATGACATCGGCTACGGCGGAGTCGACCATGTGCTGGCCTCGGGCGAAAACATCAACATCATGATCATGGACACCGAAGTTTATTCGAACACCGGCGGCCAGATGTCCAAAGCCACGTCGAGGGGTGCCACGGCACAGTTTGCGGCGGCAGGCAAGCGCACGGCCAAGAAGAACATCGGTCTCATCATGACCACCTACGGTAACGTATATGTCGCCCAGATATCTTTTGGCGCTAATCCCGCACAGGCTGTAAAGGCGATGCTCGAGGCCGAGGCACACAACGGCCCGTCACTGATCATCGCGTACTCCCACTGCATAGCCCAGGGATTTGACATGACCAAGGGTATCGAAAGGCAAAAGCTTGCCGTATCCAGCGGTTACTGGCCTCTGTACAGGTATAACCCGGCTCTCGAAAAAGAGGGTAAGAGCCCTATGCAGATCGATTCCAAGGACCCTTCCACCGGGTTGGCAGACTTCTGCTACGGCGAAAACCGCTATCGCTCGTTAAAGCAGATGTATCCGGAAATAGCCGCCCAGCTCATGAAGGAAGCCGAAGTCGACGTCACCAGAAGGCTCAACATACTCAAGCACTGGGCCACATGGACACCCGGCCAGTAGTTTCGGTTTGGTATGCGCACCGGTAATCCGGGATTGGGGTTATTGGTTCGAACTAAGTATAAGAAAAGTTAACTTAATTAACTTAAGATAAGATAACAAGATATTCAAGGATGCCCGGAATACACCAGGATAAGTAAATATATCCTGGTGTATCTTCGGGTATATTTTTAGGTAGATATTAAGCCGCTACGTTCCCTTGCCGGTTTGCATGGCAGACACCGGAGAATGGTGAATAAGCTGCTTACTGCTTCACGCCAGGCCTATAAACCTGACCGGCGGTTTCATCCGGATGCACACGGCCTTTACCTCCCAACCATTTTTACATGGAAACAAGCTTGACTGTTTAATATAATTCGGTGTATTTTAATTGCGTAGTTATGTCTGCGTATAACCGGCATTTATTAAGACTTACAGGAGGCGACGGCATATGGTGACGGCAAATAAAAGCCGCAGGACGATGACGAGGGAAGAAACATGGGCGAAGCTTCTTAAGCTCGGAGTGGTTGAAGGGAATATGCCGGAAGAGCGCTGGGACTTGGCTGGTGTTGATCTTGTTCAAGCTAATCTTTTCTGTGCTAACCTCTCCGGAGTTGGCCTTGCCGGTGCTGACCTTTTGGGTGCTAACCTTTTCGATACTGACCTCACAAATGCTACTTTATACAACGCTAACTTAAGAACGGCTAATTTAATCTCCGCAAAGCTTGATGGCGCAACTTTAACGGGCGCAAAACTATATGAAATCCAAAGAGACGGTTGGAGCATTAAAGATGTTATATGCGAGAAAGCTTCATGGGATATGGGAGGTGAGACCTTTGTCGAATATAAGCCTGGCGAGTTCGAGAGGCTATACGGCGGTACCGTCATAGAAATCGAATATCCTGGAGGTATCGAGGAATACCAGTATCATTCATGGCCTTACATAATCACAAGATTGCAGGAACAGTTCGGAGATAAGTGTACGCTTCACTTGAAGTCGGTAGAACAGGCTCCTTCAAGCGGCAAAGCCAAAATTTCTTTAAGCGTAAACGAAGGCTATGACGCTAAAGATATTTCCGGGCAAATTAAAGAAGCGGTCAAAACATCGGAAAATGAATATAAAGAGCGATATGGTAAATTGATTGAGTTATTGGCTAATGAGGGCAAAAGCGAAATTGCCATGCTTAAGCAAGAAAATGCAGAACTAAGGGAAGTAACTCTCGACCTTTTCATGGCAGCCCATAAAAAACAAAAGGCAAGGGGACTTTTGCATAATGGCGGGAATTGCGAAGCTAAGCATGGTGAGGAGAAACACCTTACCGTTTTCATCTCGGATCTTAAAGGATTCTCAAGCTTGTCTGAAAATGTTGCGGAATTCGACAAAGAAGAGATCGTCGAAAAGTTTGGCAACGAACTAAAGCGATTTAACGTGACGATGGATAACACATGGGGCGATGCCGTTTTCGCGGGTTTTGAGAACTCCGAAGACGCTATCGACTGCGTGCTCAGGATACAAACGATAATGCAGGCTTTGAAGCTTCCCGTAAGAATAGGCATGGACTACGGCAAGGTCTGTGTCAGGTTCAACGAAATCATGGACAGACTTGACGGTAGCGGAGATTGCATCAACTTTGCCGCAAGGCTTGAGCCTCTTTGCGATACCGGCAGGGTTCTTGTTTCGGAAAACTTGAGAGACAGGTTAATTAACTCTAAAAAATACACATTCGAGAAAGCCACCGTTACTCTGAAAAAAGGCGCGGAGGGACATAAAGGAGGCGAGCAGATCACCGCTTACTACGTGTACTGATACCGGTTTGTGGAGGAGCAACAGGGGAGGGTAGGTAACAGACCGATACTGTTCGGCATGAAACTATCATAGGTAGACGGCACCCAAATTCCGATATAAAAATATCAGGGATTACGCGATGCTCAATTCTTTTGTCGTCCTTATCCTTGCCGTCACTGCCGGGTATCATCCTCCCGACATAAAAGGGCAAGAGCACCAATCACCCCCGCCTCTTTCCTAATAGGAGATGAGCCAAAGGGGACTTCGCTCCCTTTTGAAACCCCCTTTAAGGACGCCTTGTCTTGCGGAATTCATTGCTAACGGCGCGCTTGACGTCGGGGGGGGTCAAGGGGGCGAAGCCCCGTGCAGGTTGGGGTTTCTCAAGGGGAAGGACAGAGTCCTTCCCCTGAGGCTCCTCTTCCTTGAAAAGGAAGGGGCGGGGGGAATGGATGCCCCTGGCCTTATGCCGATGCCGCCATTTATTACACCGGCCACGGGTAGGGCGACTGCCGGCCCGCGAACTGCCGCGAATGCGGCTAAACGGTTCTGCCGACGAATCTCTATCCGGAAAAATGTCGGCAAGGGCAATGGCTGATTGCGGTATCAGAGTCGTATTATAGGTAATTGTAGGACAAACTATCGGGTTAATCTGTGGTCGGACTGAATGGCAGGGCTGATCCGAAGCGGGCCTAAACGGCAGGACTAATCGGCAGTCGAATCATCATCTTTTTGTTTCTTAGGCTCGGAGGCGGAGTGTTTTTTCTCCGAGTGTTTTTTCTCGGAGGGCTTTTTCTCCGAAATCTTGTTTTCGGAAAGCTTTTTGTCCTGATGCTTTTTCTCGGAAAGCTTTTTCTCCAGATTCTTATTTTCCGGCAGTGTAACGGTAATGACGGAACCCTTCTTGCCCGGAACACCGAGGTCTTTACCGTCAAATATGAGTTTTACTCCGCCGGCGTTGCCGAGTTTCAGAACGTAACTATCGTTACCACCCCACTCGTACTTCCCGTCGGGAGTTAGTAAAAACTCCTTTTTTTCGTTGCCGTTGATGACAATGCTAAGCCAGGTATTTTCCAATACGCTGAGTTTGAGGTCATGCTTGCCGGGTGTTTTATCTTCCCGGGCGTTGGCGCCGGCTTCTTTATCTATTTTAGTGCTTCCACCTTTAGAACCTTCACCACTTTGTTCCGTCGCACCGGATGTTTTTTTCTTTTCATCCGCAGAATTGTCCCGCCGCCGGTTGTCCGGCTGAAGGTTAGGGTAGGATGAAGCGGTATTACCGGAAGATTTTTGGGGTAGGCCTTCTTTGGCCTCGTTTGACGAGCCGGTTGCAGAGGTTTGTTCTTTATCCTTGATAAAGAGTACAGCCAATGCGCCGAGAGCAACAACTATAACCACAACGGATAAGATGACAAACACTTTGCCTGATTTCCTTTTGCCCGATTTCCCGCCCTTAGTTTTATCCTCGCCGATATTATACCGTATGGTGCTTTGCTTTGGCGATAACGGCTCCTTCTTCGACTGTTCTTTGTATATGGCCAACCCCTCCGCAGTGTCAATGGAAAGGGCCTGAAGGTAGCTCTGGATGTAACCTCTGATATAGACTTCGCTGGGTATTTTGTCTAATTCTCCGGATTCGAGAGCTTTAAGGTATTCGAGACGGATTCTCGTAATGGAGGCAATCTCTTCAAGCGTTACGCCCGACTCTTTTCGACGCTTTATCAAGTATTCGCTTATCATGTTTTTACTAAGTATAATTATACATGTTAAATTATTCAAAATCAAGACTATATATTTATTAAAGTTGGAGGATTCTTCGCTTGCTTTTATCCGTTGCCAGGGTGAGCCTTTATTATTATACATAATTCAATTATGCATAAGTTGTATGGTTATGGTATAATTAAACTTATAAATCCATTTTCCGGACGGGAGAATCGCCAAAACAAAATGAAATCTTTATGTTTGAAATGTAACGTAATCTTTTCCAGTCTGAGCGACGATGAAATAGACGGAATCACCAGGTATGCCAGGCCTTTCAATTATACGAAGGACGCAATCGTATTCATGCAGGGGGATCCGTCCAGGTCAATGTTCTTTTTGGAGAAAGGACGCATAAAGATCTCTAAAATAAGCCATGACGGGAGGAAATTTACGATAGACCTCATCGAATCCGGAGGTTTTTTTGGCGAGCTGTCCCTTGCGGGTGAAAAAGATCGGAACTCTATAGCGGAGACCACGGAGAATTCGGCAGGCCTGGAAATAGATAAAGTGATACTTGAGAAATTTCTTGCCAGGAGACCGGACATCGCTATAAAGTTGATACAGGTCATTGGAGACAAGAGGCTTTGTATGGAACGCCTCCTCGAAAATATGATATTTATGGACGTACCTTGCCGCATTGTGTCTCTGTTGATGAGATACTCCGACCATGGTATCGTAACGATTCCTCTGACCCACCAGGAGATCGCCGACATGACGGGCACTACCCGGGTTTCCGTTTCTAGAACTATCGTAAGGCTGAGAAAGGAAGGATTAATAGAGACCAGTGGAGAAAGGATTAAGCTAAACGACCTGGACAGGTTAAACAAGTTTATCCAAATGCCATTGGTGCACGTACCCTTTTAACCTTGATATCTTCCTTATATAATTAAAGACCCCCCCCGTACATTATTCCTGTACTCCGGATTATTGTGTCGGATTATGGTTCCGACAACAGTTGTAGCGGAAAAAATATGCCCACGAGTGGATGAAATGTGTTATCATATAGATTGTATTATTTTGTGTTTTTGCCGAACAAAAAAAAGATAAAGCGAGGTACCCAATGTCAGGTCATTCGAAATGGTCGCAAATAAAAAGAAAAAAGGCGACCGTCGACTCTAAGCGGGGTAAAATTTTCTCAAAAATAGTAAAAGAGCTATCCGTCGCAGCCAGGATGGGAGGAGCGGATCCCGAGGGAAACTCCAGACTCAGAACGGTTATGGAGAAGGCTAAGATAGCAAACATGCCGATGGAAAACGTTAAGAGGGCTATCCAAAAAGGTGCGGGCGAACTGGGTAGCAACATGTACGAGGAGATTCTTTACGAAGGTTACGGCCCCGGAGGGGTGGCAATTTTGATTGAAGCCCTTACCGACAATAAAAACAGGACAGTGGCGGAGGTGCGATATGCCATGTCCAAATACGGGGCTACTCTTGGAGAGGCAGGCTGCGTAGCATGGATGTTCCAGAAAAAGGGTTACATACTCGTCGATAAGAAATCCGTAAGCGAAGACACTTTGATGTCCATAGCCCTTGACGCCGGTGCCGACGACATGAAAAACGACCCAAAGGAAGACAACTACGAGATCATTACTCCGGTAGAGGAGTTGTCAAACATAAAGAGCCTGTTAGAGAAGTCTTCCATCCCCGTAGTGTCTGCCGAAGTCGCCATGATCCCCTCCAACTACATTACTATAGAACCTTCGATTCTGGAGAGGAACATGAGGATTATTGACGTACTCGAAGAGCTTGACGACGTACAGAACGTTTACGCCAACTTCGAACTTACCGATGAAGTCCTGTCATCCATATAGGCAAACTATGTGCCGACGGCAACAGCCGGCTATCCTTATTTTTTTCTCAACCTGCTGGAAGCAGGCTCTACTAAATGTTCGGGAAGGAAACGGGTGAGAGAAAAAGCGTTTTTCTTTTGTTTTTGCTTGTACTTGTCCCTATTTTACTTCCATCCAATAGCGGCAATGGGGAAGCTTACCCCGGAGGAAGAGACGAATATTGCCATTTACAGGCAAAACAGCGCCTCCGTCGTCAACATTACCACCACTACGCTCATAAGAGACTTCTTTTCCATCTATCCTCAAAAAGGTTCGGGTTCGGGCTCGATAATCAGCCACGACGGCTACGTACTGACTAATTACCACGTCGTTGAGGGCGCTTCGGAGATAAACATAACCATGACAGATGGCAAGAAGTACCGTGCCAAATTCGTGGGAGCGGACGAGGAAAACGACGTGGCTGTCATAAAAATCGACAACCCGTCGAAAACCGCTTTTAAGGCCGTGGAACTGGGGAATTCCGATACACTCCAGGTAGGCCAGAGAGTGTACGCCATAGGAAATCCATTCGGTCTGAACTCGACGCTTACCACCGGCATAATAAGCGCCATCGGACGTCCCCTGACGACCGAAGGAGGACAGGTGATAGAAAACGTGATACAGACCGACACTCCCATTAACCCCGGCAACTCCGGCGGGCCGTTAATAGACACGAGCGGACGCATGATAGGCATCAATACCGCTATCTTTACCCCCTCCGGCGGTAACGTGGGTATAGGTTTCGCCATACCTGTAAATACCACAAAAAACCTTATACCGGACATCATAAAGCATGGGAAGGTCAAGCGCCCGTGGATCGGGGTTATCGGCCTGCCCCTTTGGGACAAGCTCTCCGAGGCCCTTGGTCTTTCCGTCGATAAGGGCATACTGGTTTCCCAGGTAGTAAAGGGCTCTCCGGCTTACAGGGCAGGCTTGCGGGGTGGCACAAAACCGGTCGAAATAAGCGGTACCGTCATATATCTGGGAGGCGACGTCATCCTGGAAGTAAATAATAATAAGGTATCCTCTATGCAGGACATAGCGAAGGCCATATCCGGCAAGGCGGAAAACACCGAGGTGGAAATAAAAGTTCTCAGATTGAACAAGACGTTAAAACTTAAATGTAAAGTAGAGCTTAAATCATAAAAAAAGCCTGGATTATAGACCGGAAAACATTACCAAAGCGGTAATTTTTGGCTAATAAGTTTGATCGGTAACATTTTGAAAACAAGTTTTTAGCCGGTAAATTTGACCGGTAACATTTTGAAATAGTATGATAAAAGAGGAGATAATGACTGTTTATTCGGTAATACTATCTGCAGGGATAGGCAAGAGAATGAAGTCTTCCACGCCAAAAGTACTTCACGAGGTACTGGGTAAGCCAATCGTCGCCTACGCCGTAGACGCCCTGGCAAATTGTGGTAAGGTTTTGCAAACGATAGTCGTCATATCCAAACGTTCCGGGCTTATAAGGCAGTACCTGGAAGAGAGACCGGAGGATAAACCGGCCAATAAGCCGGAAGATAAGCTGGAAGGTAAACCGGCCAATAGAAATTTAATTTTCGCTTACCAGGAGGAGCCTCTCGGCACTGCTGACGCTCTCAGGGCTGGCGTGGAAGTTCTGCCGGAAAGAGACTTCGACTGCGTTGTCGTCATGGCAGGAGACACGCCTCTCGTAAAGTCGTCGACACTGTCTGAACTTATCGAAAGACATGCGTTCCTTAAAAGCGATTTGACTCTGACTACCTTCATAGCTTCCAATCCAAATTCTTACGGGCGCATAAAGCGCGGCCCGGAGTCGGCCGTCCAGTGTATCATAGAAGATGGGGATGCCTCGGCGGAGGAAAAGAAGATTTTTGAGGTAAACAGCGGGCTCTACGTATTTGGCAAAAAAGCGCTGGCTCTCTTACGGGAAATCGGGAAAAACGAGAAAAAAGGCGAGTACTACCTCACCGACATAGTCTCCTTATGTAACGCCAAAGGCCTGAATGTCAATACGCACGTGGCCCCAAACGAGTACGAGTTTATGGGGATAAACACCCGTTATGACATGCTGGTGGCACAAAAAGCCCTTCAAAGGGAGATTGCCTTGAAGTGGATGGAAGAGGGAGTGACCATGATGGACGTGGAATCCATAATCATTCACCCCGGTGTAAGTATCGGTAAAGATACGGTTATATATCCAAACGTACAGTTAGAAGGCAATACGCGGATAGGGGAGGGGTGCAAAATATATTCCAACGTAAGAATAGTAGACACGGAACTCGAAGATCGTGTTATAATAAATGATTCTACGGTGATTGACAAGTCAAAAATACTATCCGGTTCCACGATAGGGCCTTTTGCCCGTGTAAGGCCGGGTTCTGAAATCGGCCCAAAGGCCAGAATCGGCAACTTTGTAGAAATAAAAAATTCGACTATTGGATTTAATACCAAGGCGTCGCATCTTACTTACATTGGAGACGCCATTCTGGGACGGGATATAAACATTGGAGCAGGTACGATTACGTGCAATTATGACGGGAAGGATAAGCATAAGACCGTAATCAAGGACGGCGTATTCATAGGAAGCGGCTCTCAGCTTGTGGCCCCCGTAACCATTAATGGCAATGCCTTTGTAGGAGCCGGTTCGACGATTACCGCCGACGTACCGGAGAAGGCGCTCGCTATCAGCAGAACGAAGCAGAGAAATATTTCCGGATGGGTTAAACCAAAGGAAAACGAGACGAAGGAAAACGAGACGATAAAAAACAAGACGGGAGAATAGGCTTTATGTGTGGAATAATTGGATACGTTGGGGACAATAACTCGCTTACCATAATACTTGACGGTCTCAAAAAGCTGGAATACAGAGGATACGACTCTGCCGGAATTGCCTTCATAAACGACGACGGTAAAATGGAAATAGTACGCTCCAAGGGGAAGATAAGCGAACTCGTCAGCAAAATGTCCGGCGTAGCCCGGGTAGGCCATACCGCTATCGGACATACAAGGTGGGCGACCCATGGCAGCCCTTCGGAAAATAACGCACATCCGCACAGAGTTGGCAGCGTAGCACTGGTTCATAACGGTATAATAGAGAATTTTTCAGACTTAAAAGCGGGGCTTCTCGATGAAGGCGTTATCTTTAAGTCGGAAACCGATACGGAGGTCGTTTCCCACCTTATAAACAAGTTTTATCTGCAAACCGGCTCTTTCGAAGAAGCCGTCATGAAGGCCATAAGTATAATAAAGGGTTCGTACGCGCTGTGCGTCATAAACGAAAGCGAGCCAGACAAAATCATATGTGCCAGAAAAGACAGCCCACTGGTCATAGGCCTTGGCAGCGGAGAGTGCTTTGCCGCATCGGACGTGCCGGCCTTTCTGAATTACACGCGAGACGTCATTTTTATGGAAGACGGCGAGATTGCGTTCATAACGAAGGAAGGCGTCTCCATCCTGGACTTAAACCATAACGTAAAGCACCGGGAGTCCGTCAAGATCACGTGGAACCCTTCCATGGCCGAAAAAGGAGGGTACAGGCACTTCATGTTAAAAGAGATTTTTGAGCAGCCCCGGGCACTGGCGGATACCCTTACCGGACGCATGAACTCTGAAAAAGGTGAAGTCAATCTCTATGAATTCGGCCTGGATAAAGATAACATAAAAAACGTGAAAAAAATACACCTTACGGCTTGTGGCACTTCCTGGCACGCCGCCCTTTGCGGCAAGTACATGATCGAGCAGCTTGCGAGAATTCCCGTAGAGGTCGACATCGCCTCGGAGTTCAGATACAGAAACCCCATCATAGACAAGTCCGACCTCTTCATCTGTATAACCCAGTCCGGTGAGACTGCGGACACGCTGGCCGCCATGAGGGCCGCAAAAAAGGCGGGTGCCACAACCCTCTCCATCTGTAACGTTGTGGGCTCCACCGCGTCGAGGGAGGCCGACTCCGTATTTTATACCCATTCGGGGCCGGAAATCGGCGTTGCCTCAACCAAAGCCTTCGTAACCCAGTTGGCCTCGCTTTACATGCTGGCCATAGGCCTCGGCACGGACAACCTCGATACCGATTACCGGAGGGAGCTCATCAATAACCTTCTGGCATTGCCTTCACTAGTAGAGCAGATTTTAGTAAGCGATTCCGAAATAGAGCACGTGGCCAGGCTGTTGTTTAAGGCAAAAGATTTTTTATACCTGGCCCGTGGAATACTCTATCCTATCGCGCTGGAAGGCGCTCTGAAGCTTAAGGAGATTTCATACATACACGCGGAGGGCTACCCGGCCGGAGAGATGAAGCACGGGCCGATAGCGTTAATAGACGAGGAATTGCCGGTAGTCATTCTTCTGAATAAGGAAAGCCTGTATGAAAAGGTTATATCGAACATCGAAGAGGTAAAATCCAGGGGAGGTAAAACTTTGGTGATCTCTAACCATCACGACCCGCACGTTAAATCCTTATCGGATTATTTTCTTTACGTTCCCTCGTCGAACGTTTTTCTTAACGCCATAATAATGGCGGTACCACTTCAATTATTAGCGTACCATATTGCCGTAATAAGAGGATGCGACGTTGACCAGCCAAGAAACCTTGCTAAGAGCGTGACCGTGGAATGACTAGCAGCTTAATACTAATAAAATTAGTCACTATTATTAGTTATGGGGTAAATTATGTCTGATAATCAATTGTTAGAACATTTGAATAACGATCAAAGAAGGGCCGTCGAATATATGTCAGGCCCAATGATAGTGTTGGCCTGTGCCGGCAGCGGCAAGACACAGTTAATCACCCGAAAGTACGCCTACCTGTGCACGCGCAACGGCAAAGACTCCTCTTCGGTCATGGCCGTAACTTTCACTAACAAGGCTGCCAACGAAATGAAAGACCGCATCGCTTACCTCGTGCCCAATAAATTGTCGGATGCCTGGATTGGTACGTTTTTCTCTTTGTGCAACAAAATACTCAGGGAAGAGAGCAGGCAACTGCCTTTTGCCGGGGACTTCGTTATTTACGACAACGAAGACCAGTGCAGGCTCATCAGGCATATTCTCAACGAAATGAAGCTCTACGAAGCCCTGTACCGGGGAATAGTTTCCAAGATTAGCTGCTTCAAATCGTCTCTCATAACCCTGGAAGAGCTCATGTCGAGTTGCAATACCTTCGATTTCGACGAAAAGCTGCTAAAAGTCTACGTCAGATACCAGGACGAGATGAAGAGATCCAGGGCACTCGACCTGGACGACCTGGTAACCTATACCATTAACCTTTTAGAAAGCAACCCCGGCCTCCTCGAAAAGTACCAGGACATCTTCTCATACGTGCTCATCGACGAATACCAGGACACCAACTACGCCCAGTACCACCTGATAAAGTTACTCTCCCAGGCAAAGAAAAACATCCTGGCAGTCGGCGACGACAACCTCAACGTCTATAAGCTCAAAGGTAACGACTCGGACAGTGTGCTTACAAAATTCGAAAAGGATTTTACCGACACGGAAATAATAAACCTCAGCCAGAATTACCGTTGTACCGAAAACATACTCAGAGTCTCCCACAGCGTGATATCGAAAAATGCCAGTTCCACCACAAACGAGCTCTGGACGGAACGAGGGGTGGGCGAAAAGGTCTGCCACTACTGGTTCATGACGGAGGAAGAGGAAGCCAAGTACGTGGCTAAAAACATGAAGGACCTCTACCTTAAAGGTAACTACTCCTACGACGACATGGCCATTCTCTACCGGGTTAACCTGCAGTCGAGGATACTCGAAGAGGCGCTGAAAAACGAGCGCATTCCCTTTAAGGTAATCGGCTCCTCCTGCTTCTACCAGAAAAAAGAGATCAAGGACGTCATCGCTTATCTGAAACTCATGATAAACAAGGACGACAACGTAAGCCTCAGGAGAATCATAAACCTGCCGCCCAGGGGGATAGGAGCCAACACGTTGAACAAGCTCGAGATCGAGTCGAGGAAGGAAGGAGCGAGCCTTTACAAAGCGATTATGAAAATGCTCAATTCCAAGGGGTTATCGCAATCGGTTAAAGATAAACTTCAACTTTTCATATTGTTGATAGACGAGCTCTCAAGCCACGGAATAGGCACAGTGAACGACTCGCTAAAGACCATCGGCAGTTACACGGGCTACATAGAGACGCTTGACGAGTGTGGATTAAACAACGTCTCCGAGCTTATGTACTCCAATGGCAAGATGCCCTTAACGGATTTTTTGGACAGCGTTGCTCTGACCACAAACACGGACGAGGTCACCACGAGGGGTTACGTATCCCTTACCACTTTACATAACGTCAAGGGCCTAGAATTTGCCATAGTGTTTATTACCGGACTCGAAGACGGGCTGCTGCCGTATTTCAAGGCGGTCGACACACCAGAAGACCTGAACGAGGAGCGCAGGCTTTTTTACCTCGGCATGACCCGTGCCAAGGACATCCTGTTTATGACCGGTGCCAAAAAGCGCAAACTCTATTCGAAGTTTCAGGAGCAGGAGCCGTCACGGTTTTTGAAAGACATTCCGAAAGACTGCTGCATGTGGATCGAAAAGAAAGCGGTACCTTCCAATATAACCTCAAAACTTCAGATAGAGAAGGTTTCACTGGAGCTGCCATACAACACGGGCTGCCGTGTAAAGCATCCAAAGTGGGGCGTTGGGGTTATCAGAGACTGCTATGGCGAGGAAAACGACATCAAAGTAACTGTCAATTTCCCTAACGTAGGCATAAAAAGGCTTGCCCTAAAGTACGCAAACCTGGAAAGGATATAAATTGGGAATGGATATACCCAGGATGGATATAAACCCGGGATATACCGGATTGAATATAGAGGAGGGTAAGTGAGCATAACGGCAGAAGACGTAAAACATATAGCAGCGCTGTCGAGATTGAAACTTTCGGGGGATGAAATCGAGCTATTCGGCAGGCAGCTTAACGATATTCTTCATTACGTGGATCAGTTGAACGAGCTTGACACAAAAGACATAGAACCGACTTCGCACGTGCTTCCAATTAATAACGTATTCAGGGAGGACGTCGAAACCCCTTCGTTAGACCGGGAAGACGCCTTAATGAATGCTCCCGACAGGGCAGGGGGCTTTTACCGGGTACCGAAAATTATCGAATAGAATTACCGGGTAGATTAAGCAACCTTGATTAAGTAGCTTTGATTACGCAGTTTTAAAGTTAATTACATGCCAATGTTTCTCCGTATCGTTCATGTGTATAACTTTCTAAATTCGGTAGGGTTACGATAATCCCGGCAGTCAGGGGTATGGCAAATATATAAATCGTATATGACTCGGAGGAAATAATGGCCGGCTTAATAAGCTTAATAGTTTTGTCCGCATTTGTAGTTGTATGCATCGTTACATTATTATTGTCATGGTTTATCGTCAGACAGCAGACGGCGGCTATAATCGAACGATTTGGCAAATATAATCGCGTAGCCAATGCCGGACTGAATTTCAAGGTACCTTACATCGAGAGCATCGTTAAGATTATCGATTTACGTACTCATCAACTGGACATCGACATGGAGACAAAAACGAAAGATAACGTCTTTGTGAGACTTGTTTTGAGTGTTCAGTATTTGGTCAAAAAAGACAGGGTCAGTGATGCTTACTATAAGTTGACCAACCATGAGGAACAGATTAAAAGCTATGTATATAACGAAGTCAGGGCTCATATACCAAAGATGAATCTCGACGAGGCTTATGAAGGGAACGAGGAGATCGCCGGAAGCGTGGCTAATAAGCTCAAAGAATCCATGGCGGATTACGGTTATGAGATAATGGCGGTGCTTGTGCGTGACATCGACCCGGACAGAAAGGTAAAGGACTCCATGAACGAGATCAATGCGGCCCAAAGGTTCCAGGCGGCGGCAAGTGCTCGCGGAGAGGGAGAAAAAACGCTCATCGTTAAGAAAGCCGAAGCGGAGGCCGAGAGCAAGAAGTTACAGGGTGAAGGCATTGCAAACGAGAGGAAAGCCATCATATCGGGACTTCAGGAATCGCTCGATTTGTTTCAAAAAGGTGTTCCGGGTTCGACTGCCAGAGACGCCATGGAACTGGTTTTGCTGACACAGTACTTTGACACGCTGAAAGATATTGGCGCACAGTCTAAGAGCAATATCATATTTGTCCCGCATAGTCCGGGTGCTATCTCCGACCTGTCTTCACAGATCAGGGATTCGATACTTGCCGCAAGCACGTTGAAGTCCGATGCTGCGCCTTAATTAAAAGCCCGGGAATTTCGATGTAGTGTCAAGCCCCCCACAAGAAGGGGTAGCGAAAGGACACCGAAGGTGGCCGAAGCGAGGGGTTTTCGCGTTTCTGTCTTCCAACTAGGCTTGCTACGGCGTGGGAAAACTCCTCCGGTTCGATTGGCTTATCCAGGAAAATGTCCGGCAACGCCGATATTCCACCCGATTCACCCCCGGATTCTTTACCCGGAACTCCTCCACCCGATTTTCCCTTACGGTATTTTTCTATTAACGCGTCTCTATCGAGGAGTATATTCGAAGATTAGGCTAACCGCCGGGACAGAAATCCCCATCGAGACCGATATTTTCCTTTAGAACCTTCAGGCCTATCAAAACCCTCCTGCGTGTCCGGTGTACACTCCGATACCCACAGCCATCAGACTTAATCCCATTACTACCCAATGAAAGCCGGTAAGCCTGACAAAAACTCTCCGGGTGTCGTGTTGTGCCTCGCCTTTGAACATTACCTTGAACAAGTTTTTTTCGAAAAGCAGAACTAACACATAGAAGCACCACACCAAAAGCATCACCGTCGGGCCTATTCCAGCCTTCGTGAAAAGGTTTTTCCACTCGCCTGTAAGTTGCAAAAGGCCCCCCCCGGTCAGGCCAACTACTACTACGCAAGCTTTAGCAATCCTGGCAAACCTATGCTCGGTCCCCTGGAAAAACAGCACCTTCTCCATGGAGTCTTCCATCCTCAAAATCATTGGAAACACCACTACCGTAACAAAAGATACTCCACCGATCCATATTACTACTGCTATTACGTGAATGGCTATCAATACAGGTATAAGCATTTAGTCTTCTCCTTCTGGTTTTCACCTTAGATGAACGCTATTATTAAGTGTTAAGCCTTAATCGCTAAACATTAAACGTTAAAGCATTATGCGTTATGCGTTTTCCTTAAACTTGCCCAAGTTGTCGTAACCTTCGGGCAATCCGCTATCTTCCCAGGCCTTTAAGAATGCACCCTTGTTTAAGCCCCTGTTTACGTGCAGACTACTCTTGTTGTCCAGTCGCTTCAGCCTTGCTGTAGACCACCACATGGTTAAACCGAAGGCGGCAAGGCCAAAGATCGCGTCGAATGCGTCGTGTACGTCGAAAGCGCTGATTGCCGCCAACGAGGATACAACGTGCCCAAAGGCTGTTCCCACAAGGAGCATCACCACGGGCAAGACGTAAGCGAGCCAATATCCTTTACGCCGCGTAGCATCGTCTATGCCTATGGTTACAACGTCTCCGATTGTGGCCCCCCACCCGGTTGTCCACGGTTAGGCGCATTCCCGAACCACCGGGCCTGCATAGACCCATCTCGCCTAGGCCGCACTTATGGCAAGGGCCGGCTGTGTCCATCTTTACTTGTGCCCGGTTGTCTGAAAGGGCTATCACGGTTCCGGTTTCAACAACTGGTTTTTTCATAACTTACCATTTAACTCCATTAACTCCATAATTTGCATACATAATCATAGAAAATTCCTACAAAAATGTCATATTTTTTATTGACATCAACCATTAATTTATAATATCACACATTTTTGTAATATTCTATGATTGAAGTCACATTTTTAAGCAACAAAAAGAAGTCGTAAAGTTAAATCATAGATAGGTTTTACAGGCATTTCTATTCGGTTTATTAAGCTACGGCTTGTTCTCGTACAACTTTGGAGCAGACCCGGCACCCTCCAAAACCCCTTTTGACGATAAGGATAAGGAAAATAGAGAGAATTGTAACGCCAAAAATTGTGAAGCTACTATGCGGAAAACGCCGGAAATGTCGCAACCTAAACGTTACATCCGGAAGCATAGCATCCAGCAACGTTACATCCCGAAACATAGCATCCGGAAACGTAGCATAAAGATTAGAGCCACGACAACCTGTTAAACCACTTGCCGTGCCCGGATATTATGAAGCAAATTGTTCCTGTAATGCTATAACCATTTCGCGTAACAAAAAGATGACGAACTCAACGTCCATGAAATCGTCAGTGTCATTAGCACCGCACTTCGATTCCGTTTTCAACAACTCGGGCGCCAATCGAACCGGCAATTTCTTCAATATTATACTTTACTGTTTCCACTCTTAAGGTTTCTAAAATGCCGGCGGTAATATCCACTTTTTTTAAAGATCGAGAGAGACGTTGAAGTTTATCTTCCTGCAGGAACGGGCAGAGATTTAAGTATTTTGAACCTTTTACAACCGATATGGCGAAGGCAAGACACGTTCTTTCATCACATTGTCCGCAGTTAGTCTTAGGTAATTCCTTATATAGTTCAATGGAATTCATGCTCGCTCCGTTCTTTATGCTAATCGTACTACTAACCGGTTAATGCATAAAACTCTCCGGCTATACCATATTTTAATATTGTGTTAATACTGCGAAAACCGGATTATAGAGTAACGGCTTACGACGAAAGGCAGTACGAAAGAAAGCTGAATGTTACTTCCCTTCGAAGATGGCTTAAGTTAGTGCTTCCGGGGAAGTATCCCCCACGGTACAACTGTTTGAATGGGGTGAGCAAGGGGACTTGAACCCCCAACCCCTGGAGCCACAGTCCAGTGCTCTGACCAGTT
>JADFXJ010000185.1 GCA_015233615.1 Nitrospirota bacterium
AAAGGTCGGCGTTTGCCAGGAGCAGGCACCAGTGCCCCGGCCTTGACTTGCAGTGAAGACGGACAACGGGCTTTACCTGTACTTCAGGCGCAGGAGAACCGGTTGTCTTCACCTTTGCCCAGTTAGTGATCTTGCCCATGAACATTTTCCTGGCGTCGTCCAGGGAAATCTCGTTCACGGGGTTGTCTTTTCTGACAATGACGGCTACGGAGGAAATACCTACCGTGTGATATTTCAGGCCTGGAAGGCGGTCCGTCTCACCGGGAGCACAACACATACCAGTTACGTCCGCCGTCTTTCTCAGTGCGGCACCTGCGGCAGTACCACAGGTGCCCTCGATGGCGGCAATCTTTATTCCGTATTTGCGCCCGAATTCCTGGATGAGTGGCAAGATGGCCGGATAAAGCTGCTGGTCTAAAACCACGGCTAGCTCTGCCCCCTCTGCCCACGATTCATACCTTACCGGCTGCTTCACCCATTCCCCGCCCATGTGAAAGACCTTTGACGAATCGCTAAAGGGCTGTCCCCTCAAACTGTCTTTTTGGCCGGCCCATGCACTGGTTGACAGGTTAACCGAAAAGAGTCCGTTTTTTAGCGGTAAATTTGCGCCAGAAATCATGATGGTTACTATAGCTGCTATAACTATAATAGTTGCTATCGAAAATGCTGCAATCGACGAAAGCTTATAAACACGGGATAGCTTCATGATTAAACCTCCCTGGCATCGTACCCCCCACTTGTCATCATAGAAGATTCCTTAAGGCTTCCTTTCAAAATGGCGCCATTTTACGTCTATTTTACCCCGAATCGTTTAAATTGCAAAACTTGCCAAAACCTGTAACACTCCAAGCTAATCTCCCCGGCAAATTGCTATATATCAGATATTATATGCCTGCTATTTCAAAATGTACAATACCCGATAGTTTTTTTGTCAAGCCGACAGTTTTTTTTCGGGCAGGCTTCCGGATATATGGCATTTCCCGGTATAAGCTCAGGTTGCCGGCATTATTTTTAAAAACCCATTAATTTAAAAAAACCCGTTAATAGTAATAAATATTGACAATCGGTGCCGTTTATTATATATTAAGTTAGTAGTGTAATGGTTTAACCGGTAGTTCGATAGTAATGGAGGCGAAGGTAATGTGTAAACATACCAGCGTTAACGGTGGTATTTAATAACATGAGGTACTAAAAGATGTTCGAGAAATTTACCGAAAGAGGCAGGAAGATAATCATATATGCCAAAGAAGAGGCAGAAAACAGACAAAACGATTACCTTGGTACCGAGCACCTGCTTCTGGCCATTTTAAGGGACAAGGATGGCTTACCTGTAACGATACTGAGGAAGATGGGACTTTCCACCGAGGACATAAGAATCGAAGTGGAGAGGAACCTTCCGTCCGGCACGAATTTGCTGACGTTTGGAGAGATACCGTTTACCCCAAGAGCTAAAAAGGTGTTGGAGCTGTCCGTGGAGGAGGCTCGTTTGCTGGGACATAATTACATTGGCAGCGAACATCTTTTACTAGGCCTCATACGTGAGGACGAGGGGATAGGTGGCAAGATACTCAGAAACTTAGGTGCCAATCTCCTTGGAGCCAGGCAATTGACGATAAATCTATCGATGAGGGCGCAGGCCTACACCAAGACGAAAAAAAGTTCCACCCCTGCCCTCAACGAGTTTGGAAGGGATTTAACCTCTATGGCCCAGGAAGGCGTGCTTGATCCCGTCATAGGCCGCGAAGACGAAATCGAGAGGATACTCCAGATACTGGGCAGAAGGATAAAGAACAATCCGGCCATAATAGGTGAGCCGGGCGTAGGCAAGACGGCCATAGTCGAAGGACTCGCACAAAAGATAAGCTCCGGCGACGTACCCGAAAACCTCCTGGGCAAGCGCATCATTTCCCTGGACCTCGGCGCGCTCATAGCGGGCACCAAATACAGGGGACAGTTCGAGGAGCGTTTGAAGATAATAATGAAAGAGATCAAGCAGTCCGACAACGTAATCATGTTCATAGACGAGCTCCACACCATAATAGGTGCGGGAGCCGCCGAGGGCTCGGTAGACGCATCCAGCATGCTGAAACCATCGCTGTCCAGGGGCGAGATCCAGTGCATAGGAGCAACGACTTCCACCGAGTTCAGGAAGTACATAGAGAAGGACGGCGCCCTCGAAAGGAGATTCCAGCCTATATTCGTCCAGCCGCCGTCGATAGAGGACACTATCAAAATTCTGGAAGGCCTGAAAAACCGCTACGAAACCCACCACGGCGTAAAGTTAGCCGACGAGGCCCTCTCATCTGCCGTGCGCCTGTCGGACCGCTACATATCCGACAGAAACCTTCCCGACAAGGCTATAGACGTCATCGACGAAACCGGAGCCAGGATAAAACTGAAGAGGTTCACCCCTCCTCTGGAGCTAAAGGACATAGAAAAGGACCTCACCAAACTCTACAAGGAAAAGAGCCTCTACATCCGCCTGAACGACATAGAGAAGGCAGCCGCCATACGCGGTGAGGAAGAGAAGCTGAAACGACTCTACGACTCCATACAGAAAAAGTGGCAGGATAACCTTAATAAGGAAGTCCCGGTCGTAATGGAAGACGACGTCACGTACACGGTTTCGAAGATGACGGGCATACCTCTTTCGAAAATGGAAGAGAAGGAGGCTTATCGCCTCATTCACATGGAAGACGAGCTCCACAAGAGGATTATAGCCCAGGACGAATCCATAAGGGTGGTAACGCGAGCCATACGGCGCTCCCGTGCCGGTATGAAAAGCAGGAAAAAGCCAATCGGCTCGTTTTTCTTCCTGGGCCCCACGGGTGTAGGCAAGACGGAGCTTGCAAAAGCCCTGGCCGATTACCTGTTCAACGACGAAAAGGCTCTCATAAAGATAGACATGTCCGAGTACATGGAACGATTTAACGTCTCCAAACTCACCGGTGCCCCTCCCGGCTACATCGGTTACGACGACGGTGGACAGTTAACGGAGCGTATCAGGAAGAAACCTTACGCAGTGGTACTGTTCGACGAGATTGAGAAGGCGCACCCGGACGTCTTCAACATCCTCTTACAGATAATGGACGAGGGTGTACTAACGGATAGCTTTGGCCGTAAGGTAGACTTCAAAAATACGATTATCATAATGACGTCGAACCTAGGTGCTAGAATTATCGAAAAGGCAACCCCTCTGGGGTTCCAGAGAAAAGGTAACGTAGACGTCTATTCGAAGATCAAGGACAACGTTCTGGACGAATTGAAAAAGACTTTTAATCCCGAATTTTTGAACAGGGTGGACGACATAGTCGTGTTCCATCCCCTTGGCAAACAGGAACTCTATTCCATAGTTGATCTGCTGATAGAGGAGACCAACAAGCAGTTAATCGACCAGGATCTGCTTATCGAGCTTAGCGACGAGGTCAGGGAATGGCTCGTAGATAAGTATTATGTACCTGCATACGGCGCAAGGCCGATGCGCCGGGCGATCCAAAAAGAGATCGAAGATCAGCTCTCCGAGGAGATACTTAAGGGCAGGTTCAAGGGAACCCATAAAATAAGAGCAATAATGCAGGATGGTGCAGCGGCTTTCCAGGAAATTGAAGTGGATGAGTACGCGTCGGACAGATCGGCCCTAGTGGCGGATTCCTTTTAAATTATGAAAAAAGCGGCTTTACTCATGTTACTGCTCCTGGGTGCGGCGGCGGTGGTTCAGCTTAGCTCAAACGGTGTAAAGGCAAGGTCACGCGAGCTTACAGAGGGCAGCGGCGCTCCCGGTTTTACCGTATACGATAAAAGCGGTAAAGCCGTTTCCCTGGAACAGTTGAAGGGAAAAGTGGTCGTTTTGAATTTCTGGGCTACGTGGTGTCCTTCTTGCGTCGAAGAGGCACCAACGGTACAGAGATTGTACGAACAACAAAAAGCCAATCCGAACTTAAAACTCGTAACCGTCCTGACGAGAGACTCGATGGACAGTGCTATCAGCTTCATGGCTAAAAGCAAATTTGACTTTCCGGTTGCGACGGACAAGGATAACAAGGCCGCAAAGGCCTATGGGCTGACGGGAGTACCGGAAACTTACCTGATCGACAAACGCGGCATACTTTTCAGGAAGATCATAGGTCCCATCGACTGGGATTCGAAACCTGCACAAGACCTCATCGCCGAACTTTTGAAAGGTGGCAATTAAGGTGGCAATTAAAGTAAAATCCATAATTAAGGCCATTAAAGACGCAGATAAAGGCCATCGCTGAAGGCGCCCAAAAGACTACCAAAGAAGATTATTCCAAAAGGTCCAACTAAAAGATTAGCAAAAAAGGCTGCCGAAAATGTTACCCAAAAGACAAAGGGCCGGGAGCGTCGTCCATAAGGAAGAAGCGTTGCTCTTCACGGGACTTCTGTACGTAAGTATGAACTCTTATCTCGTATCAAGAGACCTTTTAATAGATGCATTTGGGCCGGCCATTATCGAGTCCGACGAATATACTTGGGATTTTTCCAAATATTATTCCATGGAGATGGGTAGTGGCATAAAGAGACGGTTTATATTATTCGACACCCCCTACGACGTACAGCAAATATCGGATACCAAGCTTAAGACTATCGAAATGGAGTGGTGTCTTTCCGATAAAGGTAAAAGGACTGTCAACATAGATCCCGGCTACCTGACGCTTGCCAAAGTGGTGCTGGCCACGACGAAAAACTATTCCCACAGGATATACCTCAAAGACGGCATTTACGCCGAAGTAACCTTAACGTTCAAAAGGGGTGGCTCTTATGAACCGCACATGTATACTTACCGGGATTATACGGAGGGGGTTGCCCGCGATTTCCTCGCCAGGGGCAGAGATATACTGCTCCAGAAAACTAACGGCAACGACGATTTACGGCAAGACGACTTGCAGCAATAACGATTACACTACGACGGTTAAGCGCACCGGACCCCCGTATGCTTTACGTGGAAGGAGGGCCGGGAATCTGCCTGTGGCGGCCTGCCAACAGACTCTAATCGGCCTGTCGATTCTCAAACGGTCTTCTGCCGACCTTAACCGGCTTGACGATTCTTAACCGGTCTCCTTGTTCTTATGTTTTTTTCCTGCGTTTTTTATCGAAGGGGATACTGATTCTCAACTCCTGC
>JADFXJ010000068.1 GCA_015233615.1 Nitrospirota bacterium
CGAGTTGAGTTTTACCAACATATCAAATATTCTTTGAAGGGAGTGCGTACAAGATGAAAAAATTCCTTTCTATTACCTTAATCCTCGTTTTCATACTGGCAATAATGGGGATAGGGTATTCCTTAGAGATAAGGAACAAGAAGTTTACTGAAAAGGAGATAAAAGCTATGACAGGGCAACAGGCAGTAATCAAGACTAAGTTTGGCGATATGACGGTAAAGTTTTTTCCGGACGTTGCGCCAAACCACGTGGATAATTTTATTGAACTTGCGAAGAAGGGCTTCTATAACGGAACCACCTTTCATAGGGTCATTCCCGGATTCATGATCCAGGGAGGCGACCCCAATTCCAAAGACACCGACAAGTCCACACACGGCGCGGGTGGCCCGGGTTATAACGTAAAGAACGAGTTCAACGATAAGCCTCACAAGCGGGGCATCGTATCGATGGCCAGAGCAGCCAGTCCGGATAGTGCCGGATCACAATTCTTTATTTGTGTGGCCGATTCTCCTTTTCTCGATCATCAGTACACCGTTTTCGGTGAAGTGGTGAAGGGAATGGACGTTGCCGACAAAATAGTGTCCCAACCGAGAGACCCGCGTGATAACCCTAACGAAAGAATCGAAGTAACCGTCGAGATCGTTAAGGCAAAATAATTGCCTGGAATCACTACGCGGATTAGACTATATTTGATTAGATTATTAGATGAGCATTAAACATATAGGCTCTATCAGCGCCATGGCCGGTAAGAGGTTTTTGGCGCTGGTAGCCGTCGTAATGCTCATTGTTACGGCAATACCGTCATATACCGCATGGCGCAATACCTCAGTGGAATGTGTACGTTGCCACGGCGATAAAGAAAAAATGACGAAGCTTGGCTATCCGTTTTTCTACGCCACCGAAGAGATGGTTGCCGGGCAGAGCAAACACCCTAACATCGAATGCCGGGATTGCCACCTGGGCAACGGCAGGGCGAAGGATAGGGGGGCAGCCCACAAGGGCATGTTAAAGGCTCTGATTTTAGGTGAGCACGGGGAGATTCTCGACAGGGGTAAGATATTCAAGGGCCCACTTTTACCCTCCGGCGACAATCGCATATATGAGATGCTGCCTAAAGTGGACGTCTCGAACATTCCGGATGTCTCTGACGCCACGGGCGGCAATAGCGGCAAGAGCAGTAGTGGCAAGAACACTAAAGAAGTTCCCTTCGAGGTACGCAATCTCCTCTGGCACGACCGCAACACTAAAACGCTGAACTTTGACCCCGATATAGCCAAAAAGACCTGTGGTAAGCCGGACTGCCATCCCCGGGAGCTAAAGCAGTTCCAAAAGAGCATAATGGGCAGGAATTTCAGGCAAAGAACCATGAGGACGTGGACGGAGCCCTATGGCCCGCACAACTGCGGCCCGTCGTTTGCCGACTTGCCCGCCGAAAAAGAGCTAAGCGGTGCGGGGTTCTCTTACGAAAACACCGGAGCTATCGCCAAAGACCTCAACGTGCCTTTTAATAAGGCCCAGGCTGAGGACAAGCAGAAATTCTGCAACGTGTGCCACGCCGGATGTCTCGACTGCCACTACACGCCGGGCAATAAGGAGGGAGTCCACTCCTTTACGAAAATACCCAAATCGGAATCTTGTGCGGGTTTCGGACGTGGTACGAGCATCTGCCACCCCGGTGCCATGCAATCCAGAAGAGGCGAGACTTACATAGGAGGCGACTATTCCGTCCCCCCCGGCATGGAGCCGGACATCCATTACAAAAAGGGTATACACTGTGTCGACTGCCACCCAACCGGCGAACAGGGGATGGGAGACGTGCAGAGGAAGGCCTCCTGCCAGGACTGCCACATAGAGATAGAGGATGCCCATGCAAAAGGCGTACACAAAAACCTCGATTGTGCCGCCTGCCACCTGAGCGAACTCAGAGGGTACCAATTGACTATATGGGGGCCGGGCGTAATATCCGGAGACAATAACCCATTTAAGAAATACTCCCTCTACTACGGCATACAGAGCCCTCCGGTAATAGTAAAGGATAAGTCGGGCCTGTGGAGGCCCTACAAGATATGGCCGCACAGCGTGGGTAATATTAAAAACGACGTCAAGCCGTCCGCCGGTATCGAATTCCGCTGGAATAAAGGTGAGACGAACGACGCAAACTACACTGTCGGCACGTTCGACGGCCTTCCGGGCAATAACAAGCACCTTCTGTGGATTCAGTTCGACCAGGCCTCGCACCCCTATGGCAAGGCCAGGAAGTGTGATTCGTGCCACACGGGCCCGCAGGTTTCCCGGTCCCGGCAGGTTGCCCATTCTCAATGGGAGTTTTTCGACAACTACGGCGCTTACCCCTTCAAAGGGGAGCACGATATCGTGGCGGATTCTAAGGGTCTTGCCATCGTGGGCCTGAAAAACACCTCGCCCATCGAACTCATGAAGGGTTTTAAGCTTACCGACTTCGCCTCCTGGCTATACATGAAGGATAAGTGGCGGATGCCCGGCGATTTCGCCATAAAGGCCGACGAGCAAAAGTATAAGAAGTCCCTCGAGCGCGCTTTACGGGTGGAAAACCTGCTTAAAGCCATGGACGAAGCCGTGAAAGAAGTGCCGAAAGAAGCGCCGAACGAAGCACGGAAAGAAACTCCGGATAAAAAGTCGGGGCCGGCGGACGTAAAAGAAGTAAAAGACACGAAAGACGCAAAAGACGCAGCCTACGCTAAGCTGGTAAAAAGGTACGGGGTGCTAAAGGGTAAGCTCCTCCATAACCCGGATGACGACTCAATTTTGGAGGAGGCCGGCAAGCTGCCCGGCCTTAAGGGGAAACTTTAAACTTTAGTTCCCCCTTTCCAAGGCCTGCCTGCATCCTCAAACTTATCGATATTTTATGGTATTTATCGGCATCTAACGGTATCCTATCGGCATCTAACGGTATTCTATAGACATCTTACGGTAACTTATCAGTCCTTACCCACCTTAAACGCGTCGAGCATAATGTCTCCGGCCACCATGTTGGCTCCATGATGTGTGGCGTCAAAAATGTCGGAATCGCTCCAGCCTAGTTTGCGCAGAGCTTCGACGTCTGCCACCTCGACGGAGTGCGGATTCTTTGCGGCTTTTAGTACGAAAAGCAGAAGTGCTTTTTCTTTTTCGGGCAGAGGTGCATTTTGCGGGTCTTTTATAGATGCGTCTAAAACCTCCGCGTTTAAACCGCCCTGCATGAGCATTCCCTTGTTGAAATCGACGCAATACTTGCAATTACCTTCGACCGATATGAGCATTCTGATGAAGGCCAGGAGCGCCATGTTCAGAGAAGGATGCTTCATGTAGTATCCGATGTTACTAAAGTGAGATTCCATCATTGCAGGGCTTACGCTGTACAACTGGATAGCTTGCGGAACCGTTCCCAGCATCCCTTTAAACGTCGAATAAATCTCTGCTACTTTACCCGTTGCCTCCTCCGGTGAAATCGTTTTGAGGATTGACACGTGTTGCCTCCTTTACCCGTCTTTTAGATTTAAATTCCGAATGGTTAACCGATGATTAATCACTCTGCGTATATAATACCAACTGGTAGGTATGATGTCAACAAAAAAATGAGTTAAGCATAAAATTATCTCCGTGATACGTAATCTTATATCATAGCAATCACGGCCACGAGGAGTTGCCGTTATCCAGAGCGGGTAACCGTTTTTCATTTTTAACGAGTGCCGCTTATGTTTCAATATAAGTGGCACGTAACGCTAATTTATGGTATAATCCATTACGATGCAATCGGACGCCGGCGGAACCGGTAAGAAGGGCTAAAGGGGTATATGAGGGCCATGAAACACCCGGACGGAAATCCGTCGAAACTTCCGTCGAAAGTTCCCTTAAAGTGCATGCTTAAGATCATGCTTAGGCTCATACTGCCGGAGCGAATCGGCCTGCCGGTTACTCTTGCTTCAAGGTATATTTTTTGGACGCTTGCCGGTTCTCTACTGTTGCAGGTGCCGATTGTAGTGCCGATGCTATTGGCTGCCGATAATATCCCAGTTTGCTGGCATCTTACTCCGGGTGGCGGTGCTTCAGGGGTTGGTAATGGTGCTTCAGGGGTTGGCGACGGCGGCAACGTTAACGACCGGGACAAATTGCGAACTCTATCCGACAACGCCTCACCGGAGAGCGATTACAGCCATACCGTGGATATACAGTTTAACGTAAACCAGGTTGGCGGTAATGTTTATTCATTTAACGGGCAGGCAAACTCTTTCATTGGCTTGGATCTTAACCGGCGCGAGATATCCTATCCGATTACCGGTACCGGGATAATTGGCGGCACCTTTAACGTAGACATCTCCCTTGCCGGCACCGCGATAGACGGGAAGACCGGCAGCCTCGTGGAGACTAAAATCCATATAGCAATATCGGGGCTCAGCAAAACCTATACGCAGGTTATCAGGAATTACGGGGATAACAGGGAATCCGTCGTTAACGGCAAAGCCGATTATTGCGATTAGATCGGGTTTCGGCGTATCGTGAGACTTGCCGGGAATCCGTCCAGAATCTGCTCAGGGCAACCTGCAAAACTATTGAAGTCCACGGTGCCCTGAAGGCATGTCGCCGGAACATGGAGTGTGCGCATAAGGGATGGGTGTGAAGACAGTCCCGGATAGCTAACCCAAGTCACCGGAACATGGCGTGTGTGAATAAGTGTTATGTCAACATTGAAATGTCGCACCCCACGTCCGTCATTCCGGCTTGTCCGGAATCGCCCTTGCCCTTGCCCTTGCCCTTGTCGTTATTCGGGAAAACCGGAATGCGACATATCAAGATTGACGCCACAATAGCTTGGGTATGGTATTTTTTCCGGAACATATTTTTTCTGGAAAGTTGACTAATGATGCATCCTATTTGTAATCTGCGGGGTGTATAATAAAGATCAGACGTGGGACGTTTGAAGTGTCGCCGTTTTGGACGTCTCTTTCACTCGAAGAACTGGCTAAGCTTCAGGGGATTGTCCCTACGGAGGATCCGGATACCATAAGTTCACTTTGGCCTGCGGATGATGACCCTGATGAAATGCTGAATCACATCATTTGTGAACGCGCCTGCCGGCGTCAAATCACAAGGGGTGAGCGAGACTGATGCGTGTTGTTCTTCCCGATACTACAGTGGCAAGCCTCTTGCGTCCTAAAAATCATGGGTTTTTCTTAAGCCGGTAGTCCAGCGGGTCCAGGCAGGAATCGTATATATTTTGGTCAATAAGAAACCAATCTGTTTTATCTATTCCGCGTCGGTTGTTACACGTGGGACTTACGGGGAAAGCCGACGCCAGTTTAATCCATCGATCCTGTTCTAACGCGATATGCTTCACTTCATCCGCAGCTTCCGTTAAATCCTGGTCCTGGCTTAGGATTAAAGCTGCATCATACTGATTTTCACGCGCAAGTCTTACAATATCAAGTGCAATGCGCACATCGATACCTTTTTCCTGCCCTACAATGCCTTTTTGTGTTTGGCCGCCTTGAATTGTGATTGTTTGCTTATCATAGCGAAGGGGACGTGTAAAGATATAAACTTTCTGTCTAGTACCCATTATGGCCAGTTTCGTTGTCCAAAAGTGGTTCCAGAAAGGGTTATCGGCGGGACTTGGGATACCAGTATAAAATCTTGTCTGAATATGTTCCCAGTTTTTTTCTTTACATATTTTCGCCGTTAGGCATATGGCATCATAATTAGGATAGCTATAACCAAATGCATGTTTGGCTGCATAGAAAAGATTCTGACCGTCTACAAAGGCAATGGTTCGCTTTATTTGAGGTTCAATCGGCATTATCCGGCGTATTAAATAATAACCCCGTCCGAGGCCTTCCGGCTGATCGAACGGGGAGTAAATACTTAATAAGATTATTCGAAAACTATCTTTATTATTATAAATTGTGCTTGATAATTTGTCAATGCTTTTTTCTTTCTTCAGTAAACTGTGTGAAAGCTCTATCCTTGCAACAGGTACATGGCTATTTGCCGACTATTCGACGCCATTAAGTCAATATTGACGCCATAATCAGCAAAAAGAGGGAGATGCCGGAAGGCAACATGGCAGGCAAGTACGGATCAGAATAAACCAAATCAAAGGATATTTAGCTGGATTCTCTATGGAGTTAATTGACAAGTCTATATCCAAATAAGGCCAATAAATATGATTGGAATGTTGTAACTCAACTTTCGCACATAGAAATAGCCAAATTACCCTTGCTCATCCTTGACACTTCCTTATTCATAAGATACAAAAAAAGCCGCTATGACGTCAATATGCGCCCGGTCTCGGTTCCGGCACACACCGTGGCGCATGGGAATCATCAAGACGTTGTCACCGTCGAAAAAAACCGGCTAAAAACTCCGATAGGCAATTAGGCAATAAACTCTAACTCTTCAGCATCTCTCCGGCGATTCGTTCCATGTTTTCGACCGTCAAGCCGAAGTGCACGAATAACAAGCCGGTGCCGATACTCCAAATCGATCAATACCGATTACCTTGCCCTTCTTATAGGTGGGCGATTTTCTCCGGGAAGCGCTTGCCGTTCCTTGTTGAAGCGAAAATCTTCCGCCGTTTTTGGTTAAAAACTGCATTTAATGTTATACTCGGATAAGCACTTATGAACCGGAAAGGCAGACAATCCAATACGCCCGCGTTATCCGAAGCCTTAATCTCGGCAATGTCCCGGGCTAAGAGTTTTCACATGGAAGGTAAATTTGCAGAGGCGCAGAAACTCTACCTGAAGGTGCTGGACAATGTGCCGGAATATCCCGAGGCATTGTATCTTCTTGGTGTACTAAGGTATCAACATAACCGTGACCTAAACGGGGCTGAACTCGTCAAAAGGTCGATTGAACTTTCCCCGCAGCGGGCCGACTGGCATAATACCCTGGGGAATATATATCTTGTGGAAAAAAACTTTAGCCTTGCCGTCGAGTCTTTTAAAAACTCTATCGATTTGGTTTCGGACGATGCTAACGCATGGAATAACATGGGTGCGGCGCTGCAACAATTAAACCGGTTCGGGGACGCGGAGGCGGCTTATCGAAAAGCCGTCGAACTGAATCCCGACTTTATTCCGGCTTTAAACAATCTTGGTGCCTTGCTTTCGGCTCAGGGCAGGCATGCCGAATCGGCCGGGTACCTATGCAAGGCTATTGTCCTTAGCCCGGGCGAAAACCAAAGCAAGCTTGAACGGGGAGCGGCCTTTTACAAACTGGGACGCATCGAAGAAGCGGCGGAGGTATATCGCCAGTGGACGATAGAAGAGCCCGAAAACCCAATAGCCGCCCACTTATATACCGCGTGCTCCGGCGTGAACGCTTCCCCACGTGCCTCCGACGCATTCATAGAAGCAAAGTCCGATGAATACGCTGCGCAGTTCGACGTTAAAATGGAACAACTCTCTTATGCCGGACCGGCGTTAATCGCTGCGGCCCTGGCCAAAGAGACGGCACCGGCGAAACGGTTCGACAGTCTTGACGCCGGATGTGGCACGGGGCTTTGTGCCTCCGTGTTGAAGCTTTTTTCGCGACACCTTACGGGCGTGGATCTATCGGCTTCCATGCTGAAGGAAGCGGCAAAGAGAGGTCTTTACGATGAGCTGGTGAAAGACGAACTGACGGGTTACATGTTAAAGCACACTGCCCGTTTTGACCTGATTGCCGCCGCGGACACGTTGATCTACTTCGGTGCTCTGGAGGAGGTTGTCGCCGCCGCATGGGGCGCTCTCAGGCCAAAGGGTTTGATGGTGTTTACCGTGGAGTCCTCCGGTGACGACACAGACACTCCGGCCTTTAGTCTGAACCCGCATGGACGTTATAGCCACCGGCGGGACTACGTAAGCGCGGTATTAAAGTCCTGCGCTTTCGACGTGGTGTCTATGCAGCCTGCCACATTGCGCAAGGAGTGGGGTGAGCCGGTGAACTGCCTGGTAGTTACAGCCAGAAAAATGGCTGACGATAAAAGTGCTGACGGCAAAGGCGTGTTTAACTCGATTAAGAGGCTTTTTTCCCATAAATGAAGGCGTACCGAAAAGGACGTAATATGTCGCTAAATGTATCCATTTGACGCAAAATGACGCATTCGGATTTGCCGTAGATCCTTGATTCATCGGGGATTATAGCTGGTACAAGTTCCGGAGTCCTATTATTCTTTTATCTCACCCAGGGATGATACCAGAAAATACGGCACCAGTTCACCGAATGCTTTACCGCAATATCCGTAGGTTATTAGTTGGTAGTCCTTGTGAATCTCCGCCCCTGACTCATTTACCATGGTCATATCCAGTAATATTCTAATAACATAATCCACGGAATAGCCCCTGCTCTTATCTCCCGGGTCATAAGACAGTCTCTCTCTTGCCTTAAATTCCCAACCTTTTACCCCGTTAACAACCCCGATATTATTTCTCATCGATTCCTGATGGGTATCCGTTGAAAGGTCGTTTAAGGCAGCCTGGTCATTATCTCTTAAAGCTACAAGGTACTTTTCGGTAGTTCTTTGCGCCAAATAATAAGGTGCATATCGACTGAAAACAGTAAATACTATACTCAACAATACTAATAAGACGATGTGAGTTTTTTTCACCACTATAAACCCCTTATTGTCGATTTTCTCTACACATTTATTTCTGTTGCTATTTCTGTTGCGAAAGTTGAGGTGTTGATTTAAAGAACTAATTTAGCACTCTTCTTATAGGTATTATAAGATATTTGGAAATAAATTTCAAGCGTTAAATTGGAATATGAAAATAGCGGACATTTGGTATAGCGCTCTCAGGCCCGGATATGGGCCATCCATAATAATATTCAATTAAAACAACTGCGTAACAATCCCCGACTCTGAAAAGTGAGACAAAATGCATCTTTTTTGCGATATTTTGCATCATTTTTCATCAATCTGCGACAATTAGCGCAAAAACGCCGGGTATGAGGATTTGCCCACCGATGGCCTCTATGGCCTGTTATTTTCTCACTGCACAACAGAAATCTTTTAGTTGTTCCGCTACCTTATCGAAGCATGAGGCGCTTACGTCAATTATGGGATTCGGATCTTTAAAGCTCTTAGATAGCGATCTACTTGGATCATCTCTATTTAGAGCTGCAACCATTGAATGAAAACGAGCCTTGCCTTGTTTTTCTACCGGCCATGTGGTAATGTCAATCTCTCCACATGATAGGAATGTCTCGACGCAATCTTCAACCCAGGGATATTTTTGTATGATCTCTTCAACGCATAATGCTTCCAGTCCACCGGGTGTATTTTCGTCGGGGAGCAACATTACTGCTACGGCCGGATAATCGTCAGTTTTTGGTGCAATTTCCAAAGGTTTGGCAGGGATATTATATCCTGTAGCAGATTTGATTTGTTTACATATATCATCAAAGGTTTTTGTTGGATCCGATCCACTGTCGGCGGCAATCAGCACCCCCTTAACATTACGAAATCCCTTAGCTCTGCTAATGCCTTTCAATGTTGTGGCTATTTTAGTTACTCCTTCAGCGTTTAGTATATTAGCCCCACAAGATTCCGTCAATACGGGACGTCTAGCTATTAATTTCTTAAAGAAATTTTCGTCGGCAAGCCCTTCACCGATTAGTACAACCTCCTCATTAATTTCGATATTTTTATATTCACCGGGCATAACTTACTTTACCAACGCACTTCTATACCGCTTTCGATGGCCGCCGCCGCGTCTTCTCCCCTCCCAACCGCTGCACTTGCAGTACCTTCTTCTTGAGATAGTTGTATTAAGGAAAAATCATCTTTAAATTCATTGAGCAATGGCGTCGACGCGCTTAAAAATTCCCAACTATGAGTGCTTAAAAATATCTGAGTATTACACTTAAGCGCGAGGCTATGTAATGTCTCCCATAAGGCCGGAAATATCTTATAGTAAATTCCGTTTTCGATTTCATCTATAAGTACTACCCCATTCTTATTTGAATTTATAACCGTCATTATGGAAATGAATTTAAGTATACCGGAAGAAATAGATGAAACCGGTAACTTATAAGAATTATGTTTTGTCGTAGCGTAAATATTTGGCCGACCCATCGGAGCTTCTATTGACAATTCATCGATTTCCGGGAACTGAGAACGAACAATTTCGATAATATCGACAGTCTCTTTTGCAATACTAAGCTGAGAGAATTGCCCCGCAACCTGTGCATCGCTTTGCCAATTGGATGGAAAAAAAACACTTGATGTTATTAATTCCAGACCTTGATCAAAGACAATGCCATGCTGATTGACACTTGCGTAAAGAACATCCGACTTACCATTCCCGGAAACTCTTTCAAATGCCAGTGGCGTAATCAGCGTAACAAGAGAAGAAACCGACTTATCTTGTGAATCAATTCCGCTTAGTGTTATTGCTTTTTGCGTGTCAAAAAACAGCTTGAGCGAAGCCGTCTGTGTTGATGTGTCCGTTATTTTGAAATTGATTTGGCGTTTCATGTCAAAATCAAAAAACATTGGAATCCAGATAACAGCAAACTGTTCCGGTGTTTGAAGGGTTTGAAGTGGAAAATAACCACCTCTGCCGGCAAGCAGATTAAACGCTATGGTTGGCGTGGCGCCCAACGCTAACCGGATTGCCTCCAGCAAGGCCGTTTTTCCCGCGGCATTGCGTCCTACAAGCACGTTGACAGGTCGAAGTCCGGAGAGTTTCAGTTCTTCGAAACACTTGTATCCATTAATTTCTATAGATTCTATCATAGTTTATTTTAGCATATGCGTTAGTTAACCTTCTATAAATTACGATAAAGATCATTAAAAAGGCAATATAGAGAAAATGTCGCGACACGATCGATGTGTTCTCCATTATTATGTTAGTGGCATGCAACATTGAAATGTCGCACCATATCCGTCATTACGGCTTGTCCGCAATCTAGTCCTTTTTTCGTCCTGTCCGTCTGCAAAGGGCAAGGACAAGGACCGGATCCCCGCTTTCGCGAGGGATGACAGAAAGGGCAAGAGCAAAGGCAATTGCAACTGCCGGCCAAGCCGGAAAGACAATATTACGCATCCTTTTCGGACGTAACATGTTGTATAATGATGAAAGAGGAGTATTAAATCATGGCTAAAGCAAGCATATTTGAGATAATAATGTTGTTGTGTTTTGGCGCCGCATGGCCCCTGGCGATATGCAAAACTTATAAATCCGGGAAAAACGACGGGAAAAGCGTTTATTTTTTGTACGTGGTTTTTATCGGATATATATCCGGATGTATTCATAAAATAATTCATAATTTTGACTACGTTACGTATTTATATATGTTTAACTCCTTGATGGTATTGGTAGATATTGTATTTTATTACCGGAATAATTTAAAGTGCCGGTATACCGATTAAAGGTATGTGGACGATGCCGGCGTGAAAATAGCGTATTTTGTGTTGCCGTCTTACATATTCAATGAAAAACCCCTTATCCTGAGCCGGTAGTTACAAATAAGCTTCCTTTAAATTCTCCAAAATTTCCTCTTGACAAAAAGTATAATTATTCATAATAATTAATCTCGTAATAAGAATTTGACTTTGTTATACACGTTTGTACAAAACAGGACAATGTTAGACAGCTTTCTATAACACTTATGAATATGAGCGTAAAAGACGTGGCGGAGCTTCTGAATGTTTCCGAAAAGACAATCTATCGCATGATACAGAATGAAACTATCCCCTGCTTCAGGGTAGGGGGCCAGTGGCGCTTTGACCGCAGGGAGATTACTTCCTGGCTTGAGGACACGAGGGCGTTTTCATGGAAGACCACGATAGATAACGCGTCTTTCGAGGACGAAGAATCCATATCCATAGCGGAATTCCTCAAAAGAGGCGGCATTTATTTCAAGCTGCCCGGTAAAACGAAAAACGCCGCGATTGCCGCCTGCCTGGAGCGTATCAAAACAGGCATACCGCAAATCGGCACACAAATAGACATAAAATGGCTCTATGATTCGATAGTTCAACGGGAAACCCTGTGCTCTACTGCCGTAGGCAACGGCATAGCACTACCGCATCCGAAGTCCTTTGGGAAGTTTACCGAGTCTTCGTATATCGCACTCTGTTTCCTTGAAAAGTTAATCCCTTTCGCCGCGCTGGACAACGAGGACGTGGATACCCTCTTTTTCATCTTTCCGAAAAGCGAGACGCGCTTTCTCAGGATACAATCTAAATTATTGAGGCTTTTACGAGACGAAGAAGTTCTGTCCGTAGTAAAAAAGACGCCGTCTGCGGACAACGTAAGCGGGGTTTACGATATTTACGAGCTCTTTTCACGTAAAGAAGCCGAGATATTCAAGGTAGTCGGAAAGGAAGCCGGAAGTGCGGCCGCAAAAGAATCCGAAAAGGCGGTTGGAAAAGAATCCGGGAAATTATCCGGAAAGGAAACCGCAAAAGAATCCGGAAGGGCGGCCGGAAAATGATTTTTACGCCTGATTTTAAGCTTGCCGTTGGGCCTATCGAGATAGCCGCGGCGTCGATTTCGATGCTTTTTGTCGTTGCATTGCTGGCCGCGTTGCTTAAAAATTCTCAGCGACTTGCCATAACCTTATCTTTTTTTCTGGCCGCGGTTGCTTCCCTGTTGAGCGTTATCGCCGGAATATGGGCGGTAGGAAGCGGCACTACCAATCAAATCGTGCTTTTAATCGGTCTGCCCGACCTTCCGTTTCACATGAGGCTCGATCCGCTTGCGGGATTTTTCCTTACGGTTATCGGAGCGCTGTCCTTTTTCGTATCCGTCTATTCCATAGGATACGTGAAGGGGTACTTAGGGCACAGATCGGTCACGAGTCTCGTTATATTTTATTGCCTGTTTCTTGCGGGAATGTTTATGGTGGTTTTGGCCGATGACGCCTTGTTTTTTCTCGTCTCCTGGGAAATCATGGCGGCCGCCTCGTACTTTCTCGTCATATTCGAAAACGAACGCGTCGAAAACAGAAGGGCGGCCTTTCTCTACCTGGTGGTCGCACACGTCGGAGCGATAGCCATACTTTTATCCTTTGGCGTTTTGGCGGGATTTGCAAAGGGGCCGGGAAATTTCGGCGGCTACACCTTCGACGCCATGCGGCAGGCCCACTTTCCCGTCGAATGGGCAACCGTGGCATTTTTACTGGCGTTTTTCGGATTTGCCGCAAAAGCCGGCGTGGTTCCGCTTCACGTCTGGCTGCCGGAGGCACATCCCGTCGCACCGTCCAACGTTTCCGCACTGATGAGCGGTGTAATGCTCAAGACCGCCATTTACGGCATAATTCGTATCACCTTCGACCTTATCAGGGTTTTTCCCTGGTGGTGGGGGGCCGTCGTGCTAATACTGGGACTGTTGTCGGCGGTTATGGGTGTGCTCTACGCGCTCATGCAGCACGACTTAAAAAAACTTTTGGCATACCATTCCGTAGAAAACATAGGCATTATTCTTATCGGCGTAGGGCTTGCGATGATATTCACTTCCTTCAATCAGCCGCTATATGCCGCTCTTGCGCTCATAGCGGGGCTTTACCACACCATGAACCACGCCGTGTTCAAGGGGCTTCTCTTTATGGGGGCCGGTGCCGTTATCCACGCTACGAACGAACGCAACATGGAAGAAATGGGCGGGCTCATACACCATATGCCCTGGACTGCGACACTCTTCCTGGTCGGGTGTATCTCTATCTCGGCGTTGCCGCCTTTTAACGGCTTCGTATCGGAATGGCTCACGTTTCAGGCGTTACTGCTCTCCCCTTCGTTGCCAAGCCCGCTTATGAAGCTCCTCATACCAATGGGCGCCGCACTGCTGGCATTGACCGGCGCGCTTGCCGCCGCATGCTTTGTAAAGGCTTTTGGCGTGACGTTTCTAGGCCACTGGAGAGGCCACCACAATCCCCATGCACATGAAGCAAACTGGCCCATGCGACTCGGTATGCTAATGGCGGCTCTTACCTGTCTTGGCCTTGGTGTTTTGCCCACCTTTTTTATCGAGTGGATGGACGTTATCGCCGAGCAATTCGTCGGGTCGAAGCTTGCAGCCTCCGCAAGTATTCATGGATGGATGTGGCTTACCCCGGTTTCGTACCATCGTGCGTCATATTCGGGCGTGATAGTCCTTTTGGGTATATTAATTGTTATTTCCGCGGTATACCTGTTTCTCCACGTCAAACCGGGGGCCATACGCAGGGTGCCCATCTGGGACTGCGGTTTCGAAAAGATCAATCAAAGAATGCAGTATAACGCCACGTCCTTTGCGATGCCGATACGCAGGATCTTCGGTTTTCTGTTCAACGTCAGGGAAGAGGTAAACGTAGTTCCACACGCCGGGCATAAAGCCTTTCCAAAACGGTTAAATTATCGCCTGCGTATAAGAGATCGTCTGTGGAACTGGATATACAAACCCATCGTCGGAATCAGCTTCTGGGTGTCGCGGAAGGTGGGAAAACTCCAGCAGGGTCGCATACAGATCTATCTTTTATATTCTTTTATAACGATAATCATTCTGCTGATATTTGTGAGATGATAAGATGAATAAGATGATGATGAAATTGAGGATTATGAGATTATATTATAAGATCATTATAAGATGGGAAATTCCCGTAGGAATTCATACACGATGAATCCATATCCTTTGATAGTGGAAATGCTGCAAATAGCTACACTTATCGTGCTTGCGCCGGCCTTTGTAGGATGGGTGAGGACGTTGAAGTGCTGGGCACAGGGACGCACCTCCGCCGGGTTATTCCAGCCATACAGGGATCTCGATAAACTGTTTTCGAAAGACATACTGTTGCCGGAAAATGCCTCGTGGATCTTCCGTTTTACCCCTTACCTCGTCTTTGGAACCATGGTGCTTGCGGGAGGAATAATACCGATACTATCTATAGACCTGCCGCTTGCGCCAACCGCCGACGTAATCGTTATCGTCGCTCTGTTTGCGATTGGCCGTTTCTTTACCGCACTGGCAGGCATGGATATAGGAACGGCTTTCGGGGGCATGGGGTCGAGCCGTGAGATGATGATCGCCTCTTTGGCCGAACCCGCTATGCTCATGGCGATATTTACCGTATCGCTGGCAAACAAGTCTACCTCACTTTCCCAGATAGTGCACGTCATATATAGCGGCCAGTCGGTACTGAGGCCATCCCTTTCCTTTGCGCTTCTTGCCTTTATCCTCATCGCCCTGGCAGAGACAGGCAGGATTCCGGTCGATAACCCTTCGACCCATCTTGAGCTGACCATGATACACGAGGCTATGATACTTGAGTATTCGGGCAGGCATCTGGCACTTATCGAATGGGCCGGCATGATGAAGCTCTTCCTTTTCGTCATGATGGGCATGGCGTTATTTGCACCTTGGGGAATCGCTCCAAGAGGCGATATCGCAGCGATCCCCTATGCCCTGGTTATTACGGCGTTAAAGCTCGGTGTTATGGGGATTGTGATTGTATCGATAGAGACCGGACTGGCAAAAATGAGATTATTCCGATTAACCGAATTCCTGGGAGCTGCTTTTTTATTGGCGACTCTTGGAATGTTATCATATTTTATTCTGGATTGAAACCGGACTTACATGCTTAACCTGGATTTACATGATTAACATTAACATTAGCATTAGCATTAGCATTAACATTATGCTTAACCCGGATTTACATGTTTAAATTTTATATGCCTGTAAACGTTGCATCACATATCATTAGTTTTCTTGCGGCCCTGGTGCTCCTGACGGCATTCGGCATGCTTGTGCAAAAGAGGATATATGGACTTATACGCCTTTTCACGTGGCAGGGTCTTTTTCTTTCCCTCAACACCGCCTTTGTCGGTTACGTCGCCAACAAACATCATCTATATATATCCGCGCTCCTGACGCTTTCTCTGAAAGTCATCCTCCTGCCATATATACTACACATACTCATACAACGGTTGAAGATTCGCAAAGAGGTGGAGACCATCGTAAACGTTCCTATGACCATGCTCATTGGCATAGCTCTTGTCATATTATCTTATCACCTGACCGCGCCGATCAGGGAGCTTTCCAATCTTACTACGCGTTCGACACTTGCGGTTGCCCTTGCCACTGTCATGCTTGGCCTTCTGATGATGATTACGAGAAAGCACGCCGTTACCGAGATAATGGGTTTTCTTGCGATGGAAAATGGTCTTTTCTTTGCCGCAACAAGCGCAACTTACGGCATGCCTCTTGTGGTTGAGTTCGGTGTTGCCTTCGACCTGCTGATGGCGGCTTTTATTTTCGGCATATTTTTCTTCCAGATAAACACCGCCTTCGACAGTCTCAGCGTCGAGCAGATGGCAAGACTAAAAGAGGATGACTAACGTCATGAATACTAACGTCATGAATACCATCATCATGAAGGCTAATCATAGAGGGTTAACAATATTATGAATAGCAGTACGATGATTCTTGTACTATTAGGCGTTTCCCTGGGTTCCGCCATTGTTCTGGCTATAGCCGGAAGCATAAAGCTCGCTCCGGAGATAAACGTCCTTGGCTCTGCCGCGACGTTCGCCGCCGGTGTTGGCCTGGCCCTTGAGGTCTATGCCCATGGAGCTATGCTTGCAGGCGGGGATTTCTTTTATGTAGACGCGTTCAACGTTTACCTGGCGGTTCTTACCTCTTTCGTCTCAATGACTACCGCGATTTTCAGCAGAAGGTACATGAAAAGAGAAAGGGAACACGGTCGCGTGGGCCATATACGTATGCGCTTTTACCATGCCATGTATCAACTATTCATATTCTCGATACTTCTGTGTCTGTTGACAAACAACGTCGGCGTGCTATGGATATCCATGGAACTTGCGACACTATCGACAGTTCTTCTGGTTTCCCTCTACCGGACGCCTAATGCTATCGAGGCGGCGTGGAAGTATTTCATCCTTTGCGGCGTTGGAATAGCTCAGGCTCTCTTTGGTACGGTGCTCCTGTACTTCGCAGCCGAGAAGGTTTTGGGTGAAGGAGTCGGAGCGCTTCTGTGGACAAACTTGGGCAGGGTAAGCGGACAACTCGAACCAACCGTATTATCGCTGGCCTTTGTCTTCCTTATGGTCGGCTACGGTACGAAGATGGGTCTCGTCCCTCTTCACAACTGGTTGCCCGACGCACACGGCGAGGGCCCAACCCCGATTTCCGCAGTGCTTTCGGGGCTGCTTCTGAACGTCGCACTCTATGCGCTGGTACGGTGCAAGGTGCTCGTAGACGGCGCTATGAAAACACATCACGCGGGTAATATTATGATGGGCTTTGGTCTTATTTCTATACTGGTGTCGGCCTTTTCCCTACTCAGACAGAAAGATATCAAGCGAATGCTCTCGTATTCATCCATAGAGCATATGGGAATAGCGACCTTTGCCTTCGGTTTGGGAGGCCCTATAGCCACATTCGGCGCCCTCCTTCACATGCTCGTGCACAGCCTCGCAAAGTCCGCCATATTCTTCACCGTCGGACACGCTTCGCAGATGCACTCGACACAGGAGATAGACAGGATTAAAGGGCTTTTCAAGGGTAACCCCCTCGTTGGTTGGGGCCTCATGTTCGGTATCATGGCTATAGCTGGTATGCCCCCGTTCGGTATATTCACAAGCGAGTTCCTCATATTGACGGCAACTATTAAGGATGCGCCTATATGCGCCCCATTTCTCCTTTTAGGCCTTGGAGTGGCTTTTGCGGCACTTTTCAGAAGTGTCCAGTCCATGGTATCGGGGAATGTGCCGGCTTACCAGAAGCCAATCACTGCGGCCCATGTTCCCGTACTGCTTCACATGGCGCTGGTGTTTGCTATCGGAATTTATATGCCGGCTTTCCTGAACCAGTGGTTTCATACGGCAGTGGAGTCGATGAGATGAGCACGCTCAAAGACGCTTTAACGTCGGCACTTGGAGAAAATGTAACGTTGCGCGATGCGCAGTATCCCAATTCCGTAATTTCCTGCACCGTACCGAAAGAGAAATTCGTCGATGCGGCAAAGACTATGAAAAAAGCTTTTGCCTTGCTTGCAGCCGAATGGGCAACGGATGAATCTCCCATGGGCAGGGGATTTGGCGTATATGCCTGTTACAGGTGGGGAGCGGAATACCTTATCGTAAAGACCGAAATTTCCGTCGATGATCCAACGTTTCCGAGCCTTACAAAACAGTTCGTCCCCGCGTACAGGTTCGAACGGCAGATAAAAAGCCTTATGGGAATCACGCCTGCCGGTCATCCCGATCCAAGGCCGTGGATAAAGTTCGAGGACTGGCCCGAAGACGCATGGCCGTTGAGAAAATCCTTCGACCCATCGAAACCGATGAGTCGGGTCAAGGGGGAATACCAATGGATAAAGGCCGACGGAGAGGGTGTCTATGAGATTCCGGTAGGTCCCGTGCACGCCGGAATAATAGAGCCCGGCCATTTCCGCTTCCAGGCCGTGGGAGAGACCGTAATAAATCTCGAAGGGCGCCTTGGATACGTACACAAGGGCATAGAGAAGAGGTTCGAATCGCTCTCCTGGCATGAGGGCGCACGTCTTGCGGCCCGTGTATCGGGCGATACCACCGTGGCACACGTTCTGGCGTATTGCATGGCGATGGAGTCCATGGCCGGGTGCAATCCACCTGAAAGGGCGCTGTGGCTAAGGGCTCTTTTCCTTGAAAGGGAGCGCATAGCAAACCACCTTGGAGATTTAGGAGCGATTTGCAACGACGCCGCCTTCGCCTTTATGCTTTACCAGATGATGCGGCTGAAGGAGATGCTCATGCGTACAAACCATAAACTCTTTGGGCACAGGTTTATAATGGACAAGGTTATACCCGGCGGGGTTGCGGTAGATATCGGCCCGGAGGGTAAAAGCGAAATATATAACGAAATGGATTACCTGTCGAAAGAATTCGAGAAACTCGTCGCTATTTACGATGAAAACTCGTCACTTGAGGACAGGGTCAGGGACACGGGCATTCTTTCTGCGGAAATGGCGCGGGAACTTTGCGTTGTAGGAATAGTCGCAAGGGCGAGCGGACTGAATCTCGACTGCCGCATATTTAATCCTTTCCCCCCCTATGGCCAATATGAGCGATTGAAACTGGACGTGCCCGTCCTGGTTACGGGAGACGTGCATGCCAGGGCATGGGTTAGGGTACTGGAGGTAAGGGAGTCCATAAGGCTTATACGCTGGCTGCTCGTAAACCTGCCCGGTGGCGCGATTGCTTGTCCGGAAACTATGCCGGAACCAGGCAGCGCCGGTTTTGCCGCCGTCGAAGGATGGCGTGGAGAGATAATCTACTGGCTCCAGGCCGGACTTAAAGGAGAGATAAACCGCTGCATGGTCAGGGACCCATCCAGCGTTAACTGGCTGGGGCTCGAACAATCGATTCACGGCAATATCGTCCCTGATTTTCCGCTTTGTAACAAGAGCTATAATCAATCTTATTCGGGACACGATTTATGACAGGGCACGATTTATGATAAAAATACTCCTGCAAATATTGCGTACCGGCATAGTTACCGAGCCTCTTCCTCCCGCCGGCGAACCGGGAATAATCGGATCGGGCATAAAGGAACCGTGCATAATCGAACCGGAAATAAAGGAAATCGGCACAAAGCTGGAAGAGGCTATTCGGAAACGTTTCAGAAGAAGCCTGACCATAAGGCAGGTGGACGCCGGGTCGTGTAACGGCTGCGAACTTGAGATACACGCGATAAATAATCCCATATACAATTGTGAGAGATTCGGTATCCACTTCACGGCCTCTCCCCGGTTTGCGGACATGCTCCTGGTTACCGGGCCTGTAACGCATAACATGGAAATCGCACTCCAAAGGACATACAATGCCACTCCTACGCCGAAACTTGTCGTTGCCGTAGGCGATTGTGGCTGTAATGGCGGTATATTTGGAACCAGCTACGCATCTTTAGGCGGCATAGATAAAGTCATACCGGTAGACGCTTACATATCCGGTTGTCCTCCGACTCCAGTCGACTTGCTCAACGGTATCCTCAAAGCGATAAGATAGCCGTTAGATTATACATAATCCCTTTTTTCGATTTTCTCCAAAACCGATTTTTTCAAAGATGAACCTATGATCTTATATAATGTATATATACGTCATAAAGGAAGTGATTTTAATATGAAAAGAACTCAAATATATTTAGAAGACGAAACTTATGGCTATCTCATAAGTGAAAGCCAAAAAAGCGGTAAAACTATGTCGGAGGTTATAAGAGAGATAATCAAGTCAGATATTGATAGAAAACGAGAGAATCTTTTGGAATTATCCGGGAAAGTGTTTGGAATCTGGAATGATAAGGATTTTGATACAAACGAATATTTACTGGATTTGAGAAGCAGCAGCAGGCTGCATGAATTATGATCTCAACTTTCGCACATCGAAATATCCAATTTACCCTTAAAATTCGGGGTAGAGACGCGATAAAATTACTATAACCACACAGGCTACACATCCCCCATTTGTCATTATTCCGGCTAGTGTCTTGTCAACAGTGATATGTCGCATTCATAATGAACCGAACCTTCAGCCAGATTCGCCAGCCGGAAACTGTTCTTGTCCTTTCCTTGTCATCTTTCCATTCTTGCTGATATTCCAACCTCTTACCGTTACCCACCACACATCGTCATTGCGGCAAGTCCCGGAATCGTGCGCCTGCGAGTGTACATAGTCGGAGGGGTGGAAGTCCCCTTCAGGTATACGCTCTCCTGCCTGTAACAGAACGTAACTGCGTCGCCGCGAGGCGGGGTGGCAAGCTTCGGGAAGTGAAGAGCCAGTCCGTAGGATGACGAACTCGATTCGGCCTAAAGCATGGCGAGCCTGCCATTCAATGGCGAAGCCCGGACCGCTCGATAGCAACAACGTGAAAAGAGCGGAAGTCTGTCACGCTGAGGGGTAGCGTGTAAAAGCGATGACAGGGTGCCAGGGGTGTTTGGAGACGGAATGGTTTGAAGGCGATGCACATTAAGCCGGTAGGCCTGCACGAGGTAAGTGAGCGTGCAGAGTACAGAGCCTCCATAGTAGCGATGAAACCCCGGAAACGGGATGGAGCGAAGGGAGGCAGGAAGGTGGATGAGTGAAAGACATAACGAAGGAAGAAAAACCGGCGTCAGTGACGGAAGCGTCTAAGCAAGTCGGAGACACACTGGTTTCTGAAAAATGGATATGGGTGGAACCATGTGTAGTCCCTCAGCCCCAAGCGCTGTTGATTGTGGATGCTGTGGTATAGATTCGCCTACGTACTTCCTGTATAGGGACTCTATCTCCATTCTTAATTCATTAAAGCCCCCATATCTGCTATCGGGTGATTTTTCAACGCATTTACTTATTATGGGAAACAACTTCGAATCGATAGTCCGAACTTTATATGTCTCATGAAGTCTCTTCCAATCGCTATATCTTATCTGCATTGGCAGATCAAAAGGTAATTGACCTTTGTTTACCATTTGATATATCACTATTCCAAAACTGTAAATATCGCTTTTTACGTAAGCCTTTCCATCAAATTGTTCCGGCGCCATATAGAGGACTGTGTCTTGGTTCAGCGTGAATTGGACAAACCCGATTCACGATTAAGATAG
>JADFXJ010000186.1 GCA_015233615.1 Nitrospirota bacterium
CTTTGAAATTTCACCTTCCTGCTACGGAATACATTGGCCTTTATTAGATGAAGATATTTCTATTGACGGTTTACTTGGAATTGTCCATGCTCCAAAACGTGAAACGAAAACGGCAAGGATAGATTCCGGACAAGCCGGAATGACGAAAGAGAGGGCATAAGGGCAGATTCCGACCCGCTAATGCAGCAGCCCGCGAATCCGGCTGACGGCTCTATCCGGCAGTGACGGCAGCGGGGAATTGCGGAAACGCACTATTCCCCTGGTTTTTAACCGCCGATTTTAGGTTTAAGAGAATTTAAGGAACCCGGAGGAAGTGCGGAACCTGGAAGTTTTGCAGACGCCGGATGGTTTGGAGAACCCGGAAGTTTTGCAGACGCCGGAGGAAGTACAGACGTAGAAGAGTTCTCAGACGCCGGAGTGTGTGCAGAACCTGGAATGTTTGCAGACGAGTTAGCTTTGTTTTTTAAGCCGTCGCGAGTATAATTATTTCGTGGATTCCAGAGCATCCAGCCGTCGGAACCAATTTTTTCGGCGGCGTTTATTTGTGCTTTTATCTCACCGCTTTTAAATTGCCTCCTGTCATACGCATAATCTCTGAATGCCTGAAGCCATGGCCTGAAGCGGTTAGATTGAATATGAGTTCGCTCCACGGCTCGTTTAAGAGAGAGATAGACTATCTCGTTTGGGTTTGCAACGGGATTTCTGTAACCGGGTATGCCGTATTGAAACCCGGACGGATAAAGCATTGGCGATATATAGTCTACACGAGCAACGACGTCTTCGATTTTTTGCCCGATTTGCGTATCGTCGGTGTTCCAGCACACATAGCCAAAGATGTCTGCATTAAGGAAAACGTTGTATGGCTCGAGGCGTTTTTTCGCTCCCTGAAGAAATTCGGAGATGGCTTTTGTTCTGTTTTCCTCCGTGCTCGGTTTGGAAAATTTAAGACTTTTCTTATCAGGAAATCTCAGGTAGTCGAATTGTATTTCGTCAAATCCGAGCCTGGCAGCTTCCTCTGCGATATCGATATTATATTCCCACACTTCTTTCTTAAACGGATCCACCCAGGCAAGACTTTCCCTATCGCGCCAAATCGCCCCATCTTTAGTTCTTACCGCTAAATCGGGCTTTGCTCCGGCAAGAGGGTTGTCCTTAAATACTACGATCCGGGCGATTAAATATACACCTTTTTCTTTTAAATTTTTTATCAACCCGTTTACGTCTCTTACGGTTATTATTTTTTGTGCGCCGATTTTCGAAGCGAGCGCAATCGAACTCTTATAATTTATTAAACCCCTGTCGCCTTTTACGTCGATTACAAGCGTGTTGAGCTCCGTATGTTCTATCAAATCGAGGGCGGCTTGCCGTTTTTTTCTATCACCTATGCCATAAAAGGATAAATACAGACCCCTTGGCACAAAAGGCTTTAAACTTATCTCTATAGGTCCGGTGCTATTTGGCGGGGTGATAATCCGCTCGTTCCTCGCATATCCGTATGCTCTTACCGCTATTTTATTTGCGGGATTATTCGCGGGATTGTTTGCAGGATTATTCGTTGAATTATTCACGGGGCTACTCACGGGAGCATTAACGGTAACCGTGCCATTTTTATCGGTCAGCAATACGGTATTGCCCGAAGTGACTATTGCATCCTTTATCGGTATTTTGGTATTGGAATCAATCACTTTCACGATCGTCGCCCCCGTCGAATATGCCGGAAACAGTAAGATATTCATTAAAAGAACAGCGATAATCATGTGTGCACGCCTTGAATTCATTATATGTTTCCTCGTATATTTCCTCATATATTTCATAATACTCATAATCATCATATCTCTCATTTGTCGACTTTGATAGCAGGGGCAGCCCCTGTCAGTATATTTTCGAATGATTTCCCCCGGTTTTCGGCGTTAATGAGAAAGCGGGGAAGTGCCATGACATTATCGGAACTACTCGTATAGCGACGTTCTATCGAAAAGCCGGCCACGTAACCGGCTTCCGTTGCTTTAGCGATAAGGTTATCGTCGTAAATGCCAAAGGGCCATGCTAACATATCCACTTTGACTCCGAGTTCCTTCTCAAGTTTCTCTTTTGACTTTTTAAGCTGCATATCAACAGACTTTTCGTATTCTTTTGGTGCCAACCTCTTTTTCTCCCTTTTAAAGTTAGGGTGCCAGTACGTGTGGGATTGAAAATCAAAAAGCCCCGTTTCCTTTATTTCCCTAAGTTGATTCCACGTCATGGCATAGGAAGCGTTGGATATAGCCGAAGGATATATGAAAAGGGTTACCGCAACGTGGTACTGCTTAACCAGGGGTAACATGTAGGTATAGACCGATTTGTGGCCATCGTCGGCGACAATGGCTACCGCACGGGGGGGAAGCTGCCGAACTTTCCCAAGGTAGTAATCTACGAGTTCTCTGAGCGGTATCACAGTGTAGCCATTACGTTTAAGGTATTTTAGGTGAGATTCGAAATCGGCCGTGGTTATCGTCATGCTGTCGGCAACTACGGGGCCCAAACGGTGATAAAGCAAAACAGGTATCCGTGTCTGTGGCTGTACCTGCTGAGTTTGTGTTTGCACCCGGGATTGTGTCCGTGCCTGCGTTTTTAGTTCGTCTTTCTTGTCCCCAAAACCCTCTTTTTCCGGTAATAGAGCCAGGAGAGTCGACATAAGGACTACGATCGACAAAATAGCGTACAACTTCGTTGTTTTCACAATATCCTTCATAATATTATTGTACAGAGTTTTTCCGATATTTGCTGATAATTGTCCGGGTTTTTCCAAAATGTCTACGAAAGTGTAATCAGTTCGTAACGGGAACTCCCAAGACCGAGCCTTTCCGCCTCGATAAGCTGGAACTCGTACGGTTTTGCGTGGATTGACTTGAAGACGTCCCCTTCGAGGCCCTCGGCTGCCGAAGATGGAAGGTGCTTTTCTTTAAGTATCAGATCTATCGATGCCCGTTCGATGGCCACTATGTCATAGCTTAATAATATCCCGATATCCTGAACCATAGGCACATCCGCGGTTGGCATACAGTCACATTCCGGTTGTATCTCGGTAAGGAAGTTTATATACAGCACCTTCGAAGGCGAAAACGTGCCAAGTACGGCTTTTGCAGACTCGGCCATAGACCGCATAAAACGTTCATCGTCTCCAGGGAAATTGATGGCGGAGGCGGGGCATACCCGCTGACACCTTCCACACCTCCAACACTTATCGGAGTTCCATACTATTTTCTCTTCAACAAACCCGATAATTTCGAGCGGACATACTTCGACACACTGCAGGCAATGCTCGCACTGGTTGCCATCCCACTCCATCGCGCCCTCTCCTATCGTATGCATCGCGCCTCTTCCACATTTCCAGCCGTAGTGTCTGTGCGAGGAGCTAATACCACCCATAGCGACGTTTTTTATCGCCCCGGCGTAACCGGCATTTATGTGTCCCTTTACATGTGAACATACCACCATGGCCGTTACGTCGTGAATTACCGAGGCCACCGCTACCTCATTTAAAAGATCACCAGCTTTTATAAGTATACTGTCCCTGCCGTATAGTCCATCGGCAAGTACGACGGGTGCTCCCACCGAAAGATGGTTAATCCCGTTGGCATTAGCCACCTCCAGGTAGTCTATACCCTGTATTCTTACAGTGTCCGTTATGAATGGTTTAGCATTTATGGCTTTAAGCGCATTGACTACCGTCCTTAAAAATACCGGACGCACTACTCTGTAGGCACCCGGTGAGCCGAAGTGGGTCTTTACTGCTACCCACTCATCCTTATCAAAATAAGAGGACAAGTGTGCTTGATTGAGAAGGCGCTCAAGCTTTCCGGGCATGCTGTCATCGTAGCGCCATTTCCCTGACCTTGCCGTCGCAAAATATACCCTGGCTTTGCTTTCCATATTCGGGATTATAACATATATCGGCATATTTGATGGTTTAGATTTTTATTTTATGGCTATACAGTTGGTTAATCCACGGTAAATTTGTTCTCCATCGTAGAAGGAATATGTAGAACAAACAGGTCGTTGAATTTCCATCATAGTCATAGTGTCAACGTATTGCAATTGTCGAAAAGTCCGGACTGCCGTGGTTATCCTGATAAATGGTGGTAACCGGCATAAGAGCCAGGGCATCCATCCCCCCCGCCCCTTCCTTGAAAAGGAAGGGGCGGGGGGGATGGATGCTTTGCTACACCAGCTTCAATGACAATGTCCGCAAATAATAGCAAAACCTTTATATAATCCAAATCCTTATAGTCAGAACAAATTTATCGTGTGATTAATCTCTCTACAATGGTTTTAATGCAACGATTTTTGCTATAATTTATAATTAATCTAAACGTTGCAAAAAACATCTGAATATGCGGAGCATTTCATTCGAGAGCTTTTGGTTGAGTGCTTTGCTCAGGTAAACTCTTGTTGTACATAGCGAAAACGACATTAACCGTTTTTTTTATGATAAATCAATCGAGCAATCGATCCTTTGGCAATATCGTAACAAACTCTAAGGAGGGCACTTGTTTAGTAACAAAAAGTTAATTGCAATGGTACAAATAATTACATTAATTATTGCGATGATGTTGACTTCCGATAATTCCTATGCCCTCACGTCATATACGGTAACCCCCTCGGCGGGCGCAAACGGCATGATAAGCCCGTCAACGTCTCAAACGGTTGCCTCCGGCGCTACAATGCAATTTTCGGTAACGCCAAACACGGGATACATCGCCCTGGTAGGCGGTACATGCGGCGGCTCTTTGGTTGGCAATACTTACACAACGATGCCGGTCACTGCTAACTGTACGGTCTCTGCAATGTTTAATTCAACGGTTGCCGGATGTCCGCAAGCTACACTATCATCAGTTTTAGCATTGTATATCCCTAACCTGCAATATACACCGTCGGCGGGTTCCTCGGAAAATCTATTGGTTAATATGGGTAATGCCCAGCAAATTGGTAGTGATTATTGCTTTACGGTTACGGTAAGCCAGGGAACCTCAACGCCTGTCGGATGTCCGCAGGCTACGCTATCATTGGTATCATCAACTTTATTAGAGTTGGAT
>JADFXJ010000069.1 GCA_015233615.1 Nitrospirota bacterium
GGCTTATTCCTCCTATGTTGTAAGCCTTTAACAGGTTTATTGCGGAATCGCTGCGGAGCGCCGATATTTCTTGACACTATATGACGCTTTACGATATAATGAAAGCACTGATTTACTCACGTATTTCAGTTTTGCCGGAGTGGTGGAATTGGCAGACACGCAAGGTTCAGGGTCTTGTGGAGGTTCCTCCGTGGGGGTTCGAGTCCCCCCTTCGGTATATAAATTTCTTTCATTCCCGGATTTGTGCTTTCATTGAAGAACCTCGGGCTGCGTCTATATTTTCAAAACCTTCATTTCCAAAACTAAAGTCAAACATCGCGTTATGTTAGAAAATCCATGTCTCCGCCAGGGGTGTTGCCTTACGGGGTGTTTATTGTATAGGAGGATATATGAGCAAACGTACATTTAACGTAGTGATTCCTGATTATAAGTACTGGAAACAAAATATAAAGTGCCAAACCGGATGCCCGGTGAACACCGATTCGAGAGGGTACGTCAGGGCTATCGCCGGGGGAGATTACGAAAGGGCATATTGGATAGCGAGAACGCCGAATCCACTGGCCTCTATATGTGGAAGAATCTGTGCGGCACCATGTGAGCTGGCCTGCAGGAGAAAGGGCATAGATGCTGCCGTTTCGATTAGGGCACTAAAGCGATTTGTTACCGAAAAATACGGCGCGGAGATTATTAAAGATAAGAATGTTTTTCTGCGCAGCCTGAAGGAAAAGCTGAAGAAGGTTGGTTTGGGAATAATGGGCATCGCTAGCGATAATACAAAGCCTGTATCTATTGTCGGTGCCGGTCCCGCCGGTCTTGCATGTGCCCACGATCTGGCTCTTATGGGATATAAACCGGTCATATACGAAATGGAGGCCGTGGGTGGTGGTATGTGTGCCGTAGGCATACCGCCTTACAGACTTCCCAGGGATGTATTGCAGGCGGAAATCGACGCAATAAAAGCACTGGGCGTGGAGATAAGGTGCGGGGTTCAGGTAGGAAAAGACATTGGACTTAAGGAATTGTACGACACGTCCCTTGCGGTTCTTTTGTCCGTTGGGGCAAAAAAATCGAGAATGCTTCCCCTCAATGGCGCAAGCGGCGAGGGTGTACTTGGGGGCGTGGATTTTCTCAGAAGAGTGTTTACCGGTGAAGATGTAACAATCGGACCGAAGGTTATAGTAATCGGTGGCGGCAACGTGGCCTATGACATCGCAAGAACCTCCGTTAGACATAAGGGTGTAAACGCAGTTACCCTGGTCTGTATAGAGGAATTCGCCAATATGCTGGCGGATAAAGCAGAGATAGAGGAAGGCGGGGAAGAGGGAATATTACGTATAAACAGTTACGGCCCCCGGGAAATTAACCTCGACGCACAAAACCGTGTAACTTCGGTGTCGTTCAAAAGATGTATATCCTTGTTTGACGGTGAGGGCAGATTCAATCCCAGGTATGACGAATCGGATATTATGTCGGTACCGGCGGATACGGTTATGTTTGCCATAGGACAGGCTTATGATCTTTCTTTCCTTGGAGACTGCGGTTTGGCGGTTGAAATGACTGAAAGAGGCATGGTAAAAGTTGGCCCTGACTCAATATCCACGTCGCTGAAGGGACTTTTTATAGCCGGAGACCTGGCATATGGGCCAAAGCTTGTAATCGACGCAGTTGCAAGTGGTAAAAAGGCCGCCACTAAGATTCACGAGTACATAAGCGGACGAGCCTTATCAATAAAAACCTTGGAAATACATACCGATCGTTATGGCCGTGAAGTTTCGAATAACGACGTAGCACACCCCAATGATTTCGAAAAGATAAAAAGAAAACCGGTGCCGGTGGTTGCCGTTGACGTGAGGTTCGGGAGCGCCTACGCAGTGGTTGAGACGGGTTTTACCGAAAAGACCGCCGGAGAGCAGGGCGGCAGGTGTCTGAATTGCGCGGTCAATACTATATTTAATGGAGACAGATGTATACTCTGCGGAGGTTGTGCCGACGTGTGTCCCGAATACTGTCTCAGATTGGTCAGCCTGGATAAGATTAAAGGCGACGACACACTGTCGGCGCTTTACGTAAACAGGTACGGCAAGTCGCCCGCCGGCGAGGAGGGTTCCGCCATAATAAAAGATGAAGACAGATGTATCAGGTGTGGATATTGTGCAAAACGATGTCCGGTTAACGCCATAACCATGGAAAGATTTTTATTTCAGGAGGTTTTAGAATATGACAAGTGAGCACCAGGAAAAGGAAACAGTATTGTCCAGACGGGATTTTCTGGCCACGTCCGCCTTTTTAACCGCCACAGTTGCAGGGTTTGGTATAATTGCCGGGTTTTTCCGATTTTTTAAATCTGACGTCAGATACGAGGAACCCTCTGTATTTAAGATTGGCAAGCCGGAAAATTTCCCCGTGGGTACGGCCAGGAAACTCGACGATAAGAAGGTATTCGTTTTTTCCGACGACGGCGGCTTCTATGCCATATCGTGCGTATGCACACACCTGGGGTGCATAGTCCATACGTCGGACAACGGTTTCACCTGTCCCTGCCATGGCTCTAAATATAATACTGCGGGGAAGGTAATTTCCGGCCCCGCACCGAGAAGCCTGCCGTGGTTTGAGATAACCCAGGACGTAGACGGCAGCCTGGTAGTTAACGCCGGCAGCGAGGTTCCCTCCGGAACGAAAGTAAAATATAGTTAAGCATTATTTTAAGAGAAGGAGTAACGTTATGAATGAAGTTGAAGTGAATGAAATCGAGCGATCCGGGCTTTCGAAGTTTACGGATAATTTAAAGTCTCTTGCCGCAACCGTTTTCGGTTCCGTTTTCAGAAACGGCAGTCCGAATTCAGACAAGGCGAGAGCGTCGGCGATATTCAATAATTTTTTTCTCCACATACAGGGAACCAAGACGCACATTAACACCTTAAGACCCTCATACACGCTGGGTCTCGGGCTTATATCGTTTTTTTTGCTGGTGATTGTCGTGGCCTCGGGTATCTTTCTCATGGTGTACTACAATCCTTCGGTAGAAAACGCATACCAATCCGTTAAGAATATAATCTACGTGGTATTTGGCGGCAACGTTACCCGCAATATTCACAAGTGGGCCGGAGAGGGCATGATAATCTTTGTCCTGCTTCACATGGCAAGGGTATTCTTTACGGGCTCGTACAAGTCAGGCAGGGAATTTAACTGGGTGGTAGGCGTTATTCTTCTGATTTTGGTATTTGTACTGAACCTTACGGGCTATTTACTTCCCTGGGATCAGTTGTCCTATTGGGCTTTGGTTATCGTGTCAAACATAATGCAATCGCCCAGGGAGCTAACGGACTCGTTAGGCATAACGCGTTTTTTCGACGTAGGAACGTTTTCGAGGGAATTCTTCCTTGCCGGTATGGTTCCAGGCAAAGAATCCCTCAACAGGGTATACCTCTTTCACGTAATGGTGCTTCCTTTAATAATATCCGTATTTGCGGGCATTCATTTCTGGCGTATAAGAAAGGATGGCGGAATGACGAAACCGGATGCGTTCAGCCCCACAGTGAGCGATTCGGGTTACGCAGTGCCACCGGCAAAGACGGCGGGAATATTTCCGACGCATAAGACTTACGGACTTATGGAGCTTGCCCGCGGAAAAACTCCGTCGGTCGACAAGGACATCGAGAACATGGTATTTAGCTGGCCAAATCTTCTGATAGCGGAACTGGCTGTCCTTATGCTTACCCTGGCGGCCGTCGTAGTCTATTCATATTATATAAACGCTCCGATCAGGGAATTTGCAAACCCCCTCATACCGGAAAATCCCGCCAAGGCCCCATGGTATTTCCTTGGCCTTCAGGAACTTCTGTCATACTCCGCGTTTATGGGTGGAGCAGGTCTTCCAATGCTGACACTCTTTGGGCTTTTCCTGATTCCATATCTGGACAGGGAACAGTATAATGTGGGTACCTGGTTTACAGACAGAAAAGGAAAACTGATCGCCTTTGAGGCGTTTGTAATTAGTACGGTTTTATTGATAGGGATTTTGGTTTTTGCGGTAAATTTTGGATGGCTCAGGAGCTGGTTTCCCGAGATTCCTCAGTTGGTGATTACTTTGGTAAATCCAGGAAGCATATGGGTTGGATTTATAATAGTCTGGTCGCTGTTTGTTATCAGACGCACCGGCTCTACCAGAATGGGCGCCATGTCCTTGTTTGTAATGTTCCTGGTAAGCTACGTTATTCTGACGTATTTTGCCACCGAAATGAGGGGACCGAATTGGGGATTTTTCTGGTCCATGAGCCAATGGCCAATCCATTGATAGCTGATGTTATATATATTCGCATAGTATTGGACAATAGAATAATTAAAGTGAAGAGGTTAAAAAATGTACAGTAGATTTTATTTATCCGTACTGTTGATGTCCGGGCTTGTTCTCGTTACGTACCTGGTTTTAACGGCATACGACGGAGTAATGCCCGAGTGGAAGCACTACCAGATCGAATACAAGGAGTTGTTAATCAAAAACGCAAAAGACGATGCAACGAGAACAAGGGCGCAGTCCATGCAATCAGGCCTCAGGCAGACGTATCTTGCCGGCTTGAAGAGAGAGGACCGTTGCGTGAATTGCCACCTGGGAGTAGATAATCCCATGATGGCCGATGCAAAACTCCCCTTTAAGAAACACAGTGGCAATTATTTAGCCAATCATCCGGTGGACAAGTTCGGCTGCACCGTCTGCCACGATGGACAGGGCAGCGCGACAACCTTAGAATCCGCCCACGGCAAGGGACACGGCGCACATTGGGATCGTCCCGTTTTGCCTTTGGAGTACGTCCAAAGCTCATGTGCCCAATGCCATGACTTCGATATGTTGAGCAAAAATGGCGGTGCTAAGGTAGCCGGGGGAGAAACGCTTTTCAATGAAAAGGGTTGCAGGGGATGCCACAAGGTAAACGGCCGGGGTGGCAGCCTGGGTAAAACCCTCGACAAGGTAGGGTCCGAACCGATAGCCTATTTTTCGATGAAACACGTGATTGGCGACCATACGGTTTACAACTGGCTGAAGCGGCATTTCGAAGACCCGCAAAACATTATGCGTAACAGTGAAATGAAGGTAAGTCTGAAAGGCAGCGATTCGGCTCTCCTGACCATGTTTGCGATGACACTGCGTTCGGATGAAATGCCGAAGCAATACAGGGATATGAAATATACGCCGGAGGTAAAGCTAAACGGCGAGTCGTTATATAAGAGGTACTGTATTGCCTGCCACGAAGACGGCACCCGGAGCCTCTATAACGAAATATTTAATCGAACGATACCCGCGATAAGAAACCCGGCATTTTTGAAGGCCGCAGATGATAAGACACTGGAAACAATAATAAAAGAGGGAAGAAAGAGCACCCAGATGACTTCGTGGAAAACCGTGGCCTCCGGGGTAAGTGACGAAGACGTAAAGAATATAATCGGTTATCTGTCTGAAAAGAGGCCTGCCGAAAAGTACGAACCCTTTCCGATTCCGATGTCTCAGGGTGAGCCAAACAACGGCAAAAACATATTCGAAACACACTGTAGCGTTTGCCATGGCAAAGACGGCAGGGGAGGCGAGGATCGCCTGGGTGTTAGCCTGAGGAGCCCTGTAGTGCAAAAGATGGTGAATCCGGAATTTCTTGCCGCTACTATACGCGATGGAAGATCCGGCACACCAATGCCGCCGTTTGGCAAGGATGCAATAGGGCTTGGTGATAAGGATATTGCAGACGTTGTTGCTTACGTAAGGGCCTTCCCGAAATAGTGGTAAACGGTGCCGGGCTGAAAAGGAGATGGACTGCCGCTTTCGCGGCAATGACATTTATTATCTGGAATTAAACGCAGGGTCTTGCCCTGTTATAAGAGACAAGAGTTTATCGTGAGGTAAGGTTTATGATAAGAGCACAACTAAGACTTATATACAAATATGTATTGACAGCCCCGTTATATGCATTATTAGCATCGATATTATTCGCCTGCTTATTCCCGGTTCCGGAGGTACGGGCGGATGATGACGCACGGCGCAAATCGGGCGAGAAGATTTACGGTGTACGTTGTCTGGTATGCCATGGTAAGGCTGGAGACGGCAAGGGGCCGGCGGGAATATTACGAAAGGAGGAAGCGAGCGGCCGGGTGCTCGAGGTGCGTCCACGAGACTTTACTCTGGGACTTTTTAAGTTTCGCTCAACCTCTACGGGATGTCTCCCTACGGAGGATGACCTGCTGCATACCATAAGCAATGGTATTCCAAGGTCATTTATGCCACCTTTGAAGGAATTGCCCGACGGGGAAAAGAAAGCTCTGGAAGCGTACATAAAGACTTTCTCCAGCAGATTTACCGAGGAATCACCCTGCAAACCGGTAGCTGCAAAAATGCCGCAGTGGGTTGGAAGCGAGCAGTCGGTTGCAAAGGGTAAAAAAATATACAAGGATATGAAGTGTTGGGAGTGTCACGGGGAAACTGGTAAAGGAGACGGACCCAAATCAAACGATATCAAGGATGACTGGGGAAATCAAATACTGCCTTTCAATTTCACCACCGGCGATTTGAAAAGAGGCTCGTCACCGGAGAACATCTATATAACCTTTACAACGGGACTGGACGGTTCCGGCATGCCGGCATATGAAGATTCCTTGTCTGAGGAAGCCAGGTGGGATCTTGTATCGTATACTCTTAAGATAATGGGCAGACTCGATAAGAACTTTATAGACAAAAGCAAGGCAAACGCGCAAAAGGATAAGACGGAGGCTAAAAAATAAAAAAGCAGTACCTGCCCCTATAATCGGCCCCCATAAGCGTTAAAAAACACGAGCACCCCCTGCCAACATGGCGTCAGCGGCCACCGTCAAGACGGATTGGCAACCATGGAGAGAAGCTTAACCTCGCGGGACTTTGATGGCGGAGCCCGGTATCGGCATGGCAAAACATCGGGGACAATAAATATTTTAATGACAATAATATAACAATTTGATATTTATTTATGTTATACTTGTAAAGGCATGGGGATTTTAAGACCCTGGCTTTTTAACGATGGGGGTAAAAGAGGGTGAAAGGTGGTTTGAAAGGGTAGCAGACTATACAAAAGAGCCATCTCAGCTTAATAATCAGGCAATCAGAGTGAAACATACAGTAAACACGAACAATGAAGTCAAAATGAGGTGAGAATGGGTACTAAGTTGAATTGTTGGGAGTACAACGAATGCGGCAGAGAGGAAGGTGGCATTAAGGCATCGGAGTTAGGCATATGTCCTACGGCGTTGGAGAGCCGTCTCGATGGTTTTCATGGTGGCAAGAATGGCGGGAGAGCGTGTTGGGCTATTGCAGGCACACTTTGCGGCGGCAAGGCCAAGGGCACCGTGGCTAAAAAGCTGAAAGACTGCATGTTGTGCAACTTTCACCAGTTGGTTGTCAATGAAGAGGATAATTACCAAAGTGTCGCAGTATTCTTAAGGAGCGTCAGGAAAGAGGAGAAAAAGAGGCATTTCAAGGAACCCGGTTTTTTAAAACATGTATACGCTAAGAGCAAAGTAGCGTCCGAAGACGGTGTCGAATCTTTATATATAACGGTCTTGATAGCCTGGACAAGTCTATGCCCATCCATAAGTATGCTGGCAGGCTCCAAAAGGCTTTGTAAAGAGGACCTTGTGGACGAGTTGATGATTATCGACGCAGTTTCGGATAAGCCGAACATAAAAGCTACAAACCTGTTTGTTAAAACGATATTTAAGTCTATTCGCAAACAGGTAGACAACTATTTCGAACCTTTACTTCATTATTAACCATAGACGGCCTATAGATAACACAGATGGCATATTATGACATAGTCGGCTATCGATAACACAGACGCATATGACATTTACGGAAAACAGTTTAATCGGGTTTACCGGTGGAATCGAAAAAGATTGCTTTCGAATTTCTATAAGGGTTAAAACATTTAGGATGATTTCCAAAATATGAGAATCTCCATAAGTAAAAAGATAGTAATCCTTTTGTTTGTGATGACCTTTATAGGTTCTATGGAACTGCTTTTAATATATTATTACCAATCGCTGCAGAAAGACGATGCACGTATAATTAATCTGTCCGGCAGCCAGCGAATGCTTACTCAGGAAATTTCGAAATACGCTCTTTTGGTTGCAAGAGGAAATTACAGCTACCGGGAGTTTCTGAGGAATGCCGTTAAACAGTATGATTCAAACCTCCAGATCTTATACAAGGGAGGCATCCTGTCGGATTATAAAATACCACCGGCACCCGACGAAATGAGAGCGCTATATGAAAATAACATATCGCAGTGGACCGCTTTCAAAAAGAGTGCCGAAAAGATAGCCGACGAAAGTAGTTTTGACGATGCTCTGCATTATATTCTTCAGGAGAACACGTCTTTACGCGATATAGGCAGCGATATAACGCACGAATACGAAGTTTTTGCCCAACAAAAAAACGTCCACCTGAAGGTCATATTGCTGATTTTGACTACCGTCGATTTATTTATCTTTCTAATAGGAACCGTTGCCGCTTATAAACTTATACGTCCACTGTCCGGTATAGCTAAATTCGCATCCGAAATAGGCGAAGGCAACTTTTTACGAAAGATACCCCTGCCCGAAGCCGATAACGAAATCAAGGATCTCGCTGCGGCATTCAACAAGATGACCCATGATTTGCACAATACCGTAATCTCCAGGGAGTATTTGAATTCCGTGATAAATACGATGGGCGAAATGCTGTTCGTAATCGACGCTGCCGGAGTTATAAAAGTAACCAACAGTGCCGTAAACAATTTGCTGGGATATGAGTTCGACGAACTTGCCAACAGATATTTTTATACTTTATCCTGTGAAAGCAAGGACGCCGTCGAAGACAGACTGAAAGAAGTGCACGTACACGGGACGTTAGGAAATATAGAAACGTTCTTCACAACCAAAGATGAAAGGAAAGTTGCCGTACTGTGCAGTTTTTCGACGATGAAGAAATCTGATTCCAATGGTAACGACGGCGATATAGTCTGCGTTGCCACCGACGTAACCGAGAGGCAGCATTACGAAAAAGAATTGAGAAAATTATCTATAGCGGTGGAACATAGCATCAGTTCTATCCTCATTACCGACACCAATGGAAATATCGAGTTTGTGAACCAGAAGTTTACCGAAAGCACGGGCTATACCCTGGCTGAAGTTAAAGGCAGAAATCCCAGAATTTTCAAGTCTAATTTACACGGGCCCGATTTCTATAAACGTTTTTGGGATGAAATAAAGTCCGGCAGGGAATTTCGTTCGGATATGTGTAACCGCAAAAAAAACGGAGAGTTTTACTGGCAACACGTGTCAGTATCACCAATAAAAGATCAAAATGGAAATATAACCCATTTTCTTTCCGTTACAATCGACGACATCGAGCGCAGGCGTGCCGAGGAACGTCTCAAGCAACTTGCGCATTATGATATGCTCACCGGTTTGCCTAACCGTTCATTGTTCGAGGACCGGCTGGAGCAGACGATTCTTCAGGCTAAAAGATTTAATTTTACATTTGCGATAGCGTTTCTGGATCTTGACGGGTTTAAACTGGTCAACGATACATATGGGCATAATACCGGAGATCTCCTGCTTAAAGAGGTAGCTATCAGGCTGTCAAACGCGGTAAGAAATTCCGATACCGTTGCCCGTATGGGAGGGGATGAATTTCAAATCCTGCTATCGAAGATCACCCAGCCCTCGGATGCCGCCAGCGTAGTGAAAAAAATAATATCTTCGATTAACGAACCGTTTTTTATAAACGGACAAAAATGCGCAGTGGGAGTCAGTACCGGAATCAGTATTTTCCCAAATGACGGCGACAGCATAGAAGTGCTGACAAAAAATGCCGATCTCGCAATGTATAAGGTAAAAGAACATGGTAAGAACAATTATATGTTTTATGAACATACCATGGACGTCGTTTTGGATCGAATAAATATCGAGTCGGCTTTGAAAAGAGCGATAAGCGAAAACGAGTTCCTTTTGTACTATCAGCCACAGATAGATATAAACAACGGCAAGAGCGTAGGCTGCGAATCTCTCATACGGTGGAAGCACCCCGAAATCGGCTTGATATCTCCCGACAAATTTATACCGATAGCCGAAGAAACTGGATTAATAGTCCAAATTGGTAAATGGGTAACCCGTACGGCCTGTATGCAGAATAAAAAGTGGCTGGATATGGGTTTGCCGGTGCAACGAATATCCGTAAATTTATCTACTTTACAGTTTAAGCAAATCGACCTGGTTCAAATGATAACGAATATTCTGAAAGAGACCGGGATGCCCGCGGAATATTTAGGAATCGAAATAACGGAAAGTGGCGTCATGCAGGATGTCGACGAAAGTGTCAGAATGATGAACGAATTCAAGAAACTCCATGTAAAAATTACGATCGATGACTTCGGCACGGGATATTCTTCCATGTATTATCTAAAGCGTTTCCCCGTAGATATACTGAAAATCGATCAAAACTTTATAAAAAATTGTACAACCAACCCTACCGACGCAGTTATAACCTCTACGATTATTTCCATGGCACACAGCCTGAATATAAGGGTAATCGCGGAGGGAGTAGAGACCGTGGAACAATTGGAATTGCTGCGTACTTTTAATTGTGACGAAGTGCAGGGATATATTTTTAGCAAGCCCGTTCCTGCCGCCGATTTTACGGAGCTTCTCGAAGAAGAACACGTGTTTAACGAGAAAGCTTATGTCCTCGTCGGAAAGAGCGCATGACTTTCCGCACATTGCCTGACGTTCCGTACGTTTTTGGCATGTAGAATAAATTCCCATCCAGACGTGTTTCACGTATATTTCTTGCCCTATAGACTGCAATTATATGATATACTAAATCTGTTTCGATAGCTGTTCCCCGTGCCGCCTGGATGCAGACGGCAGAATGTGATGGCGGAATTTTAATAAAAGCTTTATCGGTGAGCCGGCCGGTGGCGGTTTACCGTACGGGAAATGGTGCGTGGCAATGGCACAGGATGGGTACGACGTTCTAAGCAAGCCATACGATATTGACATCCTTTACGTAGAAGACGACGAGGTGTCCGGTAAGGCTTTACTTAAATTCTTGCAAAAGGAAGCTAAAAACGTCCTGGTAGCCAGCAACGGACTCGAGGGCCTTAAGCTTTTCGAAAATCACAGGCCGGAACTCGTAATAACCGACATAAGGATGCCCGTCATGGACGGGTTGAAGATGTCTCGTGCCATCAAGGAACTGGACGCTAAAACGTCTATAATAGTAACCACTTCTTACAATGACGTGGAATTCCTCATGACGGCAATCGACATCGGCATAGATAAATACATAATAAAGCCTGTAAAAGTCAGCAACCTGTCCACTGCCATCCATGAGTGTGTAATAGCCACGCTCCAGCAGAGGGCTATACACGAGTTGAATCGCTTACTGAAAGCGAAAATCGGAGAGCTCAGCGAAAAAACCATCTACCTGGACAACATACTACGCTCATCCACAGACATGGCCATTATCGCCATGGATAGTGAACTTTTCGTCCGCTACTTTAATCCTGCCGCGGAGAGACTCTTTGGCCTGGACACTTTTCAAGCCGTTGGCAATCACGTCAAAGCCATAGTGGACGCGCTGCCAGAAGGCGGCCCTCTGTTCGAAGATGCCCTCTTATGTGCCAGGAGTGGAAAATCGTGCGTCTTTACTATAAAAAAGCCATCACCGGCTTCTTTTGCGTTTATAGAAAACAGGCTATCGTCAATGAAGGACGAAGAGGACGCTTTGGCGGGTTACGTCCTAATCTCTCACGATATAACGGAGAGTGTGGAGTCAAGGGAGACAATCAAGACATCCCTGAAAGACAACGAACTTTTGCTCAGGGAACTCCATCACAGGGTAAAAAACAACCTGCAAATCATATCCAGCCTTTTAAAGCTTCAGTTCAAGTACATAAGCGACCCCTATCTTCTGTCACTATTTGCGGACTGTGAGTGCCGCTTAAGGGCAATGTCTCTTGTCCATGAAAAACTTTACGTCTCCAGAGACCTCAGCATGATAGACTTCAGGGACTATGTCAGCAGCCTGGCAAGCGGCGTGGTAAGCTCGTTCAAAAGTTACGCAGGGCACGTCACGACGTCGATAGACGTGGAAGACGGCCCGGTTTGTATTGACACGGCTATTCCCTGCGGTCTGATTATAAGCGAACTTCTCTCGAATTCCATGAAGTACGCTTTCCACAATGGACGGGATGGCGAGATAACGATTAGCTTACACTCCGATGGCGACTACAAGGAATTGACGGTCATGGACAACGGTATAGGGCTGCCCTCTGCGGTGCAACTGGATACGTGCAGCACACTGGGGCTACAGCTCGTGGCAGGTCTTGCCGAAGAGCAGCTTCACGGCGTTATTACCATCGACAGGTCTGAAGGTACGGCTTTTCGCCTCAGATTCAAAGAGCTGAAATACAAGAATCGTATCAAATAGCAGAGTTCTACACGCAATAACGGGGGAGTGCAGTGGCTGCGGCAGAATTCCGCAATTATAGCCATTTATATACTACTTTCCAGTTTAAAAAGGTCAATAAAATATTTTTGTGTTAAATTGACATTTTGATTTTTGCGAGATATAATACCTGAAAATTTATTATAAAGAAGGTGCAAAACAATGAGTCATGCATGGAGACCCGTAATCGTAGTAATTGGTGTCATCGTATTTATTCTCGGCATGAGGATGATACTAGTGCCAGGGGACTTTAAAGCTAAGAATGGCGATTATAAGTACCAGTGGCACCGTGTAAGCAGTGAGGAGTTCTGGAAGAACTTCCCGGTAAAACACAAGGGGCGGGAGTTTTGCAAGCAATGTCACCCGGACAAGATTGAAAAGGTGGCGGACTCCGGACACAAAAACGTCCAGTGCGAAAACTGCCACGCCCAGTTTAACCCGGAGAAAAAAGGCCATCCCATCAACCTCAAGGAAGACTTTGGCTATCTCCTGGACATCGGCATAGACAGATCCCGGGAATTGTGCAAGCGGTGTCATGCCAAACTCGAGTACAGGCCTAACTTGTACTTCATGTTTGCCAAGGGACCCTCGACATTTCACATGATTGATCCAACAAAGCATAACCCCGGAATCGAATGTGTTACTTGCCATGATGTTCACCGTACAGGTTTTAAATAAAAAGGAGATAATGCAAATGGAGCTTACTAGAAGACAATTGTTGAAGATGGGCTTGCTGTCCGTTTGTGGCACTGTAATACCTATTAGTGCCCTGGAAATATTTAAACCGGATGCCCTGGCCTCGCTGGTGCATCCCTTCAGCAAGAAAAAGAGATGGGCTTTTGTCGTGGACACCACCAAATGTATGGGCTGCGGCATGTGTGCCAAGGCGTGCAAGCTCGAAAGCGATATTCCCTTTGACACCGAGGTGCAGAGGACGTGGGTGGAACGCTACGTGCAGCTTAAGACCGGGGAGGTCATAATAGATTCCCCGCGCGGCGCCCGTTATGGCTTTACGGCAAACGATCCACAGGGTAGGGAACTTAAAGACGAAGACGTTACCAAGGGGTTTTTCGTCCCAAAACTTTGTAACCATTGCGAAAAGCCCTCATGTGTTCAGGTCTGCCCCGTAGGAGCTACTTACAAGACTGACGACGGGGTGGTACTCGTTGACAGAAAGTGGTGCATCGGCTGCGGCTATTGCATAACTAACTGCCCATATTTTGCAAGATTTTTCCATCCGATATATAACGTGGCGGATAAGTGTACCTTCTGCTACCAGAGGATTACGAAGGGCCTTAATACCGCTTGCTCGGACGCATGTGCCTTTGGCGTAAGGAAGATCGGAAAACTGTATGACCCCGACAGCGAGGTCTTCAAGATTATCACTACCCAGAGAGTAGCCGTACTGAAGCCGGAATTCGGCAACGAGCCTCACGTGTTTTACCTGGGACTCGACGATATAGTGAAGTGAGGCGATGAACAGAGACAATCACTATTCTTAATGTTATCAAAAAAATAATTTTTAGATAGAGGTGAATTGAAATGGAAGCAATACAAGCCCATGGGGCGTTATGGTCGTTGAAGGAAATGTATACGTATCCGAACGAGTACATATACTGGACGATACACATAGTGATCTATCCGTACATTACCGGTCTTGTAGCCGGTGCGTTCGTTCTTTCGTCGCTTTACCACGTTTTTGGAAAGGAAGAGTTAAAGCCGGTTTCGAGGTTTGCCCTGTTATTTTCTTTCGCGCTGCTTTTAATAGCTCCTTCGCCACTGTTGTTTCACCTGACGCAACCGCAGAGGTCTATCCACATAATGATGACGCCTCACTTTTATTCTGCCATTGCTGCTTTTACAATAGTGTACATGACGTACATGGCCATAGTATTGGCTGAGATATGGTTTGTCTTCAGGCCTTTCATCGTCGGGCAGGCGCTGGAGAAGAAGGGGATTTTGGGTTTGATTTATAAAGTTATGACACTGGGCTCTTACGACGTAAGTGAGCATGCCCTGCACGTCGACGAAAAAATAACAAAAATTCTTGCATTCGTCGGAATACCTGCCGCCGGCCTGCTGCACGGTTACGTGGGTTTCATCTTCGGTTCCGTAAAGACGGTACCCTTGTGGAAGACACCCCTTATGCCGTTTATATTTCTGATGTCCGCAATCATTTCCGGCGTGGCGGTGTGTATTTTCACGTATTTGATAGTAATGTTTGTATCACGCAGATTTATTTGCAAAAACACTATCAGGAGTATGTGCAAGGTGCTCTCTTTGTTTCTTGTGATCGCCTTTCTGCTCGAAGGCATAGACCTTGTCTTTCATGCTTATACTGCCGAGGAGTCCTGGGGTATTCTGAGCGAGGTGATATTCGAGAGGTTTGGATTCGAGGTCATCTTCATACAGTGGATAATGGGAATGATCGTGCCTATGATTATGCTTATGCTGCCAAACGTGGGATTGCCGAGGGCATTTATAGCCTCGACGCTGGTGCTCATCGGAGTTTTCATGATGCGCTGGGACGTCGTCATCGGCGGGCAATCGATGTCCAGGTCTCTGGCTGGATTTCTGACGTATAAGATACCCATCATACCAAACAGCATCGAGGCTTTCAAAGAGGGTCCTATACCCGTAGTGATTCTTCTTTCGGCGCCTTTTATTCTCCTTTTTATATTCAACAAGGTGTTGCCTGTATTTAACGATATTACCAGCGAAGAGGATTGTTACGCAACGCCGGAGAAGCCGTCATAGTCGTCGAAAACCGATTACGGGGGTGCCATACAAAAGGGCACTCCCGCGGCAGTGTTTGTACATGTAATGTGTATAAGGTTATCATATAATTTTAAGTAAAAAAGATATCCGCAGTTGAAACGGCACCGTAGAGTACTGCGGTAAAGAGGCAAGCGATGCCCTTGTAACTCGCTATTCGGCAGACCGGGTAAACCGTGCGACCTAAAATACCCGATGATACCCCGATGATACAGTATTCTGCGGTAGCGCATGAGTGTACATGAGGGAAATGGAATTAGAGAATAGATTGCATAAGAATATGTTTGTAAACAATTAAATTTAGTAGAATAGTCGAGGTTATTAATGAAGAAAACTGTAATAGGTAAGAGGTTGACCATGTTTTCAGTTGTAATGCCGGCGGTTATCCTGGTGTTTTTTTTAACTATAACGGGCCGCGCCGAAGAAAAGCCGGGTGCGCCCGTGCCGGGAAACCATTCCCAGGCCAGTCCTCAGGCGGTACCTCAGCCGACGGCAAGCCCGCAGCCGGCAAACCAACCGAATGTATCTAAGCCGCTGTCGGCGACACCGCAGCAAACGGATAATGCAAATGCCGCTGACGCCGGGAAAGAAACCCGCTTCGGCATACCGAAGTTTTTTACGACTAAACCCCCTCTGACACCCGGCATATTTCCGTGCAGCCAGTGCCACGCCGCCATGACACCCAACAAACAGCGCAGGGAGCTGGGGTTTCACCAGGATGTCGTCCTCAACCACGCTACCAAACAACGCTGGTGTCTGGATTGCCACGATGCAAACGACAGAGACAAGCTAAAGCTTGCCAACGGTGATCTCATTCCTTTTACCGAGTCGTATTTTTTGTGTGGCCAGTGCCATGGAAACATTTTCAGAGATTGGAAAACGGGTATTCACGGCAAAAGAATAGGCTACTGGAACGGTGAAAAGCAGTACTATCTGTGTGTAAACTGCCACAACCAGCATTCTCCGAAGTTTCAGCCTTTAAAACCTCTGCCTATGCCTGCACGGCCGCATTCGGGTGACGTGGTAAAAGGCACTACGTCGGTGGACATAGAAGGTAAGAAGATATATATCCCGGTTTATAAATAACGCGCCGGTTTATAAATAACGCACAAGTTATAAGTTACGAAAATGTATCGCATTATATATAACGTATGCATATGAGGAAGGTTTAAACTATGGATCGAAGAGATTTTTTAAAAGGCGCGGCAATTGGCATGGCTGCTATAGCTATTCCGCCTGTCAACGCCAGTGCTTCTTACCTGGAGACATTTTTTCAAAAGTACTATAGGGAAATGACCCCGGAGGATAAGAAAAAGGTAGTCGAAAGGCTTGAAAAAGAATACCGTGAGAAATACCATAAGGACATCAGGGTAAAGACCACGGAGGCCATCCCGGGGGTACTCTACGGCTATGGCCTGGACCTTTCGAGATGCATAGGTTGCCGCAGGTGCGTTTACGCCTGCGTTACGGAAAATAACCTGTCGAGAAGTAACCCTCAAATCCAATATATCACGGTATTGCAGTTCAAAAACGGTGAAAAGTGGGTGACGGACCTCGAAGAGTCGGAAAAATACTACAACCCTGAGACAGTCCCCGCGCCTGACCACTTCTACATGCCGGTGCAGTGCCAGCAGTGCGAGGACCCTCCCTGCGTCAGGGTCTGCCCGACACAGGCTACCTACAAAGCCGAGGACGGCATAGTCGTGGTAGATTACAACTGGTGCATAGGCTGTCGTTATTGTATGGCCGCCTGCCCTTACGGAGCAAGGAAGTTCAACTGGGGAGAGTGGAACGTGCCAACCGACCAGATTAACACAAATACACATTACCTTGGTAACAGGCCAAAGATCAAGGGGAGCGTAGAGAAGTGCACCTTCTGCATTCAAAGGGTCAGGGAGGTGCCGGGCAGATATACGGCTTGCGTTGAGATATGCCCGGTTGGCGCGCGTAAATTCGGTAATCTTCTCGACCCTGCCAGCGAGATTCGGCTCCTTATCGAAACCAAGAGGGTTTTCCGTCTTAAAGAGGAACTTAATACTAACCCGAAATTCTATTATTTCTTTAGCCTGTAAGAGGAGTGTAAAAATGTTAAATTTTTTTAAAGACCTTGTAATGCACTTACTGAAGGGCAACAAGGCCTATTACGTTTGGGTGCTGTTTTTGCTAGGATTGATCTTCATGGGCGTGGAGTCCTATATAAAACAGGCAACCGATGGGCTGATAGTCACGAATATGTCGGACCAGGTCTCCTGGGGATTTTATATTTCCAATTTTACTTTCATGGTTGGCGTGGCTGCCGCATCAGTTATGCTCGTTATACCTTCTTACCTGTATAACTTCAAACCGATCAAGGAGATCGTTCTGTTTGCCGAGATGCTTGCCATTTCCGCCGTAGTTATGTGTTTGTTGCTGGTGGTGGCGGACATGGGCAAACCCCTTGCCGGATGGCACCTCCTCGTGAAACCAAATTTTCCGAGTTCCCTGCTGGTGTGGGACGTAATAGTCCTCAACGGGTACCTTATTCTGAACGTCCTGGCCGTTACATACGTGCTTTACAGGGCGGCCAGCGGAAAGGCTTACAAGATGTCCGTAATGTGGCCGATAGTCCTGATTTCCATCCCGTGGGCTTTTAGTATACATACCGTTACGGCATTTCTGTACAACGGACTGTCGTCCCGCCCCTTCTGGAATGCTTCGATCGTAGCCCCCAGGTTCATCGCCTCGGCCCTTTGCTCCGGGCCTGCTCTTATGCTGATAATCTTCCAGATAGCCAGGAAGCTTTCGGAAATAGAGGTTTCCGACGAAGCCTTATCAAAAATAGCCGAGTTCATCGCCTACGCTATGGGCTTAAATCTGTATCTCTATGCGGCGGAGCTGTTTAAAGAGTTCTACTCCAACAGTATGCACGTCGCCCCCATGGAGTACCTGTTTTTTGGCCTCAAGGGACACAACGTCCTCGTGCCTTTTACCTGGACGGCTATGGTTTGTAATCTGACGGCGTTTACTTTGTTCATAATACCCAAAACCAGGAAAAACTTCCTTACTATGAATTTTGCCTGCTTGTTGATTTTTGTCGGAGTCTACATAGACAAAGGCATGGGGCTGATTATACCGGGATTTGTTCCCGATACGCTTGGCGAGATTTACGATTATCTGCCTTCGGCTATAGAGTTGAAGGTAACTGCCGGTATCTGGGCTGTGGGAGCTCTTCTGTACACGTTCATGGTAAAAACTGCCATACCAATATATAAGGGTGAACTTTCGTTATTGCCTAAAGGAAGCAGGCCGGATATAAGAAGTCTTCACCATTGATTCGAAGTTGTAGCCATATAAGGAACTCCAACAAGGCAATTGAATAAAAATAATACACGGTCTTTATTCAGGCAACTGGCCTTTGCCAGTCAGGTTGGCATTAACCTTGTCGTATCGACTCTGGTTGGTGTGCTGATTGGCAAAGGCCTTGATTCTTTTTTCGGCACTGCTCCCTACCTGATTATCGTTTTTTCCATATTCGGTGTGATAGCCGGATTTATCGATCTGTTCAGGAACGTGAAAAAGTTGCTGGGTACAAACGAAAATGAAAACGATAATGGACAAACCGACAAGGGACAAACCGGCAAGTGGCAATGATGGATAATCACCCCTGGCACCATATTGCGGCCGTCGTATGCAGGTTGGCTGAACTTTCAGGCCGGTGCTTTTAATGTTCAGGCTGGTACTTTTAAGGATTGCCCCTTTAACGGCCATTGCGCTGTTGTCGATGGCTTTAACGAAAAGCGGCGACTATCCGTTATCCGTGGCCGTAGGCGGTATACTTGGGCTTTTAAACCACGAGGGGTTGAAATGGGGTGTAAAGAGGCTTCTGTCCGTTACAAGGACAGGGATTGTTATCGTTATTTTAAACATGCTTAGGATCAGTGCGTTTTTTATGGTAAGTATTGTTTTATTATATTATAAAGTCGTAAATTTCAGAGGCTTTGTAATCGGAATCACCGTAGTTTACTTGATAGTTTTAACGGAAGGATGGGTTTGCAGCAGACATGGACAACGTTAACGGCGACGACGGGTTAGATAAGGGCGCAGATAGGGACGACATGCCGGAGGATAAAATTATTCCTAAGCAAAAGCCTGCGAAAAAGAAAAAAAAGAACAGATCTGCATTCCTGCCGTTGATTATTCTTTCCATAGCCGTTATTGCAGGCAGCGTGGGAGGTTTTTTTTTCTGGACGATGTCCGACCTTCCCAGGATAAAGCTTCTGGAAGAGTACATACCGCTGGAATCGACGATGGTTTATTCGATGGACAACGATCTGCTTGCCGAGTTATACGTGGAAAGGCGCACGTTTCTGCCCTACTACAAGATACCGGAGCACGTTAAGAACGCCTTCATCGCGGTTGAGGACGTCAGGTTTTACAAGCACAATGGTATAGATTTCGTCAGGATCTTCGGTGCCTTGTTAAAAGACATAAGGGCGAGGGCCTTTGTGCAGGGCGGCAGCACCCTTACCCAGCAACTGGCAAAGATGCTCTTTCTCAAGCCGGACAGGAGTATATCGAGAAAAATCAAGGAGGCGGCTCTTTCCGTTCAGATTGAAAACCACTATACCAAGGACGAAATTATAGGCCTGTACCTGAACCAGGCTTACTTCGGTACCAGATCTTATGGTATAGAGGCTGCCGCCCACACGTATTTCGGAAAGAATACAGGTGATCTCACCATAGGTGAGGCCGCTCTGCTGGCTGCCATACCAAAGGCTCCATCGACTTACTCACCGGTGAAAAATCCGGATAAAGCCCTGGCCAGAAGAAACCTGGTGCTGAAGAAAATGTATACCAACAACCTTATCACGAAAAGCCAGTACGACAAGGCATTTAAAGAACGTATACCAACTTCGTACTTTAGCAGAAAATACAGGGCACCGTACTTTATTGACTATATAAGGAACGAGTTGGAAGAGGATTACGGAGAAAAGCTTTATACCTCCGGCATAAAAGTTTACACCACGCTTGACTCGAAAATGCAGAGTTCAGCCGAGCAGGCGTTAGCCTACGGTATACAGAACCTTGCCAAAAGGGGCAGGAAGCAGATACAGGCGGCACTGGTAGCGATAGATCTTAAAACCGGCGGAATAAAAGCCATGGTGGGTGGCACCGACTTCCGGAAAACCCAGTTTAATCGTGCTACCATGGCCATGAGACAGTCAGGGTCATCTTTTAAGCCAATCGTGTACCTCACGGCACTGAACAATGGCTACACACCGGATGACACCATTTTGGACGAACCGATCTCTTATCCGGGAAAGGACAGTGGCGACGTTTGGGTGCCCAAAAACTACAAGAAAGATTATCATGGCCCGGTAACGCTCAGATACGCGATTGCCGAATCCCTCAACGCCGCTACCGTGTACCTCGCAAACAGAGTAGGAATCAAAAACGTCGTGGAAACGGCAAAGGTACTTGGCATTACGAGTACCGTGCAGCCATACTTATCCTCTGCAATCGGCGCCTCGGACGTGACCCTCATAGAGATGACTTACGCCTATGCAGCACTGGCTAACGGCAAGCGCTTCAACCACACATTCATCGACAAGGTTGTCAACAGAGACGGGATGGTCGTCGAGGAGGCCGGCTACTCCTCCAACAACGTGATAGACCCGGACATAGTAGGGCAGGAGAGAGAATTGTTGAGAGGTGTTATCGAAAATGGTACAGGACGGGCCGCATTGGACTTAGACAGGATAGTCTACGGTAAAACCGGTACCACCAACGATTACACCGACGCATGGTTCATAGGCTTCGACGACAACGTTGCCGTTGGAGTCTGGGTTGGCCGTGACAACCACAAACCGATAGGCGATAAGGAGACGGGTGCCCAGGCAGCGCTGCCCATATGGATGGAATTTATGAAAAACATCCATCCAAAATAA
>JADFXJ010000070.1 GCA_015233615.1 Nitrospirota bacterium
GCATAGTCCTTTTTCGTGCTTTTGTTCGTGTGGTTCGTGTTAATCTCTTGTCCGTAGCGAATATCTTGACCATGCCGGGCTATATCATGTATAATAAAGGAATAATGGTTGATAATCGGTGAGGTGGCAGCATATATATATGAACAATTGTAGATAGCCGGTATAACGTGATTGTTAAGGAGTTGTTTTATGAAGAAGAAACTGTACTTTAGTATGGTGTTGTTTAGTTTGCTCTCTGTTTTGGTTATGCTCTGCGGTGCGGGTTTTGCAGAGGAAAAGAATAAGGAAGAATCTAAGGATCGACACACCTTGTTGATAAACGCACTTCTCAGACCACCGTCGGCTCCGATTGAGGCTAATTTTTCCGGCTTGAAAAGTATGTTAAGCACCAGCTTGAGTGGCGACGAGGAGAGCACCCCGGTAAACTTCGTAATTCAGAGTGACGTGACCAAAGAAGGTTTGGCCTCGTCGGACGCTATTTTCAGGAATTTCGAAGACAGAAGAAATGCCGAAGGGTTTGGCGAAGGGAAAGAAAAGAAAGGTACTCCCATGTTTAACCTCAAGTTTGACTTCTGAAGCTTATAGCGGCCACGGTGGCAGCGGACACAATAGCATCATAAAGTACCGATATAGCGGTGGAGGCACGCGTGATGCATCTATCGTTGTATCGAAAGTGATTTCCGTTGTTTTCAGTGATGATGGGAGAGTCTTTTGAGTGCCGGCTTCATGCAGGTACCAAATAAACCCGTACTTTAGTTCATGGATTATTTCACGGATACGGCCATGTGCTAATATTATTTACCATAGTTTTATTTTACCGTAGTTATACCGAAAGATCATAATCCCGCCAATCAAAATCCCGCCAAGTGGTATTTTTCGAATTTGTGTATTTTCGTGTTGTTTATGTTAGTATGTACTTTATGTTAGAATGTTAAATCTTTATTCGTAAAACGCAGGTTTTGGTAAGAGTGGAAGAAAAGCATAAAATACTACCTGTTTCGGATGTAAAGAGGTACTCCCTCAAAGAGAGAAAAAGTAAGGTGGTTCTTGAAATCCAGGGAAAGCCATACGTTGAGGGTAGTTCCTTTGGCGATTTCCTGGCGACTTTACCGTCGGTACTGGCGGCCAGGGATTTCGCAACAGCCGTAGAGGCCATAGTGAGGGCCAGGGACAACTCGAGGCCGGTCATTCTGGCCATGGGTGCCCATCCAATCAAGGTTGGCCTTTCGCCGGTTATCATAAACCTCATGAGAAACGGCACTATAACCGCTCTGGTAACAAACGGGGCTTGCCTTGTACACGACTTCGAGATGGCTTTTGCCGGCCACACCTCGGAGGACGTAGCCGAAGAACTTTGCAAAGGCTCATTCGGTATGGCAGAGGAAACGGGCAAGTACGTAAACCGTGCCATAGTGGATGGCGTAAACCTCGGGTACGGGTTGGGCCGGTCTATGGGCTCGTTCCTTGCTGCGGGCTCGTTTCCCTCCGATGGCCCGTCCCTTTCCGGGGGTGCCATAACCTCCGGCGGCATAGCAAAATATGACGGCGTAAGTCTGTATGCCGAGGCATACAGGCTGGGATTGCCTGCTACGGTACACGTAGCAATTGGTACGGACATCGTGCACATGCACCCGGAGGCGGACGGAGGGGCAATCGGTGAGGGAAGCATGAGGGATTTCAGGCTGCTCGCCTCTGTCGTGGCCGATTTAAGCGGTGGAGTGTACATAAACCTGGGGTCGGCGGTAATATTGCCCGAGGTTTTCCTCAAAGCTTTAAACCTGGCCAGGAATCTGGGCTACGAGGTCGAAAATTTCACCGCCATAGTGATGGATTTCATCAGGCAATACAGGGCTGAGACAAACGTGCTCAGACGCCCCACAATGCACTCGGGTAAGGCTATAAGCCTCATAGGCCATCACGAGATAATGTTTTCGCTCTTAGCGGCTGCAATCATCGAGAAGAAAGGGAAGAAGGTATGGAAATAAAAAAGTTGCTGGATGAATCGAATTCTTATATGATGGAGACCTACAAGCGTTTTCCCGTCATATTCGTAAAGGGCAGGGGAATGAAGCTCTGGAGCATGGATGGCAAGGAGTACCTTGATTTTATGGGCGGTATAGCCGTAAACATCCTTGGCCACTGCCACCCAAAACTGGTAGTGGCAATACAGAAGCAGGCACAGAGGCTGATACACGTGTCTAATTTTTTTCATAACGACGTTCAGATAAAACTGGCCAAACTGCTGTTGGACCACTCTTTTGCCGACAGGGTGTTTTTTTCCAACTCCGGGGCGGAGGCTAACGAAGCTGCCATCAAACTGGCGCGCAAGCACGCTAAGAGTGTCCGCGGCGAGGGACGATCGGAGATAATAACCGCTCTGAACTCATTTCACGGTCGTACCATAGCAACGATTTCGGCTACCGGCCAGCCCAGGTTTCAGCAGGGGTTCGAGCCACTTTTGCCCGGTTTCAGGCATGTACCTTTTAACGACGTGGAAAGCATTAAAGAAGCTACCACCGACAAAACCTGTGCCATTATGCTCGAACCTATCCAGGGAGAAGGAGGCATAAGGATGCCGTCCCCGGGGTTTTTCAAGGCTGTGAGAAAGCATTGCGACGAAAACGGCCTGCTGTTGATGCTTGACGAGGTACAGACGGGCATGGGTCGTACGGGTAAGCTTTTTGCCTATGAGCATCTGGACTTCGAGCCGGATATTCTGACACTGGCAAAAGGCCTTGGCGGGGGATTTCCCATCGGGGCTACTATCGCAAGGGAGGAAATAGCTAAAAGCTTCGATTATGGAAGCCACGGTTCCACTTTCGGCGGCAATCCCCTGGCCTGTGCCGCGGCACTTGCCACGCTGGAGACAATACTCGAAGACGGAATTCTGCTTGGTGAGTGTACCCGCATGGGACAGATTATTATGAACAAGCTAATCGAGCTGAAAGATAAATTCCCGAATATTATCGTAGACGTAAGAGGAAAAGGCCTTTTACTGGCCATGGAACTGACGAGGGAGTGCAGCCAGGTAGTGCAGGCTGTTTTCGAGCGTGGCGTGCTAATCAACTGCACGTCGGTAAATACGTTAAGATTCATGCCTCCGCTGATAGTGTCGGAGGAGGATATTGCCAGGCTTATAGACGTGCTGAGCGAAGTGTTATCGAGATTGTCATGACGAAAAGAGATTTTTTGACCTTTTGGGATTTCTCTACCGAAGAGTGCGAAACGATATTGAAGCGCTCACGGCAATACAAGAGTGGCGGGCTCGATAGTTTTCAACCGCTGAAAGGCAAGACCGTCGGGCTCTTGTTCGAAAAGACATCGACCCGCACGAGGTTATCTTTCGAGGTGGGAGTTTATCAGCTAGGCGCCTTTCCCATATACATCGGTCCCGGCACTACACAACTGGCCAGGGGAGAGACTATAAGCGATACCGCCAGGGTGCTGTCCAGGTATCTCAGTGCCGTGGTTATAAGGACCTTTTCCCATGACAAAATAGTAGATTTTGCCCGAAACTCTACGGTACCGGTCATCAACGGCCTGACCGATACACACCACCCGTGCCAGGTATTGGCTGATTTAATGACTATCGAGGAGCGAAAAGGCGGTTTGAAGGGTATAAAACTAGCCTACGTAGGCGACGGCAACAACGTGGCCAATTCTTTGATAGAGGCCTCGGCAAGGATGGGCATACGGCTTACCATGGCCTGCCCTGAGGGTTACGAGCCGGACTCCGCCGTAATCGAGCGGGTAAAGCCCTTCGAGGTACCCGTTACTAACGACCCTGCCGAGTCGGTCTACGGTGCCGACGTAATTTACACGGACGTGTGGGTCAGCATGGGGGATAAGGCTGATGCCGGGGAGAAGAAGGCGAGGTTCCAGCCATTCCAGGTCAACGACAGGCTACTGTCCCTTGCCGAAAGGGATGCGATAGTGCTCCACTGCCTGCCGGCCCACAGGGGCGAGGAGATAACGGATTCGGTCATAGATGGGAAGCACAGTGCCGTTTTTGATCAGGCTGAAAACAGGCTTCATACCCAGAAGGCAGTATTAGAGATGATTGTCGGGTAAAGAGTGACTATGGTGAAATCCTGAACGATAAGCTTTCCATAATTTTCCTTGGCGGAGTAGAAGAGATCGGCATGAACATGACAGTCTTCGAAACCGAAGAGGACATGATAGTGGTCGATGCAGGGTTGATGTTTCCAGAGGAGACGATGCTTGGAGTAGACTACGTAATTCCTGATTATACCTACATCCTGGAGCGCAGGGAAAAACTCAGGGCCATAGTCGTAACCCACGGGCACGAGGACCATACCGGAGCCCTGCCTTTTATCATGCGCGACCTGGGAGGTGCCGTCCCTATTATAGGTACCGGACTCACCATTGGCCTCATAAAGGAAAAGATAAGGGAATTTAACTTAAAACACCTTACCTATAAAATAGTCAAACCACGGGATATCGTGAGCCTTGGATGCTTTAACGTCGAATTCATACACGTCACCCACAGCATAGCCGACGGAGTAGGGCTTGGCATAAGCACGCCCCTGGGCAACGTGGTACATACGGGAGACTTTAAGCTCGATTTCACCCCGGTGGACGGTGAGCTTCTGGATTACAGCAAGTTCTCCGAGTACGGAGAAAAGGGCACACTTCTTTTGCTGTCCGATAGTACGAACGCGGAGAAGGCCGGCATTACTCCATCCGAGAAAGAGGTCAAAAGAGCCTTCGAGTATAATTTCGCCAGGGCCAAAGGCAGGATAATCATAGCCACCTTCGCCTCTAACATCCACCGGATACAGCAGGCAATCGACGTGGCCGTGGAGCTTGGTAAAAAAGTAGTCCTCTGCGGAAGGAGCGTTATTTCCAACGCCCGCATAGCGGCAGACCTCGGATATCTTAGATTCCCCGGCAATAAGTGGTACAAGGTAGAGCAGATAAACTCCATGGAGCCGGACGAAGTAGTAATTATCACCACCGGGTCCCAGGGAGAGCCTATGAGCGTTCTGACGAGGATATCTATGAACGAGCACAAGCATATAAAAGTAGCCTCCGGCGATACCGTAATCATTTCCGCCCGCGCCATACCGGGCAACGAAAGGGCCGTCGGAAAAATAATAAACCATCTTTTTAAGCGTGGAGCAAACGTGATTTACGATAAAATATCCGACGTTCACGTATCCGGCCACGCTTCGAAAGACGAACTCAGGCTGATGCTCAATCTGATAAAGCCTAAGTACTTCATACCCGTTCACGGCGAGTACAGGCAGCTTGTGTACCATGCCAAACTTGCCAGTGACCAGAATATCCCGAACGAAAACATCTTCGTAATGCAGGACGGCGAGGTTTTGGAGATTACCCCTGAGTGCGCCTTAAAACAGGGTACCGTACCTGCGGGCAGGGTGTACATAGACGGCAAGGGGCTCGTAGACAGGGACAACGTTATACTTAGAGACAGAAAGCGGCTGGCCCAGGATGGTTTCGTCATAGTTCTCATATCGGTTAGCAAAGACGGTGGGCAGCTTCTGTCGGAGCCCGAGATCATCTCTAAGGGGTTCAGCTTCGAGAACTCGCGCAGGGACGTCATCTCCGAGGCCAAAAAAATAATAATAACTACCTTCGAAAATCTCGACAGGGACATCATAAAAGACACATCTGCGATGCAGGCGAAGGTGCTGAGTACTCTAAAGAAATACATCAGGAGCACTACCCAGAAGAGCCCCTTGATCATGCCCATAATAGTCGAGGTATGAAAGTGGCCAGGGTTGGTGGCCGGCTGAGTAAATAACCCAATTAATAAATTTTTTACATGGAGGTTTTTTTGAATACCGAGATGCTTGAAGCAATCGTGCTTGGAGTCGTGCAAGGGGTAGCGGAGTTCTTACCCATAAGCTCAACGGCCCACCTGATATTGGTGCCATGGCTTTTTGGGTGGGGTGGGGAGCTGGATACCCTTTCTTTCGACATAGCGTTGCACGTTGGTACACTTATGGCAATGATCGTATATTTTTTTAAGGATTGGCTGGATATATTCTTAAAAAAACACAGGCTGTTGCTATTTCTCGTAATTGCCACCATACCCGGAGCCATAGCCGGCAAGTTGCTCGACCACTTCGTAGAGACATCCATGAGAAGCCCGATTATCATAGCGGCCAGCCTCGTTGTCGTAGGTGTGGCGATGCTGCTCGTGGAAAGAACGTCCAGGGGGTCTGCCTGCGTGGACGACATAAACGTGTTTGACTCGATATTGATGGGTTTATCTCAGGCCCTGGCTCTTATACCGGGGGTATCGAGGTCGGGCGCGACGATTACCACCGGGCTTTTGTTAGGTATGAGACGGGAGGAGGCAGCAAGATTCTCTTTCCTTATGGCCACTCCTATAGTGGCGGGGGCGGCCGCTCTTCACGGCATTCACGTGCTGAAGCACGGAATTGGCGATTTCAAACTGGTCATATTTGCCGCCGGTGTAATAGCCTCCTTTATCTCGGGTATAGTTACCATCAGGTTTTTAATGTATTTTTTTAAGAAATACTCACTGGCCTGTTTTGCATATTACAGAATTGTCCTGGCCGTTGTGATAGTGGTTCTCCTATGGATGAGATCATAGCAGAAAGAAAAAATAAGATAAGGGGTGCGGTTGCAGTGGTATCTGCACTGTTGTGCGGTATGTGCTTAGCCACTTACAACAAGTGGGATCCCTCTCCGTTTACTTACACCCGGTTGCCGGTACACAACTATGGTGGTGTGGTTGGCTCGTATATTTCCGACGTAACGATAACCCTTTGTGGCACCACGGCTTACCTTGTACCGGTAATACTTTTCATCTACGGCTTAAGGAGGCTTTTGGGCAGTCTCAAAAAACCGGAAAACCTGGTCGGCAGCCTCCTGTTATTGCTCTCCCTGTCTATGACCCTGGCTCTGGTGACGGATACTTTTGGCGTTGGGTTCGTAAAAGGGGGGCTCATAGGGCTTATGATAATATATTTCCTTAAAACGGCGCTTTCAATCGTAGTGGCGTTTATTTTAAGTCTTTCGGCTCTCTACGCGTCCATTTTGTTGCTGGTTCCCGTAAACGCGTCTTCCTTTTTCATGCCGGGGGACAAGATCGGTACTGATTTGGAAGCGGCAATGGCGAGGAATAATAAAGATCGGAATACGGGAGAGCGTAATATAAGAGATCGGAATACGGGACAACGTGATATGGCAGAGCAGGATGATAGTGATAACGATATAAAAATCGTGGATCATACTATAAAAGAGCCGGAGCACGAAGAGGACGACCGGGAAAAAAAGGGCGAAAGGGAAGTAAAGGTAAGACTTCCCGTGCCGATAGCCGGGCGTTACGTTTTGCCTACGGTAGATCTGCTTTCGAGGGAAGTCCAGGAGGGCCAGAGCATGTCGAAGGACGAACTCGTCAGAGGCGCGGCCATACTCTCCGAGATACTGTCAGATTTTGGCGTAGAGGGCAAGGTGTCACAGGTGCATCCCGGTCCGATAATAACGATGTTTGAGTTCGAGCCGGCTCCGGGAGTAAAGATAAGCAAGGTGGTATCCCTGTCGGACGACCTCGGTCGGGCCATGGGCGGAATAAAGGTAAGGGTATCGCTCATACCCGGAAAGACGCCCATCGGTATAGAAGTTCCAAACGAAAAACGCTCTACCGTAACCTTGAGAGAGATCATAGCCTCCGATAAGTTCACCAAGCGAAGCTCACTGCTTACCATGTCACTTGGCAAGGACATCTATGGCAACCCCATAGTGGAGGACCTGTCGAGGATGCCCCACCTGCTTGTAGCGGGTACTACCGGCTCCGGTAAGAGCGTTGCCATAAACGCCATGATCATGAGCATACTCTATAAGGCCAAGCCGTCCGAGGTGAAAATGCTCATGATCGATCCGAAACTCCTCGAACTATCCATTTACGAGGGCATACCGCACCTTATCTCCCACGTGATAACGAATCCCAAAGAGGCCTCCGAAGCCCTGAAAAAGATGCTTTTGGAGATGGAGCGCCGTTACAGGCTCATAGCGGAACAGGGGGCCAGAAACATAGAGATGTATAACGCGAGCGTCGGGGAGGAGGAAAAGCTCTCCTACATAATAGTGATTATCGACGAACTGGCGGATCTCATGTTTACCGCCGCAAAAAACGTGGAGGACTCTATCGTGCGGTTAGCCCAGATGGCAAGAGCCTCCGGCATACATCTCATCGTGGCCACACAGCGCCCTTCGGTCGACGTTATAACGGGAATCATCAAGGCCAATTTCCCTTCCAGGATAGCCTTCATGGTTTCCTCGAAAGTCGACTCCCGTACCATCCTCGACACCCATGGTGCCGAGAAACTTCTTGGCCGCGGTGACATGCTCCTTCTGAGCCCCGGTGCCAGAATCATGCGAGTCCATGGCGCCTTCGTTAAGGAAAGTGAGATAAAAGCCGTCACCGATTTCGTAAAGTCGCAGGGAGCTCCGGATTACAGTCTTTTCGACGATTTGGTGGCCGATGAGGCCGTAAAGAGCGAAAACGCACCCGAAGACAGGGACGAAGTGTACAAGGAAGTCATAAAGTACGCACAGTCGGTGGGCGAGGTTTCCATATCCTCGATACAGAGGCGCTTTAAGATAGGATACAACCGGGCTGCCAGAATAATGGAGATGATGGAGGAGGACGGCCTCGTGGGTGCGCCCAAGGGAGCGGGAAAGCCCAGAAACTTCGTTTCCAACTAGCGTCATGTCAATGTTATTATGTCGCACCGAATAGAACTGAGTCGTCATCAGACTTTACGGAATCCGCAAGCCTGTAGTCTGTTCTTGTCCTGTCCTTGTTGTTATTCCCACCCATTACTGTTGCTCCAACCTCTTACCGTCACCCACCCCACCACCGTCATTTCGGCTTGTCCGGAATCGCCCTTGTCTTTTCCGTTCTTGCCCTTGTTGTCATTCTCGCGAACGCGGGAATCCATCTCCTTGTTCTTTCTGTCATGGCTATTCGTGAGACGTGGCTCAAAGTAATTCTACGAAAGCAGGAGTCCATCCGCAATGGCGGAGAAAGGACGGATGTAGATTTTATCCGGGGATGTTAGCAGAACTATCCCAATCTTCGTTTTTAGGGTAATATGAGCTTATACAAATCAACCCCTCAAAAACCTCATCAGATCATTCACACTTGCCGCTTTTCTGACTACCTCTTTAAAAGCCTCCAGCTTCTCGATTGTTCCGATTTTCCTAACGGCATCCATAAGGAAAAGCCCTTCGGAGCCATATTTTATGTCCAGAGCAACCTCTATGCCTTCCAGCAGCCCTCTCTTTTCTCCTTCGAGCATTCCGGCAAGGAAAGTTTCATCGTTGCTTATGTCAATCGTTACAGGCATTTTATCTTCTACCTCCTTTTTTACCAATGACGTCAAGCCCCTAAGTCTGGCGAGGTTTTTTAGGCCCGCCAAATAATCCTTCTGTTCCTTTTCGGGCAATAGCATAAATCTTTCCCTTATAGCCACTAACGTCGCAATAGTATCTTCCATACTGCATAAAATAGAAAGCATAGCGTCGTCGGGATTCTTATTGCCGGTTAGCAACTCTGCACAGTTAATATCCCGAATGTCCTTAAACACGCACGAGTAGTTTAATGTCTCATGTTGAATCCTGTCAGCCATCCTTAATGGTCTATCCCCAACGTAAAGCAAAATCTGGCGGATTTTACATTCGTCCTTTTGAAACATCAGGGAATAATAATCGTGCATCCTCCATACCATATTATTTTCGTTATTAGATTCGAGCTCTAAATGAAAAAGGCTGATATCGGGTAGTTTGATCACTATGTCGGGTTCTCTGTTTTGGACGGTAGGGAAATTGGTGTCTAAAAACTCGCCTTCCTCAAATCCGGTAAGTATTTTTAGAAACCGCTTCGGTATATTCTTAATCGTTTTCTTAAGCGTGATGTCGTAAAGTTGGCTCATCCGTAAGTACCCTCCTTACCTATATTAAACAAATAATTAACCAAATAACAATATCTTTATCCATACTAATCATAAAAGTGTTAGAATATCGGGGGAATAACCTTAGCGCCATGGCTCACAACATACCATAAAAGTCATAAGGAGGAACACTATGAACGTTATAATTAGCGAAAAATCGAAATTGAAGTCGAAGTCAAAATTGATCGTTTCAGTTGCAGCCTTAACCGTTTTCATCGCGTTGGCCGCGTTTGAGAGCTCAACAACAAGCGCATCGGCATCAACGATTAACCTTCCGCAGACCGGGCAGACTACCTGCTATGACGCTGGTGGCAACACGATCGCCTGCGCTGGTACCAGGCAAGACGGGGACATCAAGGCCGGAGTTGCCTGGCCGAACCCAAGGTTTACGGACAATGGCGACCAAACGATGACGGATAAGTTAACCGGCTTGGTGTGGACAAAAGACGCTGGTACGACTACTGTTGGTTCATGCACGGGCGGCTATATGGCGTGGGCAAACGCCCTTGATTACGTAGCCTGCCTCAATACCGCCAATTACCTCAGTCATAACGACTGGCGGTTACCAAATATTAACGAGCTGGAAAGCCTGAAAAATACCGAACAGAGTAACCCTGCCGCATGGCTTGGAACACAAGGGTATACAAATGTGCAGTCGGACTACTATTGGTCATCCTCTACTTATACTGCCAATCCGTCGAGTGCCTGGTACGTCGGTATGAACGATGGCGACAACGGCCCCTACCCTAAGACGGACTTCCACTATGTGTGGCCGGTTCATGGTGTACAGTCTGGATTATTAGGTAATTCTGTTATTTGGGCCACGGGCCAGACTCAAAGCTACCATTTTGGCGATGACGGAGCAATCAAGGCGGGAGCTGTTTGGCCAAGTCCTCGATTTATTGATAATGGAGATGGCACGGTAACGGATAATCTTACAGGCCTCATGTGGACTAGAAACGCGAACCTGGCAGCAGGAACAAAAACCTGGCAACAGGCGCTGGATTACGTGGCATCTATGAACACCGGCTCAGGTACTTATGACCATACCGACTGGCGATTGCCAAACATGAAGGAGCTTAGAAGTTTGACGGATTATTCGAAATATAGCGTTGCGCTGCCGACAGGAAATCCGTATACAAACGCGCAGTTGTACTTCTATTGGTCATCCTCTACTATCGCCCGCAGTCCGTCGGGTGCCTGGGTCGTCTCTATGGACGATGGCGGCGACTACCGCTACTATAAGACGAGCAACCTCTATGTGTGGCCAGTTCGTGGCGGACAGATAGGTAATTTGGCCAATTTGGTAATTTCGCGAACCGGCACAGGCATCGGTACGGTAACGAGTTCCGATGGCAAAATCAACTGCGGAAGCACTTGCAACGGGTCATACTCACCGGGTACGGGGGTTACGTTAACGGCGGCGGCAAACTCGGGATCGACATTTGCCGGTTGGTCGGGCGGAGGTTGCAGCGGGACTTTTCCCTGCATCGTGACTATGAATTCGGATACGACTATCACGGCCACGTTTAATTCGAATGTAATCCCAACACGCGCCGACAAGGCTATCATCGTGGCTGGTGGCGGGCCTTTTATCGGTAACAACTTATGGGATTCCACCAAAACAACGGCTGATAACGCTTACAAAACCCTCGTCGGCCAGGGGTTTACAAAAAAGGACACCATTAAATATCTGAGCGCCGAGACGGGCAATTCGAACGTTACCGATGACGCCACCATCGATAACCTTAATAGCGCCATAAATAACTGGGCTTCAGACGCTCATGACGTTGTAATATATTTTACAGACCACGGTGGTAATGGAACATTCACGATGGGACAGACGCATATCCTCTACGCTTCAGACTTCGCAAACTGGCTGGACTCGTTGCAAGCGAAGATTAGCGGCATGATCGTCTTCATCTACGACGCGTGTGAATCGGGGAGTTTCACGCCCTACTTAAGGACTCCTGTGGGAAAGCAGCGTATTGTCATAAGCAGCGCCAAATCGGATCAATCGGCCTACTTTATAACAAAAGGGATAATTTCCTTCTCAAACTTCTTCTGGAACCAGATTAGCAATGGCGCCGACATTTACGACGCTTTCATTAACGCCAAAAGCGCCACTACGACGATGCAAAAAGATCAAGAGCCACAAATCGACGACAACGGTAACGGTATCCCCAATGAAAAAACTGACGGGGAACTCGCGGCAACCAAATACATCGGGAAAGGTATTGCTTCGGGTGCCAATGCTCCGGTGATAAAGTCAGCTTATGCCGAACCTCAAACCTTGTCCGGTTCTTATTCCGCTAAGATTATTATAAATGGTGCCGACATAACGTCAAATGACGGAGTGCAAGAGGTTTGGGCGATCATAATTCCACCGGGATACAACACAGGTTCATCCGCTATTGCCGTTACCAATCTTCCTACGGTTGAATTGCAATATGTAAATGCCGACAAGCGTTACGAGGGAACTTATAGCCAGTTTACGGCATCGGGCAATTACACGGTTTCCGTTTATGTATTGGACAACAAGAGTAACATTTCAATGCCCGTGTCAACGACCGTTACTCAAACTGCCTCCGCGGCTTCGAACCCAAAGCCCGCGATAACGGTTAACGGAAGTAACGCCTACTCGGTTGACCTGACCACCTCCGATACGCTTACCCTGGCGGTTTCCCTATAGCCGGGTACCGGTTCCGGTAAAAAAGCCGACTGGTGGCTTTACACGTATACGCCTTACGGGACTTTTTACTTTGACTCGTCAACCGGGTGGGCACCCGGATATAAAGTAACGTACACCGGCGAGTTATTCAACCTTTCATCAACGCCTGTATTAACATTACCTCTGAACGGGTTACAATCGGGAAACTATATGTTTATATTCGAGGTCGACACCAATCCGGACGGCATAAGAAACGGTGATATTTACACGGGCAGCGTGGGTGTAAACGTGAAATAGAATGGATGCCTGGTTATGGCCATAAGTGCATAAGCGCAATATAGCGGCAGTTCGGTGGCGTGCGTAAAAAGGACTGAGATTGCTTTGCTAAGCGCCTTCATACGTTCGCAATGATAATTTCCCGTAATTTCTTCCGAGTCCAGGCGGAATCCATCATTGGATTTTTTTCGGTAAATAGTTGTAAAATTGTATGAACATTATATGAAACTTGATCTATTATCGATCGTTATAATTATAAACTCATTGGATAAACATCTTGAGTACACATAAGGAGGATACATGAGAGAAAGTAAAAAGGAAAAACCCCCGGCAGGCAAAGAAATGACCGAGAGTAAAACGAGAAAGCGCACCCTTAAAAGCGATACCGAAATTTTGGAGAAATCCGGGGAATCGGAGAAATCATCCGTCGAAGCAGCTCCTCCTGCGGAAAGGAAAAAGAGGGCTTACACCAGAAGAGCGGTCCCTGTACAAGCGATTCCTGAAAAAACAATCCCTGAAGCGACGACCGCCGAAGCACCTTCGACCGAAATTTATCAAAGTGGATTCGTAAAAAAATACGGCAGGGACAAAACGACGTGCAAAGTCACCTTCACGTTGCCGGCGGCTGCGGCTCCGTATGCAAAAACCGTCGCCATTGCGGGAGACTTCAACAAATGGGACATAAACGTAAACTTGCTGGAAAAGACCGAGACAGGCGATTATTCCATTACCCTGAAACTGGATGCCGGCAGGGACTACCAGTTCAAGTACGTAATCGACGGCACGAAATGGGAAAACGATTGGAACGCCGACAGGTATGAGCCGGTATCGGGCGGAGGTACCGATAATTCCGTGGTTTCGGTTTAATCGGTACGATTCCTTATATCCCGGTTATAGAGTTCTTATACCCCGGGTTTACGTATAGCCTTTTCCCTTTAGCGTTACCGCGTGCCTTTATCGGGCATATCGAAAAAGCCGCTCGTATGGAAAGGAAAGCGTGAGCGAAGGCAGGCCGGGCCCTGGCAAAAAGCGCGTGGGTCTGTTTGGAGGCGCCTTTAACCCGGTACACAATGCACACCTGAGAGTTGCGCAGGAGGTTCGTGAACTGTGTAACCTGACCCAGGTCGTATTCATACCCTCTTACAGGCCCCCATTCAAAAAGGAAATCCAGGCCGATTTCCATGACAGGGTCAAAATGCTCGCTATGGCCATAGAGGGCAATCCATACTTCGCTATGTCGCTTTGCGAATCCAGGAGCGAGGAGCTTTCTTACACTGCCCTCACTCTGGATTATGTGCTGTCGGAGTATGGAGGATGCGAGCTGTTTTTCATAATCGGCCTCGATGCTTTTCTGGAGATGGAAAAATGGTACAAGCCCTACGAGATACTCTCTAAATCGCATGTCGTAGTGGTTAACAGGGGTGGTATCCCTCTGGAGACCATAGAAAAATCTCCCTTCATAGACGATAGTGCCATGGCCTTAGACGAGACCTCCGGCCCCGTGCGAATAATAGGATTGAAAACCGGCGGCAGCACGACACTCTGCCACGTAACTTCCATGGAGATATCCTCCACCATGATTCGTGCTCTGGTGCGGGAAGGAAAAAGTATAAAATATCTCTTGCCTGAAAAGGTAGAATCGTTTATAATCAATAAAGGACTATATGGACTGCAAAAAAATTATCTCTAAAATATCTGCCGAAGATAAGGTTAAGACAATCGTGAAGGCTCTGTATGACAAGCAAGGGGATGACATTATGGTGTTGGACCTCAGGGGCCTTACGGTAATCGCGGACTATTTCGTCATATGCTCCGCTCAAAGTTCGACCAAGACCGCTGCCCTGGCCGACGGGGTTGGCGAAAAGCTTTCAGCCCTTGGCGTCAAACCCATGAACGTCGAAGGCATGGCAAACGCAAGCTGGGTTCTCATGGATTACAACGACGTAATAGTTCACGTCTTTTTGGAAGAGCAGCGTCAATACTACAAGCTGGAAAGGCTCTGGCTTGACGCTCCACGGGTAGCCGTTAAGTTTGACGCTTCAGGGGTAGACATTAACCCCGGCACTTTGCAGGCAGGCGTTAACCCCAACGCTTTGCCGGAAGACGTTAACCCCGGCATCGCCGTCGTAGAAGGGCAGGCCGGTTTTTAGGGCACTGGATTTCAGGGCGAAGTGATTTCAAGGCAACGGAATTTTAAGGCAATGGGCTTAGATGTTTAAATTCGTCACTTTCTTATTTGTTATAATACTTTGTGGGATATTTTACCTCGCCCTCTATAACATGAGTTCCGTGGACGTCTATATTGGCAAGCAAACTTACTATGCAATGCCCAAGATAGCCTTAATCGTGATATCCTCCGCCTTCGGCTTCCTTTTCATGATGTTCATTTTTTTCGTAAACGACACGAGACGTTTTATCCTCACCAAAAGGCTTCAGAAGCAGCAAAAGAGAGAGGAACTGATTGAAAACCACCACTCCAGGGCTGTCAGCCACCTGTTGGCAAAAAGGTATAAGGAGGCCATAGAGGAGTTTGAAAACGCTCTTGGCCTTAACCCGGACCATACGACGTCGCTGCAGTTTTTGGGAGACATATACTATGAAACAAGCGATTTTTCGAGGGCGTGCGACTACTATAAGAAGGTTATAACCATAGACGGCGATAACCCTGAGGCCATGTGCAAGTTGTCGATGGCCTTTAAGGCACTCGGCAGAATGGATGACGCCATAGTTTACGCCGGCAAGGCCCTTGAAATCGATTCCTCTAACATGGATGCACTGCACGCCAAACGCACTCTTTTCGAAAAGCTCCTCCGGTGGGAAGATCTGGTAACTCTCCAAAAGACGATTCTTAAACTCGACTCCAGCGACAAAGAAGAAGAAAAAAAGGTGCTCCTCGGTTACAAATACGAATATGGAAGACAAAACCTCGAAAACAATAACCTGGAAAACGCCAGACGCGCCTTCAAAACCGTTATAAAGCTGGACAATCACTTCATACCGGCACATCTGGGGTATGCCGAGGTTATACTAAGTGAAGGTGGTACGGAGGAGGCTATGAATTATCTCGAAGAGGTTCACAGGCAGACGAAATCCATTATCCCTCTTATACGCCTTGAAGACCTCCTCATAAACCTGGGCGACCCTGCAAGACTACTTAAGATTTACCGCACATCCATTTCCGGAGAAAAGGACAACGATATACTAAGATTCTTTCTGGGCAAGCTCTACTACCGCCTCGAAATGCTTGACGATGCCATGGACACTTTTAACACTTTCGATATCGGCGTAACATACCCGGAGGTGTACAAGCTCAGGGGCAGCATATACCTGAAACACAACCAACCCGACAAGGCCGCCGAGGAATTTCTTAAGGTAATCGAGATGAAAAAGGCGCTACGCATTCCCTACACCTGTAGCCACTGCAAGTACGTCTCTCCGGAGTGGTCTGGCAGATGCCCGGGTTGCAACAAGTGGAATACCTATTCCTTTGACCTTCTCAGGAGCTGGGAGAACAAAAGCGTTGCCCTTATGCCATAATCCTTGAATTGCGCGGCTTGATCACCTACGACAAACTTAATCACCTACGGCAATAGGAATCCAGAGGAATGTTTAAGATCGATAAAATAAAGATAAGCGGATTCCGTAGATTGCGGGAAATCGAAATCAAAATGACCGACAGACCTTTCATCGTTCTCATCGGTGCCAATGGCGTTGGTAAGACGTCTTTGCTGGATGCCTTTTCCCTGCTTGCTGCCTCTGCCTCGGGGCATTTGAACGCCACCCTGTCGCAATTCGGAGGCTTTGCAAGTATACTGACACGCGATAAAAGTGAGGAACTCTCTTTTTTGGTTGATATGTCGGTTGATACGACGGTCCAGCATCATAAGCCTCTCACGTACGAGCTTCATCTCTCACCAAAGGGTACAGGGTACTCCCTATCCAGGGAGGTTTTGTCACAGGATCGGGATGGTCATTCTGATCCTGTCAAGTATATCGACTCTTCATACGAAAATATCTGTTACTACGATATTGACAAAGAAGGCTTCGTTCATCCGACCTGGACGTATAACCCGTTTGAAACATCTCTTTCCCAGGTACCAAAGACGTTCAGTGAGTCGGAAGAATTTCGGAGCATTCTGGCGGCTACGACGATCTATCATGTGCTTGACGTCGGGCTGCGAGCACCTGTGAAACTACCTCAGCAGATGAGACCAGCAACGCTTCCAGGTGTGGACGGGGAAGACCTTGTCCCATATCTTTACTACCTTCGGGAAAGCGACAGGGATCGTTTTGACACAATTGTAGCTGCCGTGAATTCCGCCTTTCCGGATTTTGAAGAGCTGAACTTTCCTCCCGTCGCTGCAGGTACGCTTGCGATGACATGGAGAGACAGGAAATTCGCTAAACCGATGTACATGCACGAACTATCCGAGGGTATGCTCCGTTTTCTATGGCTTGTATCACTGCTCCAAAGTCCCACCCTCCCGACCATCACCATGATCGACGAGCCGGAAGTGAGCCTACACCCTGAGTTGCTAAGCCTTCTGGCCGATCTTATGCGTGAAACTTCACTGAGAACTCAATTGATCGTTGCCACCCATTCCGACAGGTTGATTCGCTTCTTGAAGCCGGAGGAAGTGGTGGTAATGGACATTGCCGAAGACTGGTGTGCCACGGTGGTGTGGGCCGACAGTCTTGACCTGGAGAAATGGCTGGACGAATACAGCCTTGACGAGGTGTGGCAGATGGGGCGTATGGGGGGCAGGTAATGAAGATTGCGCTTATCGTCGAAGGGAAAACTGAGAAGGCGTTCCTTCCCGTACTTCGGAAATTCCTGGAAAGCCAACTTGAAGGGAGAATGCCGAACATTGATCCGTTTCCTTGCAAAGGCAGGATACATACCGAGACCAAACTGAAACGTACGGTGGAAGATTTGTTGAGCGGATCAAGATCGGCTGATCATGTGATTGCGCTGACTGACGTGTATACTGGCAACAAACCACCCGATTTTCAGGATGCATCGGAGGCGAAGGCTAAAATGCGGAAGTGGGTTGGGCCAAATGACAGATTTCATCCGCATGCCGCTCAATACGACTTCGAGGCATGGCTGCTCCCCTATTGGCCGACGATTCAACGCCTGGCAGGTCATAATCGGCAATGTCCGCCTGGAAATCCGGAGATGGTGAACCACGACAAATCGCCTGCGTACCATATAATAGAAATTTTTCGAATTGGCAAGTTCGGTAAAAGCTATGTAAAGACGCGTGATGCCCTGCAGATTCTCGAAAAAAACGATCTTGCGGTTGCAATCAATCGATGCAAGGAATTAAAAGAGTTCGTGAACACAATTAGTATCCGGCGGACAGGTTGTTCCATGATTGTAGATCGTAAAATAGAATTGACACTTCGTCGTCATTTAATGCTAAGTAGCTAAGCAAATTTAATTATATGTCGATACAAGAGAATCGGCTTACGTACCATGATAGCACATATAATTATTTGTGCTTACCTACTTATAAGGTTATGTAGCGGACAATACCCCGGCTAAGTGAAAACGGTATGAAGACTCGATACTATTCCACACATAAGCAGGAACTCCCAATTCTCGCTCAAATAGTATTGCAGTTTCCGGAGTAACCGGCTCCTTTCCCCGTATAATTTGCATGACAGTTTTAACCGGAAGGCCACACATGGCGGCAAAATCTGCTTTCTTTATTCCGCGGGCTTCCAATGTTTCTTTAAGGATTTCCCCGGGTGAGACGGTATAGTCCGGTCTGAATTGGTTTATTTTTGTTGCAGATACATCTGTAGACATTAATGATAATCCTCCACCTCTACAATAGTAATAGCGGTAATACGCTTTAAATCTAATCCTCCATCCTGCGATATAGGTAAAGGATCATTATTTGGTTTAAATACAAGCCTGTAATTTTTCACCAAATCTACCGCAAAATTGCCTTTTTTATCACCTGCCAGTTCGTGTCTACGTTCGGGAAGGCGTATCGGCACATCACTTAATGAATGAACCGCCCTTAGAACCGTCATTCGGCGCCTGATGTAACGATCAAGTTTACCATAGACCTTTTTTAACTCTTTTTCTGAGTTGAATGTTTTCTGCATCTTGTGGTTTATAAATGATATATCCACCCTCAAGGTAAAGCTCATTCAGATTCGTGAGCTTCCCAATCTCCGGCGGCAGCACTGTAAGATTGTTGTTAATGAGGCCAAGTCGAATATCGCCAGATTTTAAACATTCTTCTATTTCAAGATTTACACGTATAAGAACTTCCGTATCCACTGTTTTCCTTTAGGATTATGTCCGTCAATAACTTGAACATCCTATTAATTTTTTATAATTCCATTCCTTTTTTCATATTGTCTCGACGTACCATTTGGCATCTTGTTTATTCGTCGTATACGGGTATATTATATCAGACGGTAGGGTACGGATAGGATACATATCGGAAAAAAATTAAAATAATCGTAATGACCCATTTATTGCTCACAACTTTAGCTCACGCACCACTCTATACCGATAAAACGAGGCTTCTCCGGGTTCAAACACGCCATGACAGACAGGTTTCGCAAGTTATAGCGAAATTCCGTGGGATAGGATATACCGAGGAGAGACACGCGTGACCGTTCCAACATGACGGCGGCTTGCCGTTACCGCGGTTGAATCGAGTGTCGGCTCTCCCCCGTCGGATGACGGCTATCCGATGAGTATTCTCAGATCATCGATGGTTGCGGATTTTCTGATAAACTCCGCGATCTGCTCCAGCCTGTTTACGTCGTCAATGCCTGATATTTGGTCGAATATCGCGCCCTGGCTGCCGCCAAATTTAATATCGAGAGTTAATCGGATTCCCTTCAAAAGTCCCTTACGTTCACCTTCCTGAAACCCCTTACGTTCGCCCTCCTGAAGTCCCTTCCGTTCGCCTTCCTGAAACCCCTCACGTTTGCCCTCCGTGGCCCCTTTTTCTTTCCCGCGCCTATAATATGGGTCTTTTTCGATGTCGTATACCAATGTCATATTTTCTTTCTCCTTGAATACGATTTCCTGCAAACCCTTTAACTGGGATAATATTTCCACTTGCCTTACACGCTTTGAGAGCTCTAATTCTCCCGCGACTGTCTCCTTTAAACGCTTGAGAATGCGTCTTACTATTATTGTACCATTTTCCCCCTGAGGTTGCACAGAACCGAAATCACAATCTCTACGGGGTTCTCTGAACTGATAAAAGTCTCGCAGTCGATTGTGTTGAAATCGATTATCTCATATCTGCCGGCACCGCCAAGTTCGGGTATATGATCAACCATCCGTAAAGGCCTCTTGCCGACGTAAAATAAATACTGCCGTGGGACCTTCTTGTATACCTTCCTGGTAAAAAGCCAGTAGAACATCATCCTGTCAGGCATCCCGGCGTCGTTGGTGCTCTGTATTTCTATGTGCAATATGAAGGAAGACTTATTGCGTAACCTGATCAAAAAAAGAAGGTCGGGCTCCCGTTCGTTGGTAATCTGCAGTTTTGTATCCAGCGGCGTAATACTGACGGCATCAATGTTCAACACCTTCTTTATAATGACGCCTATTACCTCTTTGAATGTCTCTTTTAAGACGCGGTCATATTGTCCGGCCATAATACCTACAGTGTTTTTTCATATCGGTATCCCTCTATTCCTACTATGGATATTATATCAGACGGTAGGTTACGGATAGGATACATATCGGAAAAAAATTAAAATAATCGTGATGACCCAATTATTGCACACAAACGCACCACTCTACACCGATAAAACGAGGCTACTCCGGGTTCAAACACGTCATGGCAGACAGGTTTAGTAAATACGGCGAAATTCAGCGGGATATAATGCACCGAGGGGAGACAGGTATGAATGTTCCCACGTGACGGCGGCTTGCCGTTATCGCAGCCGAAGCGACTGTTGGCTTTCCCCCGTGCGGATGACGGCTATCCGATGAGTTTTCTCAGGTCATCGATGGTTGCGGATTTTCTGATAAACTCCGCGATCTGCTCCAGCCTGTTTACGTCGTCAATGCCGGATATTTGGTCGAATACAGCGCCCTGGCCGCCGCCAAATTTAATATCGAGAGTTAATTGGATTCCCTTCAAAAGCCCCTTCCGTTCGCCCTCCTGAAGCCCCTTGAGTTCGCCTTCCTGAAACCCCTCACGTTTGCCCTCCGTGGCCCCTTTTTCTTTCCC
>JADFXJ010000071.1 GCA_015233615.1 Nitrospirota bacterium
GTAATATACTAACTCATTAAGGGAAATGTCCAATTCCGTCTGAACTAAAACAATGTCGGTTAAAATACTTTTTATCTTGACTATAGGGTCCGCTATAAACATTATAAAGGAGACTTACGTAATACAAAACATATGCATAAGAATTTTCAAATAAGTGTTAGCAGCCGTGGGGACCGGCCAGCCGTTTCTCGTCGTGCTGCCTGCCCGGCATATTGACCGGCTACTATGACCACTGGCGGCGCAGCTTCTGGTGGCGGGGCGGCTTCTGATCGTGGACAGGCATCCCGGATCTTCGGTATTGGAGCAATGCCCCTGACCATAGAAAGCCGGAAACCCTTCACCCGCCTGGCACGCAACTTGTTAGTCACCGGCCACAGAGATAATCGTTTACCGGACGATCAGGCGCTCCGGGATCGTATATTTGCCGCGGTCGAGAGCGTCGTGCAGACGTTCAGTGAGATATCAAACGAATTCATTGAAAAGCCGGGAGGGGAAATAAAGCCTCTGCGGGTACTTACTGGATTTTCCGACGGCACCGATTGCATGGCTGCCGGGATCGCGAGAAAACTTGAACTTCCCTTGCACCTAATCGCCGCACACCCACACCCTCAGCGAGATACGCAGACAGCGCGTGTTTACGCTGAGCGCGTCGCTCTCGTCACGGAGGCTACGGACAATATTGAACAACCGCGCTTAGATGCGTTGGTTGCAGCGACCGACGAGGCTAAGTTATCCCTGGCCGATGCGATCATTGTCGTTTGGGACGGAGAGGCACCGCGAGGACACGCCGGAGGCGCGGTTCGCCTACTCATCGAAGCTCTTCGCCGGTATACGCCAATCGTCTGGGTGGATGCCCGAACTGAGTCCGCCGGCAAGATTCGGGTGCTGGACCCCAAACGGCTCGACGCTACCACCCTGGTCATGCTCGGCGATGACGCGAAGCATGTCGCCAGGCTGCGGAATTATTTTTCCGATATCGAGTCCGATCTGTCATCGCACCTGGAGCGAATGCTCAGGATATTATGGAACATGAAATCGATTGACCCGCTCAATGCGGCGCTCCAGCGGCCTAATATTGAGCCCGGTGAATGTCCCACCTGGCGCGGCATGTTCCATGGCATTTTCCTGAGTCTGTTTCGCGCATGGAAACGCAAGAAATACGAACCGGTTCCCGTCTGGCGTGGCCCCAATGAATTCAAGAATTCAAGTCATCTGCCGGAGGAGACATGGCAATGGTTTGACCGCGTGGACCGCGCCGCCACCCATGCCGCCAACAAACATCGGGACAACATTGTCTTCATCCACCTGCTTTCAAGCTTCGCAGTGTTTGGTGCAGTCGCCGCGCACATAATTTGGGGTGGTTTTTTTGAGCTGCTGGAATTGGGTATTTTGGCGTGGATTCTATTCATGGTCTTGCGCAACCAGGGCCCGTATTTGACGCATGATACCTGGTTGAACTTTCGTCAGGCTGCAGAGGCTTTGCGGATGAGCGCGGCCCTCCACCCTGTACTGGCCAGTCTGCCTATGCTTCATCGAAACGTATGGGCAAGTTCTGCGGGTAAAGGCCCCGCGATTGCCAAACCCTACCACTGGTTTGTGATTCAATTGCTGCGCGAAGCAGGACCGCCAACCCGTACCGACGAAGGCATCTACAGCATAGAAACGGAATTTCCGGGGCTTTCTGCAGGTCTACGTGCATTGATCGACGACCAGATTGGCTATCACGATGGCGCATACAGTCGCTATCATAATACATACCATCGGCTGCACCTTCTCACAGTCTGGGTATTCATTTTAGTACTACTTACCGTTGTCATCGAGCTTATTGCTCATTTTTTACTTGTGTTTGATCCAGATGGCCAACGTCTTTACGAGTGTATCTTTAAAATCGCAACATGTATTCACGACCATAGCAACCTGTTTCTGCTGAGCACTGCATTCCTCCCGGCGTTTGCGGCTGCACTACACGGCATCACAACCAAGGCCGAACTCCAACGCCTGGGCACGAATTCGAAACGCATGAAAGATCGCCTTGAAACCCTCAAGGAGGCTGTCGAGTCTCTCGACGCCAGTGACGGCCCAATGGCACTACGTGCCGTGGCTATCGAGACTGCGGTCACAATGTACGCCGAACACGATTCCTGGGCCGAATTGATGGCAGACCATGATATCGATATTCCTGCATGAGAGGGGGAGATGCCGCAGATAATTGTCTTGAACCGGGATTAATAATGATTAAATGAAGGCTATGATAAAGAGCAAATATCCGCTTTCCACATTGTGAATCATAGAAGATCAGGAAATCATTTCAATCACAGTTCAGACGTCTGAGTAATTATAAAATACCATCCTCTTCCCGGCTCAATGGGCTATTCATTATCTCTTTTTTCGATCTTGTATCCGAGGGCAATCATAGCCTTAACCGTAGTAGTAACGGTTTTGCGATCGTAATCCTTTTCGGATTCGGGAAGCTCGTCATAGGGCACAAGGCAGGGGTTTTGTTTCAGTGTATCGTTCCTGGGGCCAAGGCTCCAGCCTTCTTCGATTCGCTTCTGAGCCCATATGTCGTGGACGTTTGTGGCAAGCAGCTCTATTGCCTGCTCCAGATACGGAGGAAGATTTATAATTTCAGAATCAATTGGCTTTGGTGTATACATATGCAAATTATAACGGAAACAGAGTCAATAAATAAAGCGTATAATTGCGCCTGCACGGATACGGGCCCGATCCGGGCTACGCCGCAGATCCTCCGGAACTCCGGTGGCACCACGGTCTCAGACCCGATTGCTTTCCTATCGGTTCATTTCTTTGCCATTTGGGCGAAAGCTGATTGAGCGCCCTGCTGCATTTCCTGCGGCGTCAGGTCCTTAATATGGGTGGCAATCATCCAACTGTAACCGAAGGGGTCTTGCACGGTACCGACGCGGTCCCCCCAGAACATGTCCTGAACGGGCATCCGGACACCGGCGCCTGCGTCGAGAGCTATTTGGAAAGCCGCATCCACGTTGTCGATATAAAGGTAAAAGCTGACCGGTGAGCCGCCTGTGGTTTCCGCGCTTTTACAGGGCTGCTGCGGGTTTTCCTCCCCCATCATGATGATGGAATTGCCGATTCGAAGCTCGGCGTGCATTACTCCTTTGCCGTCGGGCCCCGGCATGGCGGCCAGCTCTTCGGCGCCAAAGGCCCGTTTGTAGAATTCGATGGCCTTGCGGGCATCCTTGAACATTAACATCGGCGTGACGCTGTGAAATTTCTCCGGGATCGCTTTTACCATGAAATTCCTCCTTCTTTGCGGGGAAACCGGCGGGCTCCCCGTATGTTTTTAAACAAAGTATCGCAAGTATCTCACCCCACGACTTTACTTATTTTATCATTTCACCTTTTATCAGCGGAATGATAAATATGATATAATATAGGAGATAGCTAATCTATTCGAAGAACTTTATATATACACATGAGTATATACATATATAATATAATATAATATATGATGGATAATTTTCTAAAGATAATTTCCGCGGTAAAGGATGAAACGCGTGTAACTGTACTGAGATTTCTTTACCAAAACGGTGAGACTTGCGTGTGTGAGCTTCAGAACTCCTTCAAAATGATACAGTCGCGCCTTTCGCGGCACTTATTGATACTAAAGGATGCAGGTTTTTTGAAGGTTAGAAGAAAAGGAGCCTGGGCATATTATTCGATTATCGAACCTCTCGATGATTTCAGGAGCTGCCTGATAGACGAAATCAACAAACTGGATGTTCCTACGCCCGAAAAAGTGCCGGGTTGCTCAAATTAGCATCATTCAAGGTACTGCGCACTACCTATGCTTTATAAGGCGCTCCAAACGTGTTCGCACTCATTTTGCGGCGCTTTACTTAAGGCGATACGAATGCCCATATGCCGGCTATAACTTTGGTTATACGATTTATGTTGACTATGCGGTTGTGATTGTGATATAAATGATCATGTTCTCTTCTAAGACGCGTTCGTTTACGGTGCAATTCGCCGTGGTACTTGCCGTAATACCGGCCGTAATGCTAATCGTGTTTGCTCTTGTTTTAGGTGGACCAACTGTTGCCGGAGCTTTTGGTGGTTGCGACTCGAACTGTGCCAACTGCCACAAACTTACGAAGGAAGAGGCTACCGAGCTTATCAAGGCATTCGACCCCAAGGCCTCCGTGGAGAACGTGCAACAGGCACCATCCAAAGGGCTTTGGGAGCTAACGGTTAAAGGCGAAAAAGGCAAGGGAATCGTCTATCTCGATTACTCGAAGGGAAACCTTATATCGGGACAAATCATCAAAATAAAGACAAAAAAGAACCTGACTGCGGAAAAGCTTAGCGATATACAGAGAGTAGACATATCTACCATTCCAATCCAAAACGCCCTCTACCTTGGTGACACTAAAGCTAAGCACATACTGATAGTATTTACCGACCCTGACTGCCCTTATTGCAGGAATTTTCACAAAGAGATCAACGAAACGCTGAAAAAACGCAAGGACGTCGGCTTTTACATAGTTCTATACCCATTGACCCCGATCCATCCGGACTCCTATAGAAAGTCGAAAACTATCATCTGCGAAAAATCGATAAAACTCCTTAACGAAGCAGTTGAGGGCAAAGCCATTCCAGATCCCAAATGCGATACCAGGGTGATCGACGAAAATATTAAGTTAGCCGAGAAAACAGGCATTACCGGCACTCCAACCGTTATAATGCCGGACGGCAGAATCGTACGGGGGGCGTTAAAGATGGAAGACATCCTTAAAAAGCTCGAAAATAAATAAGTCAGACGCACCTTACCCAAAAACGATGAAAAAATTTATGTCCTCTTTGCCGGGACGCTACCTATCGGGGTTGCACTTGTCGGAGTCCACCGTCGTTACCCTCGTTGTTTTATTAGCCCTGGTTGTCTTGTCTTCCATCCCGTATCTTCAGACGCTCCGCTTCGATTTCGTCAACTACGACGACGATATCTACTTATTTTCGAATGAAATGGTGGTGCGGGGATTAACGGCCGACACCGCTATCCGGGCCTTTACGACGCTTTACACTGGAAACTGGCATCCTCTGACGTGGTTAATCCATCTGGCGGGCGTATCGTTATTTGGCCTGTGGGCCGGCGGACATCATCTGATAAACGTTTTGCTTCATGCGGCCAACGTGGCTCTTTTATTCCTGCTCTTCAGAGCCATGGCTGTAAACGTCTGGCGAAGCGCCTTCATAGCAGCCCTGTTTGCCCTCCACCCCATGAATGCCGAGTCCGTGGCATGGGTTTCCGAGAGCAAGGGGCTTCTCTGCACTTTCTTCTACCTGCTGGCCATGTGGTTTTACGTACCATATTCGAAAAAGCCCTCATTTAACGGATACCTGCCCGTCTTCGTAAGCTTCGCTTTTGCCCTAATGGCTAAACCGATGGCAATCACGCTGCCCTTCGTACTTCTGCTCGTGGACTACTGGCCGCTACGGCGCGTTAACCGGAAATCGGAAACCCCGGAATTACCGGTAATATCGGTAATATCGGGGGTATCGGAATCACCGGGAGTATCGTATGCACCGGGAGCTTATCGAACCGGGGAGCCGGCAGAGGAGCCGGTCTCCGGGGGAAAAGGGTTGGTATTTTTGTTGATGGAAAAAGTTCCTCTCGCGGCACTTTCCGTGGCGGATTCTATCGTCACTTACTACGCACAGAAGGCCTGGAACGCAGATAGCGCCTTTAACGTTCTGCCGTTGAAGCTGCGCATAGCTAACGCTTTCCTCTCTTATGCCAAATACGTTGGCAAGGCATTCTACCCATCGGGCATGGAGTTTTTCTACCCGATGCCGGGGAGCTTCCCGGCCTGGAAAGTGATATCTTCGGTGGCAGCCATATCGATAATATCGTCTTTGGCTCTGATAACGGCACGGCGCAGGCCTTATCTGTTCACGGGATGGTTCTGGTTTATTGCCACGCTCACTCCGGTTTTAGGGATTGTCCAGGTGGGCACGCAGGCTATGGCGGACAGGTACGCTTACCTGCCCTTTATCGGCCTGTTTACCATAATATCCTTTGCAATACCGGCATTTCCGCCGAAAAAGTCCGCAGCTTTAACTTTAAAGGTATCCGTAGCGGCGTCCGTGGCCATCCTGATAATTTTAGCAATGCTTTCGACGAAGCAGGCCGGCTACTGGAAAAATAGTTTCGAACTCTTTTCCCACGCAACCGACGTTGACGAAGGCAACTACGTGGCTTTCTATAACCTTGGCACGGCCAGCGCTATGCAGGGAATGAACGATGATGCCATCGGGTACTACGAAAAGGCCGTCGCTGCAAAACCGGACTATACGCTTCCATACCTGAACATGGGTTCCCTGTTTCTTAACCAAAAGAGGCTGCAGGAGGCAACCCACTACTTCGAAAAGGCACTCGAAGCCGACCATGGCGAGTACAGGGCGTACTATGGTCTGGCTTCCATATCCATGGCCATGGGCAGAGAGGACGACGCTATTCGTTACTTCGAAGAGGTTTTGAAGGCCAATCCGGACTTCGAACCGGCACGACGTGGGCTGGCAGAGGTGAAAGAACGGCTGAAGAGACCCGAAGTGCCCGATAAGTAGGCGGATATGGTATATACATAATGGTTCGGAAAATTGGAAGATACGAGACTCTCGAGGTTCTGGGGGAGGGGTCGATGGGCGTCGTCTACAAGGCCAGGGACACTATCATAAACCGTATAGTTGCGCTTAAAACGGTTAAAATGGATGGAGGCGCCACTGTTGCAGGTGAAAACCCTTTCGTAAAGCAGTTCTACAACGAGGCCAGGATTGCCGGCAACCTGAGCCACCCCAACATCGCTACCATCTACGACGTCGGTGAGGACGGCCCCGTCGCTTACCTCGTGTTCGAATACGTCAAAGGGGTTACACTGAAGGACGTCATATCGCAGCGGAGGGAGATTGCCATCAACGACAGAATCAGGTTCCTCGTACTCATAGCCCGCACGCTTCACTATGCACACAAAAACGGAGTCATACACAGGGACATAAAACCGGCCAATATCATGGTACTGGACGATATGCAGGCAAAGATAATGGACTTTGGCATAGCCGTACAGTTGTCCGCCTCGGGCCCCCCCGAATGCCGGGACGAAGGCGTTTTTACCGGCACCCCTTACTATATGTCGCCGGAGATGCTCTCCAGCGGTACCGTAAACAAGTTAACGGACGTTTTCTCTCTCGCCGTCGTTTCATACGAGTTTCTGACCTGGGAAAAGCCTTTCAGGGCCGGCACCTTAAATATCCTCTTCAATAAGATCGCCAGTGAGGACCCACCCGCGCCCCACTATCTCAACCCCATGGTGAGTGAGCTCGTCAGTGCCCACGTAATGAAGGCCATGGGCAAGGAGACGGGCAACCGGTTCCAGTCCATGGGTGAATTTGCAGACGCACTCCAGCTTTATCTCGAACAGTCCGACAAACAGAACACCGATTTCATTACCCAGACCAGGGACTTCGACAAGACGGTACTTATCAGGATGCTCTGCGAGCGCTACTCCTTCTTTGCCGACTTCAGCGAAGAGGAGATGCAAAAACTCATCTCCATCAGCGGCAAGAGACGCTACCGCGAGGGAAAAATCATATTCAACGAAGCCACAATCGGCGACAAGATGTTCATTATCTTAAAGGGTAAAGTGGCTCTTACGAAAAGATCCGACTGCGACGGCGGCGAAACGGTATTGAGCCGGTTGGTAAACGGCGATTGCTTTGGAGAGCTTGGATTTCTGAACAACTCCCCACGCCATGCTACCGCTACGGCAGTCAAAGACAGCGTCATCATGTACATAAGCGATACCGTGCTGAGAAATACCGAGCCGGGAATCTGCATCAAACTCTACAAGAACCTGAGTTCCACTCTTTCCGGGCGAATCGGGAAAGGGCAGGTGAAGATAAGTAAACTCAAGGCCGAAAACGCCCGGTTGAAAGAACGGATTCGTTTACTCGGCGGTGTCGGAGAGGGATGAGTAGGCCTCGCCGATACACTCTATGACGTGGCGTGCAAGCGTCGAGTGCTGTCCGTTTTTTTGGGATGCAGCCTCGCCGGCGATTCCGTGCAGATAGACTCCCAGGCGGGCGGCGTAAAGCGGCGGCAACCCCTGGCCGGCTAGCGACGCTATTATGCCGGTAAGAACGTCTCCGGCACCGGCCTTTGCCATAGCCGGGGTTCCAGTGGTGTTGATGGCGGTACCGCCTTTGGGGCTCGCCGTTATGGTAGGGGTTCCTTTGAGCACTACGTAAGAGGACGACTCCATGGCAAACGTTGAGGCGCAGGTTATCCGGTCGCGGTCGACTTCGGCGCATTTCGTCGAAAAGTCCTCGCCGGCCTTTAACAGCAGCCTTGCCATCTCGCCGGTGTGCGGAGTGAGTATGACCGGTGCCGTGGCGGAGTTTAAGACCTTTATCCTCTCCTCGTAGGGTAAGAGCGACAGAGAGTTTATGGCGTCGGCATCCACTATGGAGGCAACTTTGGAGTGCAGGAGAAGCTCCCGTACAATGTACAGCGTGTCGCTGCTGACTCCCATTCCGGGCCCTATGGCCAGACAGTCGCACTTATCCGACAGAAAATCGGCTATACGGGCAGTCGCCTCTTTAGAAAATTCTCCGCCATCCCTGGAAGGACAGGGAAGAATCATCTCTTCGAGCACTCTGGATTGGTACACGTCCAACAGCGGCTCAGGCACGGCCAGGGTTACGAGGCCGGAACCCGTATTGAGGGCGGCACTGGCGCACATGAGGGCTGCTCCGACCTTGCCTCTGGCCCCGGCTACCACGAGCAGGTGGCCGTAGTTGCCTTTATACGAGTCAGGGCGCCTTTCGGGTACGAGTATAGACATAGCGGTCCTGTCCACTACGTCGCACTTTATGGAATCGTCGTTTAGGAGGCTTTCGGGAAAACCGATTCTCTCCACAAAGAGCTCACCGGTGTAATCCCTGCCGGGATACAGGAAGTGCCCTCTCTTTGGAAGTCCGAAGGTGACCGTCCACCTCGCCCGCACGGCCACGCCCATAACCCGTCCGGTGTCGGAGCATATGCCGCTGGGCACGTCGATGGACACCACGTTTGCGTCCCTCAAGTTGAGCATTCCGATTACGACCGCGAGGTTATCTTTGATGTCCCGCTTAAGTCCGGTTCCCACAAGGGCGTCCACTACGATTCCCGCGTCGAGGTCGCCCTCTTGCAGAGTCTCTCGAAATGACACTCTCAGGCCCAGCCTTTCGGCGATACCGAGCTGGAGTTTGCAGTCGGAACTAAGCGCGTCCCTGTCGGCGAGCACGAAAACCTCGACGGGATAACCGAAGTTATAGAGCTCACGGGCTACGACGAGGCCGTCTCCTCCGTTGTTGCCCCCTCCGGCAAGGACTATCACGCTCTGTGGCGGCAGGAGTTCTACTATCCGGGCGGCTACACCCACTCCCGCCCGCTCCATAAGAGAAGAACCGGGTATGCCTATGTCATAGATGGTCTTTCTGTCGATTTCCCTCATTTCAGAGGCTGTGGCTACTTTCACGTACTCGTACCTCCATGCGATTTATTTATGATTATCTGATGTCTGAATAGTGATTTAAATGATTTTCGGAAATACTTTCGTCAATTATTTCAAACTTTTCTCCCGGCATTTGAGATGCAAATCGATTGTCAAAGCCCAACCTCTTTTGAGCCCTTGCTAATAGCTACGCCGTACATTTTGCACAATCAGCCACCGGCCGCCTGGTTGGTGTGCAGATACTGCCACATGGTTTCAAATTCAGTCCGGTGATTCAGGACTACAGACACTACAGTTGGATCAAAATGAATGTTCTGATCCTTCGTAAGGATTGAAAATGCCATCTCCATGGACATGGGATCAGTGCTTAGGATTTTTTCCCTATCGTACTTTGGATAATCACGGCGGGAGGTCAGTGCGTCGAACACATCGCTTACTGCGAGGATCCGGGAAAAAAACGGAATGTCATCTCCTTTCAGACCGTAAGGATAACCGGTTCCGTCCATCTTCTCGTGGTGGCATGCCGCCATTTTGGGGATTTCGCGCAAATTACGCGGCAGACGGATGACTGATAATATCTGCCATGTCCAGGTCGCGTGCTCGTTCATCTTCAGACGTTCATCGGGCGAAAACGCCCCGTTTTTAGTCAGCACTGCGTCGGGAACGCCGATTTTGCCTATATCGTGGAGTAACCCCGCGTATTTGAGCACTTCCATTTGCTCGTCGCTGAAGCCCATTTTGTCGCCGATAAACAGAGCATATTCTGTGACGCGTTCCGAGTGGCCGGCCGTGAGACGGTGCTTGGCGTCAATGGTAGTGACCAGGGTGCGGGCAAAGCTTTCAAAGGCTTGCTCCAGTTCGAAGATCAGGCCGTGCTGCTGCTTATCGCTCACGCTGATCACCCGTCTGACCTGTTTGAACAACCGCTGATACCCGTTAACCAAAGACACGAACTCGGCATGCAATGGCGAGTCTTTATAACGCTCATCCCCGACCGCTTTCCCGGCCTGTCTGAGCACCTGCTCCTCTTCGCTAAACATTGCGTCTTTAGGCACTTTTAACCTCCTTTATCATTCCATCCGAACGATTCACTTCAGTCTTTCTCCACCAGATTGAATTTCAGCGTTGTCAGGTCTTCTTTGAACTCCTCCCCATATTCGAGGGAACTTTCATCCTTTTTATCATAAATCCAGTTCACGTCGATATTTTTGCCCATTTCGGCATATTTTTCAAGTCTTTCGAACAGGTTCATCAGTATCTTCGAAGAACTGCTGTTGAAGTATATTAGCTCGATATCTACGGTAAAGCTCTCATCTTGCAGTTCGTCGAGGCGCATATCGAGCCACTTAAAAAAAGGTCCGTAAAATTCCGACGTGTTTTCGGGATATGATTCGCCTTTGATCTCCAGAATGTTTTTTTCCTGGTCGAAATAAATCCCCGGAGTGCTCTTTGTAGCATCTATTGCAAGTCTCCACATATTTCACTCCCTGTTTATTAGAGTTATTAACGAGAAGAAAGATTCCCGGTCATTTAATTCGGAAAATTCGAATTCCAGTGGTTTGTCGGCTTTTCTGGCCATTTCTATAAAACCGAGTCCGGCACCGACGGAGTCTTCAGGGATATCTTTCTTTCTCATTTCCTTATAATAAACCTTAAGCTGGTCTTTATCCATCGAGCGAATTTTTTCAAGTTTTTCCCGTATCCTATTGACATCGGTTGCAGGCACCCTGTTGCCGCTGGCCACGAAATAATAATTTCCGTCATAACCTACCGACACAACGCCCACCTGAAAATGTGCCGGAGCAGGGGGGACGTTTGTTTCGCCGGGGGCGGAATAACGTACTACGTTCTGCATCTGTTCGATAAACATGGAAAAGACTTTCACAATCGTATTGGATTCCACTTCTTCCCTTTTCAATTCCTGTTTCAGGGTGTCGCCCAGTTGAATCAGTAAATCATGTGATATTCGCCCGTTGAAATACAAAAAAACACCCTTGCCGTCGAGGTAATTCTTCAAATCCAGAAGCTTAATCATGTTACCATCTCCCGTTTTCCTTAGTTGTAGTTTTTTTACAGGCTGAACCCTACAACGGTTACGTCATCCAGACGTTCGTTGTCGCCAATATGTTCGTTGAAGGCATTAAGAAGCATTTCCCGCTGGGTGCGGAAGGGGCTGCCGCATATCTCATTCAAAAGCGCTCTGAAACGCCTGTTGCCGAAGGAAAACCCGTTATCACCTCCCGTCTGATCGATATAGCCGTCGGTCGAAAGATAAAACGACATATCGTCCGTTATCGAAATCTTTACTGTATTGAAATCGATATCCGAAGGCGACTCTTTGTAGCCTATGCTCCGCCTGTCGCCTTTGAAGACTTTCACCTTGCCGTCACTAATGCAGTAAAGCGGCAGTTTAGCCCCGGAGAATTCCAATGTTTTCTCGTGTGGTTTTACCAGACATACGGCGGCATCCATACCGACGTCGAAGAGTTCGTGTCCGGAGCTGGTTAGTAAAAGTGATTTTACTGCACGGTTAAGTCTCTTCAGTATCTGTGCCGGGTCAAAGCAGAGGTCTTCGTTGATTATTTTTTTCAGGGTTGACGACGCAATCATTGTCATAAAAGCGCCCGGCACCCCGTGACCGGTACAGTCCACAATGGCGATGAGATAATTGTACTCAAGAATCTCGGTAAAGTATATGTCTCCGCCGACGATATCCTTGGGCATCCATAAAAACAGGCTGTTGGGCAGATTCGCCTCAACCGTATTGTGATCCGGCAGAAGCGAATTCTGGATCATCTTTGCATAACTAATGCTCCTGAGGATCTTATTGTTGGCCTCACTGACCTCTGCAAGTGTGGCCTGAAGCTCGGACGTTCTTTCGGCCACCTTCAGCTCCAGTGTATTGTTATGTGCCGCCAACTCCTTCAGAAGCGCCCTGTTTGTTGCATCGCCTCTCTTAAGGTCCGAGAGCATACCGTTAAATATCTCTCCCAGTTCTTTGGTTTCCACGGTGCCCGCCACCGGAGATTCACCCGAGTATATGCCCTCTTTATTTATCCTTCTGATTGAGTCGGCAAGACTCATGATCGGTACGGTAATACTTTTCGCAAAAATAATGACCGTCGTTATCCCGGCGATAAGCACGATTACCGAGATCACAATGAACTTTCTTATGACTTTACCCACCCGGTCATTAATCGACAAGGTCTTCCGGGCGGTTTCTCTCTCTATGTTGTCGATATAAACGCCCGTGCCGATAATCCATCCCCACGGCTTGTATACTTTTACAAAGGACAGTTTCGGAACGGGCTCGCTCAGGCCGTCTTTCGCAGGTTTCGGCCATTTATAATCCACAAAACCTTCACCCTTGTCATTATTACATGCCTCGGCTATCGCCTGAAAAAGGTTTTTCTTTTTGCTCAGGGCATTGTTGAATTTCGGGTCGCTCAGGATTTTGCCGTCGAGCTCCGGCATAGTCGGGTGCATAATCATGCGGGGGTAGGGAAGTGTTGTGTCGTTGATCCAGAAATATCCGGTGCCGTTGTCATACCTTATTTTGCTCAGGGCTTCCTTGCTTGTTTCCATGGCATCCTGAACTGCGTCATCGATATAAATACCGGTGCCGATAATAATGTCCCATTCCCTGAAAAGTTTTACGTAAGAAAGTTTGGGCACCAGAGCGCTAAGCCCCTCTTTTGTCGGTTTCGGCCAGAAATAGTCGATGAAGCCTTCTCCTTTTTCTTTTGTGACCTCTGCAAAGGCCTGAAAAAGGTTCTTCTTTTTGCCCAGGGCACAGTTGAATTTCGGGTCACTCAGGATTTTGCCGTTAAGCTCCGGCAAAGTCGGGTGCATAATCATGCGGGGGTAGGGAAACGTTGTGTCGTTGATCCAGAAATATCCGGTCCCGTTATTATACCTTATGCCGGCGATTGCATCAAAGGCCTCCTTTTTCGCTTGAGAGAGAGTCACTTTCCCCTCTTTCGCCTTTTCGGCATTCGTTCTGAAAATCGGATCTGCGATGCTCATAGCGTCTTTCAGCCGCACACCGTAGTACTTTTCGAGGAACTTCTTGTCATGAGCGGTCTTGTCGTTCTTCTCAACGATGTCATAGGCCATGTACGCAAGATTCTTGAGATTATGCCTCACTTTTGCCAATTCTTCCGCTTTGTATTTCTCTATATCATCCCGCCCTTGCTTCTTAATCGTGAACACGGCAACCGACGTGACAGTCACCATCGATACTATGATGATTACGGTTGTTATAAGTATAAGTAAATTCCTAATCTTCATTATGCAATATTGCGAGCTACGGTTGGCTTTCCAAAACGACTACGGCCACGCTGAAATGTCTCTCGTGGCTTAAGCTAAGGTGGCAGCGGGTAACGCCCATGGTGCCCAGCTTATCCGATGCCCCGCCGTGAAGTTTTAGAGAGGGTTTCCCGCCGGTGCTCCTGTCCACCTCAACGTCTCTGAAGGAGGTAAAAGTACCGCAGGCCTTGATGAAAGCCTCCTTGGCGGCGAAACGGGCGCCCAGGCAGCACTCCGGGGCTTTACCCGACAAACAGTACTTAATTTCGCCCTCGGAGTAGATACGCCTGAGAAAGGCATTTCCCCACCTGTCCCATACCTGCTTCAATCGGTGGTTGTCGACGATGTCTATACCCACGCCGAGTATCATATACCCGCTACCGGCAAACCTTTACACCCCTTACCCGGTAAGCGCTATCGGGCATTGGCAATAAGTTTTTTCATCTCTCTGACCGCCTCTTCGAGGCCCGTGAATAGGGCCCTGGAGACGATACCGTGGCCTATGTAGAGGCCGGAGACCGGCTTTATGGAAGCTATCGGAACTACGTTATGGTAGTTCAGCCCATGGCCGGCGTTGGCTATAAGTCCGTTGGATACGGCGCGGGCTACCGCGTCGCTTACCTTTCTCAGCTCGCCTTTTGACTCAGTGGGTGTTTTGGCGTTAGAGTACAGGCCCGTGTGGATTTCCACCATGTCGCAACGCATGTCCGCCGATGTGTCCACGTCTTCAAGAGAGGGGTTAATGAACAGGCTGACCGGTATACCGGCCTCCTGGAGCCTCCTGATAGCTCCGGCGAGGCGATCTCTGTGTTGCCGTACGTTGAGCCCTCCCTCGGTAGTAAGCTCCTGCCTTTTTTCGGGCACCAGGGTAACCATGTCCGGCTTGAACTCAAGTGCCAGGCCGAGCATCTCTTCGCTTGCCGACATCTCCAGGTTCAGTGGCACCGTGACGATCTCTCTCAGAAGAAGGATGTCCCGGTCATGAATGTGCCGGCGGTCCTCCCTGAGGTGAACCGTGATGCCGTCAGCGCCACCCAGTATAACCGGAGTGACGGCAAGTACGGGGTCTGGTTCCTTATCCTGCCTCGCCTGCCTCAGCGTGGCTACGTGGTCTATGTTTACGCTAAGTACCATTACGATATTTTATAACATTTAGATGGAATAAAAGTAAATGAAATGTTACAATTTGCGGGTATCGTGACTTTGAGCCATTTGCCGGAAACGTTGAAAATTGCCGGGAAACGTCGAAAAATTGTATAATAATTGAAAGTTACGCTCCGGGCACGTTCACAAAGGAAGACATTTGGGAAAGCAAGCGATAAGGAAGAATTGAAAGGAGTTGGGAACATATACGAGAGTCTCATAGACAATCTCGAAAACAACTGCGTTTACAGGGCCGTATTCGATAACTTACACAGCGGGGCCATAATAACAGACAGTGCCGGACGGCTTCTCCTGTTCAATCCCGCGATGAGGAGAATGCTTCTGTGTTTGAAGGAGGAACTACGGTTGTCCATGCCCGGCGAGGGCGAGCATCCGTTGAGCAAAAAAGACATGGCCTTCGTCACGTCGGAGCTTTTTACCCTGGGCAAGAAAAGCTGTACCTTCGAAAAGCGTTTCCTGAGAAAGGACGGTACCCTTTTATTTTGCCAGCTTACGGCGTCGGCACTCGACGCAGTGACAGTGGGTGAAGACGTCCTGCTTGTCGTGGCGGAGGATGCCAGGGAGCGCAAGAATATAAAGATGGAGCTTCTGAGGACCCGTAACGAACTCGAAGAGCGCGTACGGGAGCGCACCTACGAACTTATTGTCGCAAACGATCTGTTGACCCGCCAGATAGCGGGCAGAAAGCTCGTCGAGGAGGCCCTCGTGCGGGAGCAGAAACTTTTTACGGCAGGCCCCGTGGTCGTATTTAAGTGGACCGACGCCGATGGGTGGCCCGTGGAGTACGTCTCTCCAAACGTAAGGGGGCTCTTTGGACTGGGTGCCGACGATCTCATCTGCGGCAGGGTCAGCTACAGGAGTCTCATTCATCCCGACGACTTAAAAAGGGTAGACACCGGGGTCAGCACCCACGTCGCCTCCTCCGCCCAGTGCTTCGACCAGGAGTACAGGGTAATCAGGCCGGATGGTTCCGTCAGATGGATTTACGACTTTACACACATCATCAGGGACGAAAGCGGCAAGGTTATCCACTTTGACGGTTACCTCCTGGACATTACCGAAAGGAAGGACATGGAAGAAAAGCTTGTCTCTTCCCTGAAAGAAAAGGAGGTGCTCCTCAGAGAGATACACCACCGCGTTAAAAACAACATGCAGATCATTTCCAGCCTCCTGAAGCTCCAGTCATCGTACACCGGCGACGTTGCGTTTTCCGAGATGCTGAAGGAGAGCCAGAACCGAATCAGGTCCATGGCTCTCGTCCACGAAAAACTCTATCAGTCCAAAGATATGTCCGGCATAGATTTTGGTGACTACATCAGAAAGCTCGTCAGGGAGCTTTTCAAGGCCTATGGCGTAAGCCCGGCGATGATTTCCATGGACATAGCGGTGGAGAAGGTTTACCTTGGCGTGGACACGGCAATCCCCTGCGGACTCATCGTGAACGAACTCATATCGAATTCTATAAAATACGCATTTCACGGTAAGACTAAAGGGTGTATCTACGTAAGGATGCACGTGGACGAATACGACTCGATAACTCTCGTCGTAGGCGACGATGGCGTAGGCTCAAACGTTAATTTTCGGAGTACCACCACGCTTGGGCTGAAGTTGGTCGTAAGCCTGGCCGAGGAGCAGCTCTTAGGCGAGATAGCCCTGAATAACTCCGGAGGTATGGAGTTTACATTAAAATTCAAAGAGATTAAGAATAAAGAAAGGTTTTGACACTATAATAAAGGATATGCCGGGAAATGATATGACAAAAAAGGATATAACTTATGTCTAAGGGAAGAATACTGGTAGTCGAAGACGAGATCGTTATAGCCAGGGATATTAAGCTAAGCCTCGAGGAACTCGGCTACGTGGTAACCTCGACGGTAGCCAGTGCCAGGAAAGCCATGGAGATGGCCAACGTCGACAAGCCCGACCTTATACTCATGGACATAGTGCTGCAGGGCGACATGGATGGTATAGAAGCCGCCACCATAATCCAGGCTACCCTTGACATTCCCATCGTATACCTGAGCTCTTACGCCGACGACAACACCCTGGACAGGGCAAAACAGACTACCCCCTATGGTTACCTGCTAAAACCCTTCGGCTACAACGAACTCCACTCCGCCATCGAGACAGCCCTGTTTAAGCACAATATGGAAAAGAAGCTCAGGGAGCGGGAGGAGCTCTTCCGGGTGATCTTCAACAACGCAAACGACGCCATATTCCTCAACGGACTGTGCGACGACATGATGCCGGGACGCTGCATAGAGGTAAACGACGTGGCATGCCGCAAGCTGGGTTTTACGAAAGAAGAGTTCCTCTCCATGTCCTCATTCGATCTCACGGGCATGTCCAGGGATAGCAAGGAGAGCATGGCGCGCCTCTTGTCCTACGGTTATGCCACCTTTGAGACCAGGGCCATGGCAAAGGACGGCACGTTCATACCCTTTGAGATCAGTTCCCAGCTCTTTTACCACAACGGCAAGAAGGCCATACTGTCCATCGCAAGGGACATTACGGAGAGAAAGCAGGCCGAGGCCAAGCTTTCGGAGGCCGCAAACAAAGTCATAAACATCCTGGAGACCATTACGGACGCCTTCTACGCACTCGACACCACGTGGAACTTCTCTTACATTAACAAGCAGGCGCTGTTGATGTTCAGGGAGTTTGCCGATAAGGAGCTGCTAGGTGCCAACATTTGGAAAGAGTTTCCCGGTTTCGCCGGTACGAAAGTATATGACGAGTACCACAGGGCGGTCAAAGAGAGGGAATCTGTCCACTTCGAGCAGTTTTTCATGCCCTTCGGCCGCTGGTACGAGGTAAGCGCATACCCTACGGCGGACGGCCTGTCCGTGTACTTCAGAGACATTACCGCCGGCAAGCACGTAGACGAGGCTCTGAAGGAGAAGTCCAGGCAGCTCAGGGAGCAGGAGGAGGTACTCAGGGCCATATTCGAGAGTGCCGCTCTGGGCATTGTGATTACCGACATGAACGGGGTAATCGTAAATTCCAACTACGCGGCCAGCAATATCCTCGGTTATCCGGCCGGGGAGCTCTACGGTAAAGGCATCGGTGATATCACCCCTGCCGGGGACATGCCGCTGAACGAGTCCCTCTTCAGGGAACTTATCGACGGCAAACGCGGTAACATGTGCATGGAAAAACGATACGTCAAAAAAGACGGCAACTACCTGTGGGCCCAGCTTACCGTCTCCCTGATCTACGACGCCGAGAGTAAGGCTGCCTACAGACTCTGCATAATCGAAAACATAGACAAGAGGAAGGCTGCCGAGGAAAAACTCAAAGAGACACTGTCGTCCATGGAGGAGCTGAACAGGCACCTAGAAGAGCGCGTAGAGGAGGAGTTGAAAAAACGCCAGCAGCACGAGCAAATTCTCATACAGCAGTCGAAGCTCGCCGCCATGGGCGAAATGATAAACGCCATAGCCCACCAGTGGAGGCAGCCCCTTAACGCTCTCGGCCTGATGGTGCAGGACATCCAGGACGCTTACAAGTATGGCGAACTTACCGAAGCATACATCGACGAGACGGTAAAAAACACCATGATCCAGGTTAACTTCATGTCCAGGACCATAGACAACTTCAGGGACTTCTTCAAGCCAAAGAAGGAAAAGACCACTTTTGACCTCAAAACGGCCACCGGCAATGCCTTGTTTATCGTCGGCGCCCAGTTGAAAAACAACCTTATCAGTTGGCGCCTGACCTGCCACGTCCACGGGCAGACCTACTCCAACCCCCAGGATATCCACTCCTGCGACGAGATGATGTTCACGGGGCACCAGAACGAGTTCGAGCAGGTGATGCTGAACATCATAAGCAACGCCAAGGATGCCATAGTCCAGGCCAGAGAGCAACACCTTACGCGTGCCGACGAATACGGCTCCATAGATATCGACTTTTTCAGGGAAAAAGACCGCATCATCATAAAGCTAAGGGACACGGGCGGGGGCATACCGGAAAAGATCATGGGACGCATATTCGAGCCCTACTTTACCACCAAGGAAGAGGGGCAAGGTACCGGCATCGGCCTTTACATGGCAAAGGTAATAGTGGAAAACAACATGGGCGGCAAGCTTTTCGCCGAGAACTCCGATATCGGAACAATCTTCACCTTAGAACTTGCCACGTAAAGAACCGGCCGCGTAAATACTCAGATGTCTGAACTGTGATTTAATTGATTTCTTGATTTACTATGATTCATAATGTGGAAAGCGGATATTTGTTATTTATCATAGCCTTCATTTAATCAATATTAATCACAGTTCAAGATAAATATCTGCCGCATTTCTACTTGGGGTATACGTATACGGAATCGCCGGTTCTAAGGCCAAAAGTGACAGCCGCGCTGCCCTCCTTTACGAATAGTTCCACGAATCCGCTACCGTTGATAAGTGCCGATAGCACACGTGTATCCGACTCCCCGTAACAAGTTGTGAAAGGGATCTCCACCGGGTTGTCCATCGAATGCACCCGGACAACTAAACCGCCTATACCACCGGGTGCCTTCCTATGCGCTTTTATCTTTCCCCCGGAAATACCGGAAACAGTGATGCCGGAAATATTCGTTATGCAGTTTCCAAAATGATCCACCGTGGTGACTACCCCCTTTATAACCCCTCCTTCTACTACCGGGGCTCCGTCCTCCAGGACAAGGCAGTCATCGATGGGCACTCCAGGCGGCTCCGTAGGTGAGTCCGTGTCGAAGCCTAGTGACAATCTGGCGGCAATGGGAGCAAACACGTCCCTGCCGTGAAATGTGGCCGTAACGCTGCCTGCGAAATACCGGGTGTTGGTGAGATGGTATGCCCTGGCCTCGCCCGCATATCGCTTTAACACACTGGTAAATATGCCGTTGTCCGGCCCTACGAAAAAGCATCCCCCCGCCGCTATGGCTATGGGACGCCTCAACGTACCCACCCCGGGGTCGACGACTGCCACGTGTACGGTAAAGGGCGGGAAATACCCGTAGCAGGAGTTTAATACCGATGCGGCCGCTCTTACGTCGAAGGGTGGAATAAGGTGTGTTATGTCCACTATTACGGCCCCCGGGTTTACGGACAGTATAACCCCTTTCATCTGGGCCACGTAGGAGTCCGACAATCCGAAGTCCGTCGTCAGGGTTATTACGGGCGCCCGTCCCTTGCTCATGTCTTCACCCCGCCGATGAACCCGGCACTAAAAAACTTACTCAAAGGATATGCTGACCACCTCGTAAGAGAGAGTTTTAGCCGGGACCTTTATCGAGACTTCGTCGCCTTCGTGCTTGCCAACAAGCGCCCTGCCGACGGGGGAAGTGATGGAGATTTTACCGTTTCTGGCATCTGCCTCGTCCGGGCCTACCAGCGTGTAAATCTTCTCCTCGTCGGTATCCAGGTCCAGTACCGTGACCTTAGCGCCGAAAACTACTCTATCCTGCTTTAACCTGGACGTGTCTATGACGTTGGCCATCGCGATTTTAGCCTGAAGTTCCTGTATGCGGCCCTCCATGAAGGATTGCTTCTCCTTTGCCGCGTGATATTCCGCGTTTTCGGACAGGTCTCCGTGGGCCCTCGCCGTGGCTATGTCCTTGATATTCTTAGGCCTTTCCACCTTTATAAGCCTGTCAAGCTCGTCCGTTAATTTCCTGTGCCCCTCTGGGGTCATTGGCACTCTTTCCACTCTACCAACCTCCCGCTTAAATATAACCGAATCAAAATCATGATCCGTCTTTGTTATTGTTTATAGTATAACCTAACGTGAAGAAACATTTCTATTGGATAGTCGTCGATTCGTAGATAAAGGAGAAGATGGCGGAATTTCCGTCCTAAGGTCTGCGAGTGTGATACTACTTTCTAAATTTGGGTAAAATTGCGTATTTAGGGTAAAACCGTCATAAGTGGACAAAGTGTGAAAACCTTTTGAGAAGGTTGTGGGTTATGCAAATTAACTTCCATGCGGGCGATAGTTTTTTGGCTGACTTTTAGGTAGCAGCATAGCTTCCCGTAAAAAGCATCAGCAAAAAACATTTTGCCAAAAGGCGTTTCAATCGTTTATAATGGAACGGTTATAAAAACCTTGACTAATATCGCGGCTAATAGCGACGTAACACGCGTTA
>JADFXJ010000072.1 GCA_015233615.1 Nitrospirota bacterium
ACCGATGGGGAGACGGAACCCTGGCCTTTAATCGCGGTACCGTTTAAAAACCATACGACAACCTCGCCTGTCGTTGAATTCTGCCATAGTATGTCGCTCTTGCCATCACCGTCGAAATCACTAACGGGAGGATGGGTGACTAAAGTCCGTACAGGCGTATTCCTTTGCGTAGTAGTGCCATCCCCTAACTGGCCATAAGTGTTATCTCCCCAAGTCCATACCGTACCATCTCCTTTCAGCGCTATCGTATGAAACAGGCCGCCAGCGATGGCAATTACCCCGGTTAAATACCCAACCCCGTTAGGCCCGACAACCTGTACGGGCGTATTTCTATCCATAGTCGTGCCGTCCCCTAACTGGCCGTAAGTGTTATATCCCCAGGTCCATACCGTCCCATCCGATTTCAGCGCTATCGTATGATACCCACCACCGGCGATTGCAGTAACCCCGGTTAAACCGCTTACCTGCACGGGCGTCCACCTGTCCGTGGTCGTGCCATCCCCTAACTCGCCGTCCCCGTTATACCCCCAGGCCCATATGGTACCATCTCCTTTCAGCGCTATCGTATGAAGCCCGCCGCCAGCGATGGCAATTACCCCGGTTAACCCGTTTACCTGCACAGGCGTATTCCTTTGCGTAGTCGTGCCGTCCCCTAACTCGCCGAAATCGTTCCGCCCCCAGGTCCATACCGTCCCATCTCCTTTCAAAGCTATCGTATGAATAGCACCACCCGCCGCGATGTCAATTACTCCGGTTAACCCGTTTACCTGCACAGGCGTATTCCTTTGCGTAGTCGTGCCGTCCCCTAACTCGCCGAAATCGTTCCGCCCCCAGGTCCATACCGTCCCATCTCCTTTCAGCGCTATCGTTTGATACTCACCACCGGCAATGGCAACAACCCCGGTTAACCCGTTTACCTGCAAGGGCGTGAACCTGTTCGTAGTCGTGCCGTCCCCTAACTCGCCGTAATCGTTCAGCCCCCAAGTCCATACCGTACCATCTCCTTTCAGCGCTATCGTGTGACCAGCACCACCGGCAATGGCAACAACCCCGGTTAACCCGTTTACCTGCACGGGCGTGAACCTGTTCGTAGTAGTGCCATCCCCTAACTGGCCCCAATTGTTCCACCCCCAGGTCCATACCGTCCCATCTCCTTTCAGCGTTATCGTATGAAAATACCCCCCGGCGATGGCAATAATAGAACTGCCTGTCGCTGTAAACGTCGCAGTATAAGTACAATTGGAACCAATAGCTCCCGTTGTATAGTTGTTGCGGTTTATCGAACCAGTCGCGCAGGACGAGCCAGCCGACGTAACCGAAGTCAGATGATAACCGCTCAATGGCGTTGCCGTGCAATCCGTCATGAAACCATCGTTTACGGGCGACATGCAGGTGAACGTACCGTTGCCGTTAGAGGCTCCCGTTACCGTGTGCGAGATTGGTGTTATTGGTGTGAATGATGCCACTACCGTACAATCCTTGGTAACGGCAAGCGTCGTGAAAGTGGTGCCAACTAAAGCGCCGCCGCATGTGCCATTTACCGAGGCAGTGAATCCTGAGTCCGGCGTTACCGTAAATTGCGTCGTACCGCCATAATTGACGGTCTGAGGCGTTGACGGATTTATATGCCCGTTTGCGCCTGCTGAAGGCGTTACCGTAAGTTGTCCGATGAAGAAGATGAATGATGCCGTTACAGTCACGTCGGTACTTGAATTCAGCGTACATGTACCCGTGCCGGAACAGCCGCCGCCGGACCAGCCGGTGAACAGCGATGTTCCGGTTGCCTGCGCGGTCAACGTAGTAGTAATTGGTGGATTATATGAGGCTGAGCAGGTGCTTCCACAGTTGATTTTGCCGTCGGAACTCGTTACCGTGCCGCCAGTTGAGCCGTTAGCCACATTTTTCTGAATTACCAAATTGACCGATGGATTACCAACCTGCCCACCCTTAACAGGCCACACACCGAAGCTGCTCGCTTTATAGATGAAGGTGTCGTTGGGGTCGCCGTTGTCGCTGCCATCGGACATATCGACGTACCAGGCGGTCGACGGATCGGAGGCGTAAGAAGAGGACGACCAGTAGCCGCTCTTTGCGATTGTAAATCCCTGACCGTTTAGCCAGTCTGCCGGAGTTGACGGGTATGTATACCCGTAATTGACCATACTTAGGAGTTCGTCGATATTGGGCAGTCTCCAGTCGCCTGCATGCGAGCCGTCCGTAAGTCCGCATTGGTTGCTCGCCAGGGTGTTGGCGTCATTAAGGGCAGTGGCCCATGATACAGCTCCAAAACAATTGGCGTTTTTAAGCCATATAAGACCGGTTAGGTTGTCGGTTATAGTACCGTCGTTGTTGTTCGTAAATCTTTGCGCAGGCCATGGGGCCCCTCTTTGTAATGCTCCATCCTCTCCGGTACCGCTACATTGCACCCCTGTTCCGGAACCGTTAGTATCATAGCAGAGTGTTTGTCCGGTTTGGTATACGCAGGCGTTACTATACGCATGTGTAGATCCATATCCGCCTCGAACAAACAAAGCACCCCCGGCAGTTTGACCCCAACCCTGCATCATAAGGAGGTCTAGTGAGTCAAAGCTGCCGTCTTCCAGGGCCATCCATGGGTACGACTGCAGGGCGGCGTAAGTAGTGGAGGACCAGTACATTGGCTCCTGCGTGTTGATAAATCCCTGGCTATTTAGCCATGAGCCAACGTTCGATTGCTGGCGATTAAACAGACTTCTAAGCTCATTATTATTGGGCAGTCTCCAGTCGCCTGCGTGCGAGCCGTCCGTAAGCCAGCATTGGGGGCTCGCAAGACTGTTGGCGTTAGCAAGGGCAGCGGCCCATGATGTAGCTCCAAAACAATTGGCATTTTTAAGCCAGATAAGGCCGGTTAGGGTATCGGTTATAGTACCGTCTTTGTTGTCGGTAAACCTTGTATTTGGCCAGGCAACCCCGGCGCGCTTGTCTGCGTCCTGCCCCGTGCCGGAACATGATGGTAATAACGTTCCCGATGCATCCCAGCAGCTTGTCTGCCCGGTTTGCGGCAAGTTTACAGTGCCCGCCGCTGCAATTGCAAGCATTATCAAAACCATACAAAATACTACCCATACCATCGTTAAAATCTTTCTGCCATTACGCATTGAACGACACTCCTTTAACCTTTGTTTCTTAACTGCCGTTTTTAGGCTTATATAATTCGTAAAACGGCGCCATCAATCATATTTATCATATTTCATCCATCTATGTCAAATATTTATCCCTACAACGACACTTGAGAAAACGAACCATGCTAAATCAAAGGGTTACAGATTTTGACGTTGTTTAAAATTACCTTAGAAATCAACAGTTTAGATAGTAAGTGACGTTGTAGGGTTAAAGTCCAGAATAACTCCCGGCTCCACTTCTTCCGACTCCACTATTGCAGCTTCATCGATGCGAAAATAAAGGGCGTCATTTTCCTTGTCGACTTTTAATCTCATCTTTTCTTCCTTCTTGCCGCACGATCAAAGAAAACCATTACAACTTTTTTCGGCATAACAGCGGGGTTCACAACAACGTGCAGAAACCGACCGCCACGCTGCGGAATGCTCATGAAATAATGAGCGTTGTTTGTCTGCACCCATGTCCTGCCATTAATAGTCGTTTATTGTTTGCCATACCCATTCCTCAGATATGTTCCGTTCCCTGAGGATATCACGAGTGGGTTGAAACAGACTCCGGCGGATGGGTTAATGATATTGCATAGACCTCCGATTATCAAATTCAATAACTAGCGTTGGAACCGGCACCCGCCGTAAAGCGCGGCAAAAAGTCCTTTTGGAACCACATATCCGGTATTTCCCTGTAAGCGTAGTCGCTGAATTTCATCGTTGTCACCAGTTGGGGGTTCAATCCGTCTATTATGATGACCTCGGTAGGGCGGGCGGCCCCAAGTTGTTCCTCGTATCCCCGGTAGTAGGCAGTCTTGAGCAGGCTGTCGCTTTCCGAGTAAAACTTTCCCTTTACCGGCCGGTAGTTGTCCTTACGTACCCAAAACGTAATCTTGTGGTACGTGACGGTATCGTTTGAAGCCGTCAACGAGAGCTTGTAGCAAGTGCTCTCCTTTTTGTCGGCATCCATTATGGACTCCTGCGCAATGAGGGAGGCTTTATAGTCGTTATGGAAATCCACGGTTACCACGTCACCGTTGGCAGCCTGTCCCATGAGGCGTTGTTCCGGAGATATTCTGACGCTCGCCCTGGAGTCCGGGTCGTAAAACCATAGAATATTGCCGTCTTTCAGCATAAGCTTTCCCTTGTCGCGCTTCGGCTCCACGAACTTCACCAGTGAGCGAAACGTGCCGGTATCTTTGGTTTTCTTCGAGTACACGATAAGGGTCATACCGTCTTGTTGCCGGCCCTTATCGTACTCGGTCAGTACCGTCTTCAGGCTGAAAGGTCTGTCGGGATTCCTCACCTTATCCGAGGCGGCCACGATATCGGCGGCTTTCGGAGCGGGTTCGTCCCCTGGAGAGCCCGCGAGGGTTTCAACCGCAATCACTGCGGTAAATAACACAATGGAAAGGATAAGAAAACGTCCTCTAAACATGTCTGAGCGCGTCCACCACGGCCATGCGGGAGGCTCTCCTGGCGGGCACCAGGGCGGACAGTGCGGACACCGCCACCATAGCCGCTAACGTAACCGGTATAAGCAGGGGGTTCACAAACGGCAGCACGATCAGGTAAACCGGCTCGGAGTTGCCGGGAGGCACCCACGTCAGCCCGAATGAGTTAACGGCGTATCCAACCAGACACGCCAGCAAGGTACCAAAAGTTGCACCTATTACTCCCAATGCCATACCCTCCATTAAGAAAAGCCTCAAAACGCCGGCCCTCCTGAGCCCTAATGCCCGTATCGTTCCTATTTCGTTTACCCTCTCCATGACGCTCATCGTCATAGTGTTAACGATGGTAAAGAGGACGATAACGCCCATTATAACGGATATGAAGGTGAATATGGAATCGAACATCGATATTGCCTGTACGTTAAAAGGGTTAAGCTGGTAACAATCCTTCACTTCAAGGTCAAGCTTGTGGTCGGAGAAGAGCTCGTACAGCCTGCTCTTTACTCCGGGCAAATCCCCGGTATGGGCCAATTGTATAATTATGCCGGTAGCTCTGCCCGAGCCCCTGCCGTAGACGAGCCTTTGGGCCGTGGACAGGTGCATTTCGACGTAGTTGTCGTCGAGCTCTTTAAACCCCTGGTTTATGGCCTTGAGCACGCCGATGCTTACCACGTTTGGAGCGCCGGAGGCAGTGGCGGCAAGCAGGTCGAGCTTTGGGCCGGTCTCGCCCGTGGCGGCCCCGTCATGGCCTTTGAGACTTTTGTCGGTTTCACTAAGTTCCGGCAGGAAGCTGAAATCCCTGTTGGGCTTTTCGGCAGGTTTTCCGGTTGATGGCCCATTTGGTAGTCCCTTCGGGCATCCCTTTATCTTCAGTTCGTCGCACAGAAAGAGCATTCTGGCAAGTCCCTCACCAATAACGGCACCCCCGGGGTTGTCGTCTTTCATTGGCGATGGGTGGTCGGTATCATATAATTTCATGCCATAGTCGTTCCATTTGGCCATCTTCCTTGTAAGAGAGGGGACGACGCCGATACCGAAAAACGTCTTCGACGCGTCTTTGGCGTAGTTGCCCGCTATTCCGTACATCTTAACCATAGGGGCAATTACGGTGATCTTATCTTTTATCGACGGGTCTTCACCGATTAACTTCATAACTTCCTCATATCTGTCTATGCTATACAGGGAGGGGTTGCCGGAGCCGTAGTCGAAAAAGCCTCGTTTGTAGACTTGCAAGTGACCGCTTCCCTGAGCCATTTCTGTCTGCATGCCATAGACAATGGCCTGAATGAAGCCCCCGAAGATAATAATGGCAGCGGTGCTGATGGTTATGGCCAGTATGGTCATGGCGGAGCGGCGCTTGTTGCGCGAGACGTTGCGTATGGCAATTGTGGCGTTTTTCACTTACGGCAATCCCCGTATGAGTGCCCGACAAGACAGCCGTCACGCATAGTGAAGGTCTCCTCGGCACACTCGAAGAGCTGCCTGTCGTGGGAAGAGAATATGAAGGTACAGTGGCTTTCGGCCTGCATCTTTTTCATAAGTTCGATTATAGCGGTACCGGTTTTCGAATCCAGGTTCGCAGTGGGTTCGTCCGCCAGCACTATCTGCGGCTCCTTGACAAGTGCCCTGGCAATGGCAACGCGCTGCCTCTGCCCGCCGCTTAGCTCGTTTGGACGCCGCAGTGCTAAGTCCGCTATGCCGACGCTCTCTATTGCCTTGAGGACGCGCTCCCGCCTTCGGCTCTTTGCCTCCCTGGCAATCAGGAGAGGGTATTCCACGTTTTCGTAAACGCTGACAACGGGAATAAGGTTAAAGTTCTGAAAAATGAACCCGATGTTTTTTGCCCGGAAATCCGACAACGCGTCATCGCCAAGCGATAGTACGTCTACGCCGCAAACCTGTACCGTGCCGCTGCCCGGAGAGTCTATGCAGCCCACGACGTTTAAGAGCGTGGTCTTACCGCTACCCGACGGGCCCGCTATTACGTTGAAACTTCTCCTGTATATCTCCAGGCTTACGGATTTTAGTGCCTCAACGCCAACGCTGCCCCAAAGATAGGTCTTCGAAATTGCGGCCAGGCGTACGGCGAAATCCGTACCCGTTGCGTTGGTATCATTTATAGCTTTATTGGTACCATTCATAGTTTTTATTGGCTGCGATCATTTTACCGGCAAAACCCGCGTCGTTTTTCAATCGGGCATCTTACCCGTCTAAAAGTCGAAAGATAGTGTATATGTTGCAATAACATCAGGTCAATGTTATAATAATCCGTATAATACCATAAAAACAGTTCAAGCTGGACGAAGCTTTTTTTAAAATAACTTACGGGTTATATTATTTTTACCTAAGGCAAAATTGAATAGACTTTTTTACGTCCATAGCACTGCCGTACATGGCGCCGGTTGTAGTAATACCGTTTGTCGCAACCGTAATTTTGCGCTTTTTGTGTTTTGGGTTTGACATGGCAGAGAAAACGGACATAACATCCGGCAGAAGGCAGGTTGTCAGGTCTCCGGAAAAGGTATACGAATCTTTCGTGACGGCATCGGTGTTTAAGTACAGGGTAGAGATGAAGGAAAACGATAGCTTCAAGCTCATGGATGGCAACTATGTAACATTCGTGGATAGCGATGAGCGAACCTTTATACTGAAATGGGCGCCAAAGCAATCGATCACGAGCGGCGCCGAAGTGGATTTCAGGTTATCTCTGCCGAGAGGGAGCATTATGAACTTTACCACACGGCCTCATTTGCCGGCTCATGGAGAGGATTTTTTACTGGCCATGTTCTCGCTGCCGGAGTCCATTGACGTGTACTATAAGAGGGAATATTTTAGAGTCAGCCCGTCGGACAAGGAGCCGTTGAACGTGAGTTTTTCGATTAAAGACTTTGGCGTTGTCTCCAATGCCAAAGTGACGGATATTGGGCTAGGAGGAATGGGCATCGAAATTCCCGATGCACAATCGATGCTGGAACTTGGCCGGGTAATCGAAGGTTTCGACATATTCTTCCCGGATGGCAGGAGTTTTTCCTTTTGTGTCAGGGTACAGTACGTTCATGATTGCCGTTGCGGGCTGGAGTTTGTGTTAGACGATTCCGACGACTACTCCGTTTTGACTTCATACCTGATAAAGAGGCAGAAGGAGTCCCGCGTCGAAAAGCAGGGCTTACATGCCCCGCCTGTGTCTGCCTCCTCCGATAGGGTGCTATCGCTGACCGGCGTAGATGCCGTATCGACCGGGTTCGCCGGAGTGCAGGATACACGGTTTAACAATAGAACGGCGTCTGCACCCGGTTCTAAACCAAGGGTATTGATAATCGAGCAATCGGACGCCTTACAGGAACGCCTGAAGAAATTACTAACGAATAATGGAATAGAGGTGATTCAATCCACAGACTCATCCGATGGTGTGAGCAAGGCTGTTACCGAAATGCCCGACCTGGTGATCATAGACATAGACATGCCTATGGCGGCGGCTTACGATTGCGCACGCTCTATAAAGTTACACAACGCATCTAAAAATTTGCCTATATGTATGCTATCTACAAACGTACAAAACCCGCTGGTAATGAAATGTGCCGTGCTTGGCGTAAAGGAGTTTATTTTAAAGTACATGGATGCCGATTACGTCCTGATGCGTATTTTAGGGATACTGGGCCTGCGGTAGGCATAAGGTACCCGGCAAGTTTGGTTTATCCGGCAGACATAAGGCCTGCGGTAGGTATAGGGGTTTGAAATCCGGCTGGAATAAGGCCGGTGCAACCGAATTGTAAATTGGTAATCTGTAAATAGATAACCGAATCCTGGCTATATGGTGGAGAAAATGGATTTAACTTCTGCGCAACAGACGTTTCTGGTAGAGGTCGTGGAGGTTCTCCAGGACATGGAGAATATTCTTCTGACTATAGAATCGTCTCCGGGGGATAGAGATAAAATAAACGCGCTTTTCCGGTCGGCCCACACCATAAAGGGCTCGGCCGGCATGATTGGCCTGGAAGAGGTCGAACGCTTTACCCATAAGGTGGAAAGCGTACTGGACAGGCTTCGTATAGATGAAATCCACGTTTCCCGTGACATGGTAGACCTGTTGCTGCGATGCAAAGACCACGTTAAGGAACTTGTAGAGTATTCATTCAGCGGCAACCCCATGGACGAACTGCAACTTGTCGGCAACGAGCTATCTTTAAGTTTGGCAAAGTATATGCGTCATGATGTTTCACATGCGAAGTCTCCCGGTAAGCCGGACAATGTATCGCAAGCAACTGGCGCTGCCGTCGGGCCGGACAAATATTCCGGGAGTACCGGTAACCCCGGCTCATCAACTGGTGACGTTAACGCGCCCTCCGGTACCCCGGCGACGTGGCACATATCGTTGAGGTTTGGGAAGAACTTGCTCAAAGACGGCATGGACCCAATATCGACGATAGGTTACCTGTCAAAGTTAGGGCAGGTAGTAAACCTGGTTACCATTGACGAAGCCATGCCGGGGGCGGCACAGATGGATCCGGAGGATTGTTACCTGGGTTTCGAGATAGACCTCGATAGCTCCTGCGATAAGAAAACCATCGAAGACGTATTCGAATTTGTCATGGAGGATAGTAAAATCGTAGTAATTCCTCCCCATAGTCCCGTGGAGACATTTGATAAAACAATAGACGAACTTCCCGAAGACGTATCGAAGCTTGGAGAAATCCTCGTTAGAGGAGGATTGGTAACAAGACGGGATATCGGAGATGCTCTGGCCATACAGATGGCCGAAATAAAGGGCTCCGGGAATAAGCCCTTAATTGGCGAGATCCTGGTTCACAAGGGAGTTTTGGGAAAAGAGATCGTCGATATCGCACTGGATAAGCAACAACAGGTGCGGGAATGTCTTAGTGGTATGGCAAGCCACACCGTTTCCAACACGATTCGGGTGGACGCGGAAAAACTTGATATGCTGATTAATATTGTAGGCGAGCTTGTCGTTGCAAATGGTGGAATGAAACAGTTGGCCTTAAAATCCAAAGACACCGAATTAACGAAGTCCGCCTCTTTTATGACAAAATTGGTCAATGACATTCGGGATATGTCTATGAAAATGAGGATGGTTCCAATTGGGACATCCTTTAATCGTTTCCAGAGGATGGTACATGATCTGAGCAAGGAATTAGGCAAGGAAATAGATCTCGTAATCACCGGCGCAGACACGGAGCTGGATAAGACTATGGCGGAAAAGATCAACGACCCTCTCACCCACCTTGTACGAAATGCCGTTGACCACGGTATAGAACAGCCACATGAACGTTCTGCCGGGGGCAAACCCGCCAAAGCTACGGTGAAGCTCAATTCGTATTACGACGCCGGAGTCATCGTGATTGAAGTAACGGACGATGGAAAAGGACTTAACAGGGAACGCATCATGGAAAAGGCGATAAGCCAGGGGCTTGCCAGCCAGGATAAGACACTTTCCGACAGAGAACTGTTAAATCTTATATTCGAACCGGGGTTTTCCACTGCTAAGGAAGTAACGAAACTCTCCGGCCGCGGTGTGGGTATGGACGTGGTAAAGCGAAACATAGAAGCTTTACGCGGATTTGTGACCTTAGAGAGCGAAGAGGGAAAAGGAACGACGGTAAAGATACATCTGCCTCTGACCTTGTCGATAATCGAAGGTTTTATGGTAGGCATTGGCAAGGCCAGATATATTATACCCCTCGACATGGTCATCAAGTGTTTTTCGATATCGGGTGAGGAGTATCACAAGATAAGCGACCAGTGTTATTTTACATTTCATGGGAAAGTTATACCTTTCGTATCTCTTTGGGACCTATTCGGCACCACGGGATTGAAAGAGTATTGCGGCAATATAGTTATAGTGCAGTACGCAGGCCGGCAATTGGCAATGGCGGTGGATAAGCTTTTTGGCGACGTACAGGCCGTGATAAAATCACTGGGTAAGATATACAAGGACTTAAAAGGCGTTTCAGGCGCTACCATTCTCGGCGACGGTACGGTAGCCCTGATCTTAGACGTACCTGGAATACTAAAAATCATGGAGGGAAAACAGGTTTAATAAGTGTTTAAGCAGTGATCGGTTATTGAGCAATTTGAATAATTCGAGAAGATTATCGAAAAGGAGAAGATTATGAATTGGTACAGTAACATGAAAGTTATTACCAAACTGATACTGGCATTTTTGATAGTGTCCGTCATCACCATAGTTGTCGGGATGGTCGGCGTAAACAACATGGGTACTTTGAGCGAATTGACGGACAGGTTGTATGAAAGAGAGCTCCTTGGAGTTTCGCATATTAAGGAGGTCAATATAGACCTGGTTTATGTAACCCGCGCCGAGAAAAATTTTCTTCTTGCCAGCACACAGGAAGATCGCCTGAAATTGAAAGAACGTTTAGATAAATACTCGGCTTTGATGCATGAAAACCTCGCTAAGGCCAAACCATTGTTCCATTCGGAAAAAGGTAAAGCCCTTCTCGATAAACTCAACACCGAATTAAACGAATGGGAGCCACTTCATAAGCAAGTTTTGGCGCTTGCGTCAAAAGAGAATCTTAACGAGGTGAGGGAATCCACTAAATTATCGATGGGTGCGGCCAGGGATAAAGCAAAAGCCGTTGACGATACACTAGACGAATTGACAAGAAACAAGGAAGACAACGCTAAAAAGGCTTCCGAAGAAGCCGCTTCCATCTATAAGAGCAGTCGAACTCTGTTGCTCGCAGTAACGTTGATCGGTGTTTTAATCGGCATGACTCTTGGGGTTGTAATTGCAAAAGGCATAAGCAGCCAACTGGGAGGCGAACCACCGGTAATGGCAGGGATCGCCCAGAAAATAGCCGGGGGCGATATCGAGATAGATTTTGGCTCTAACCCGTCGGGGTTATTTGGCGAGATGAAGCAAATGACCGATACCATAAAAACCATCCTTAACGAAACACAGGGAATGATAGACGCGGTAGGAAACGGCAAGCTCGATACCAGGCTTGCGACAGACAAAGTCTCCGGCAGTTGGTCGGACCTGTCAAAGGGGATAAACAACCTCACCGAGGCCTTTATCAAACCGATTAACGTTATAAGGGGTTTTATCGGGCGAATAAGCAAAGGCGACATACCTCCAAAGATAACGGAGGAGTACAAGGAGGATTTCAATACCATAAAAGTGAGCATTAACGAATTAATAGATGCCGAGAACGAAGTGACAAATCTGGCATACGAGCTATCACGCGGTAACTTAGACGTGAGGGTAAAAGAGCGATCGGAAAAGGACAAGCTGATGCAGGCCCTTTCGGAGATGGTTTCGAAGCTGACGGAGGTGGTAACTGACGTTCAGGAGGCCAGCGAGCAGGTGGCCAGTGGAAGCGAGGAGATGAGTGCCACGTCCGAGGAGATGTCACAGGGTGCAAACGAGCAGGCGGCATCGGCCGAGGAGGTTTCGTCTTCGATGGAGCAGATGGCGGCAAACATAAAGGGTAACTCCGACAACGCCCAGCAGACGGAAAAGATAGCCGTCAAATCCTCCGGCAACGCCAGAGAAAGCGGGAAGGCCGTAACGCAGACGGTGAAGGCCATGAAGGACATAGCGGAGAAGATTTCCATAATCGAAGAGATAGCGAGGCAGACTAACCTGCTGGCCTTAAACGCCGCCATAGAGGCTGCCAGGGCCGGGGAGCACGGCAAGGGGTTTGCAGTAGTGGCCTCCGAGGTAAGGGAACTCGCCGGCAGGAGCCAGGCAGCCGCAGCCGAGATAAACAGTCTCGTTTCGTCGAGCGTGGAGGTATCCGAAAAGGCGGGAGAAATGTTGCAGAGCCTCGTGCCGGACATACAGAAGACCGCGGAACTCGTGCAGGAGATAAACGCGTCGAGCTCGGAACAAAGCTCCGGCGCGGATCAGATAAACAAGGCGATACAACAACTCGACCAGGTAATTCAACAAAACGCAGCGGCTGCCGAGCAGATGTCATCCACCTCCGAGGAGTTATCGGCCCAATCCCAGCAATTGCAGCATGTAATCTCATTCTTTAGAATCGGGGAAGAGGGGAGACAATCCAGGAGGAGTGCAGCACCCGTGAGAAAGAAGGAGGCGCTTCAGGAGAGAACCCCGGAAAGAACAAAAATTCAAGCGAAACATTTTGGAGTTACAAATCGTCCCAATGCCGGGTACAAGACGATCTCCCACGACGTTGTACCGAAAAAAAGAACCGTACCCGGAGTTAAAATAGACATTTCGGATGAACACAAACACATCGGTAAAGACATAAGCGATAAGGATTTCGAGAGTTTTTAATTCGCAAGGCCGGGTTGAGCGTATGCAGATTATAGCGAAATCCTGTGGCATGTGATACAAAGAACTAGATTGCCGGCCCGCAAATACGGCTGGCAGATCTAGCCATGAATCCAGGCCTCTGCCGCCCCCCCCCTACCCCCCGTGAGGAGGGTATTCGCGGGGTGGTTACTTTATTGCATCCCACTGAATCCCGCTATATTGGTATTATCCCAATGGAATCAACATATTCTCGGAAGCATGTCGCCGGGAAGCATATCAACGATTCTTTTACCACCGATCAGGGTATGTAAGATAACTCTTCCCGGATGAGAATCCGTAACCTCACCTATAACCAATGCATCCTTTCCAAGGTCATTGCCGTGCATTGCAGATAGAATTGCCGTTGCCATATCTCTCCGAACAAAGGCTATGAGGACACCTTCGTTTGCCACGTACATCGGGTCAAGTCCAAGGAGCTCGCAGGCACCTTTAACCTGTGGCGGCACCAGTATGCGCTCCTCGTGTACTTCGACGCCAAAACCGGATTCGATGGCTATCTCACAAAGGGTGGTAGACAGTCCTCCCCGTGTGGGGTCCCGCATTGCGGCAATCGAGCCGGCGAAACTAATCATGTCACCTGTAAGAAGATTTAAGGGAGCCAGATCGCTTACGATTGGCGGATTAAAGCTTATGCCGTTTCTTTGTGCTATTATGGATATGCCATGTAAACCTATCGGGGCACTCTGTATTATATAGTCGCCCGGTTCTATACTTGAAGGAACCAGTGGTAGTATGCCATGCTCAAAGATGCCTATACCCGTTGTGTTAATATAAATGCCCTCGGCACTCCCCTTCTGAACCACCTTCGTATCTCCGGCTACGACTTTTACATTGGCGGCAAGTGCCGCACCGGCCATGCTATCTAATACACTTATAAAGTCCGCAAGAGGGAAGCCCTCCTCGATTATTAAGCCGGCGGATAAATATTTTGGAGTGGCCCCCGCAACGGCAAGGTCGTTAACCGTTCCGTAGACCGACAGATCGCCAATGTTACCGCCCGGGAAAAAAATAGGGGATACTACAAAAGAGTCGGTTGTGAAGGCTATCCTGTTCATGCCCGAAATCATGCCCGAAAGGTCGCAAAGGGCGGAATCGCCAAATCCGGCAACTCCAAGCCTGGGGGCAATTACATCCCGAATCAATTTGTGCATTAAGGTGCCACCGCTTCCATGGCCTAATAAAATTCTATCCGTCATCATGATTCCTCAACTTTTTAAGTACTCCGCTTTATAATTCCTCCACTTTCGCACCAGTATTTTAGCATTTTCACGTTGAATCGAAATAAGATTCATTTAGTGGACATTCCTGTTTATAGCTAGATTCATTTTTGCCATGACCTGAGTAGGTACTACATTTCATTGAAAACAGTGACGATTCTCATAATTTATGTTATAATCAAGCATGAGAAGCTTGTTAATGCTCATATGCCTGATGTTTTGTATGACAACCGCCCCCGCTGCGGCAGATTCATCGTTCACGCAGGCGGACAGGGATCGCATGATCAGGCTCGAAGAGGGGTTAAAGGCCACCAACCAGAGGATTGATGCCACCAACCAGCGAATTGACGATCTGAGGGCCGATATAAATAGAAGGTTCGAGCAGGTCGATAAGAGGTTCGAACAGGTCGATAAGCGGTTCGAACAGATGCAGACTTTCATGCTTTGGGGCTTTGGAATACTTTTTACACTATTTTTTAGCGGGATGGGATATTTAATAGGGTTTGTATTATGGGATAGACGTACTGCACTTGCCCCTGCCGTACGAAAAACCAAAGAACTTGATGAACAAGCCGAATTACTTAAGAAAGCCCTAAGGGAAGCAGCCGCGAAAAACCACGACATCAAAGAAGCGCTTAAGCACGTCGGGTTGTTGTAATATACATTTCACTTGTTTTTAGGCTTAATCGGGAAGAAAACCGGATAGATTATACCGGATTTCCGTGGGTGCCAGTTTGCATAATGGCGGTATCCCTCCCACCGGGCGGGACACCACCAGACGCTCTTCATACGTTTATACCGTCAATCATTTAACCGGCACCGAAGCCTCTTTACTTGCTTTTTGTTGCTCCTTCAGATATCCGGGAATCCTGATATGCTGCCCGGGATAAATCATGTCAGGATTTTTTATATCCGGGTTAAGTTCCCAAACTTTAGGCCAATCCATGGGAGATGCACCAAATTTTTTGGACACTATGTCCCAGAGTGTATCGTTATCCTTTACTATATATTCGAAGTAATCCGCCGCCGGGTTAGGAACCAGCGTAAGCTCCGGCACCGACTGGATTTCGACTTTACCGGTCGACTCACGAACGGGCTCTTCCTGCTTTACCTCTTTTACCTCCGGCTTAACCTCTTGTACATCCGTTGTAATATCCGACGTGTAGACAGTCTTGTCAGAAGACACACTAAAGGTAGAGGTTACCTTAAACACTCTGTTCAAATTATAATCGGCAACCCAAAAGATACCGTCAACCCAGGTCACTGCCGACGGTTTGGCCATGTATAACGGCAGGTCTGCCTCCTGTGTAATCTTACCGCTTTTAATATCCAGCTTTACCAGTCTGTTTTTTATGCAATCGCTCTTTGTGACTTTACAAGTATTCGTCCCCAATATCCAAAGATTGTAACAGTCCCAGGCAAGACCCGTGATCACTTCTAACGGAGAATTGAACTCATTCACGATTTTACACTCCTGAACCGGCAATCTCCCCGATACGATTTCCTTACAGTCGCTTAAGTCAAGCTGGTAAATCTTCTTCTTCAGTGAACCGGAAACCCAAAGGTTCTTTCCGTCGTAGGCTATCCCGCCGGGAGAATCGTCTCCGGGAACCCTTAAGCTCTTCGATATCTTGTTATCGTCGACATTTATCCTTATCAACTTTTTACTATATGAATCCGCTATCCAAAGATAACCGTTTGTACCGCTATCACCCTCCCATGTCATGTCGGATATACTCACTATTTTTGGAAGAGGCACCGGGTACCTGGTAAAAGATACTTCACCATCCCCGGTGAAAAGTGAATTCGGGGTCAGGAAAGTGCTTGTTTTAGGGTCAATCGAAAATACGACGTCTCTATCGCCGATCAAGAGATCCCTGCCGTTCCAGGCTAATCCATTAGGGCCAAAGCCCTGATTGTCAGAGGGTTGAAAAATGGGACTCCTGAACTGCTGAGAACAACTGGAAAAAGAAAGCAAAAGTATTACGTACGCGCAACAGATTGCGAGTAATCCCAGTGGCGTTCTATTACTATATGACCCTTTTGGGGGAGTTATTTGGACAACTATGTGAGAATATATTTTGCGACAAAGACTATGGCCGTGCTTAACAGGCCGCCGGTAGTTTGGACGGGGCCCCTGTTGCGTTTCTCCGTTACTATATATTTGCTCAGATAGGCTATTCGATAGCCCGCGCGTTTGCCGGCGCGATAGTACATCATCAATATCCAATAGCATCACAGACTCCTTTGTTACTACAGATTTATTCTTACCACATGTTGGTCTTTTACCTTCCGGCAATCCACCTTCTGGCAATCAGCCTGCTAAACAAATACTTAACGGCCCGAAACGCTCCCGGCCATAATACAATATCCACGGGTACTTCCATCACGTTAGAGCACGTTATGAGCATATCTGTAAAACTTCATCGGTACGGATACATATATGCCCGCTACAGGTGCCCGCTATATGCCGCACCATATTGCAGACAAGTAAAACCGCCTGCCATGCGACACAAAAACACTATACGCTAAAGAAAATGCACATCTCATGCATTTTCATCAAACAATCACGTGTAAGACTATGCGTTAAAGATCTACCCATCGCTACGTGACACATTTTATGCCCCGGCGCTGCTTTATCGCCCTTTTCGGCTATATTGCCGTTATGCTTACCTAAATCCCTGCTTTACAAGGCATAAATGTCTTTTTATTTATTTAGCTTTATTTATGGCCTCCTTAAAAGCCCTGCCGGCTACGAACTTCGGTACTTTAGCCTCGGGTATCTTGATTATGTCGCCAGTCCTTGGGTTACGACCGTCTCTGGCCTTTCTCGTAGAAACCGAGAACGTGCCAAATCCCACCAGAGTGACCTTCTGGCCGTCGGTAGTGGCGTCAATTATGGAGTTGATTACTGAATCAAGAACCCTGGTGGCGTCAGCCTTTGTTAAGTTTGTATCCTTTGCGATCTGATCAATTAATTCTGCTTTCGTCATTAATCCAATCCTCCTTGTTAAATTGTTTATTTAATCGCCTACACTACATCTATCCACTCCAATGAAGCTATCCATAATGTAGGATTTTAATACTTGATTTACGTTTGCATAAAATAATAATATAATGATAAGAATAATTGCAAATAGAATTTGTAATAAAATAACCATGTTTTCTATTTTATCATACATTTTTATTTTTTATTTGTAAAATTTGTTTTTGCAGGTTATCGGAGATTCGATCACCATGAAGAAAGCAGTAGCCTTTGGAGACAGCCTTACCGTAGGGTTCCAATCACCTACGATGAGCGTACCTTACTATCAGGAAACCCCATACACCCACTTTTTATCCCAAATGGCAGCAGGGAAGCTAGAATTCGCTTCCAGGGGTATAAACGGTGAGTTGACCTCCGACATGCTGAACCGCTTCGATGACGACGTACTGGCCCTATACCCGGATTACGTTATCATCCTTGGCGGCACAAACGACATTGGATGGGGTGTTGCGACCTCCGAAATATTCGAAAACCTTTCCTACATGTATAACAGGGCTAAGAGCCACGGCATTACGCCCGTGGCCGTCACGGTGCCTTCGCTGAGAGGATACGATTCTTTTATCCCACCACGCCTGGCACTGAACGAAAAGATTATTTCTTTTGCCAATGTGAGCGGCTTCCCCTTTGCCGACCTTTTCGCCCACTCCTCGGAGCCGGAGACGTTACGCCTGCGCGCAGAGTACTCCAACGACGGGCTTCATTTGACCACTGCCGGTTATAAACTTATAGCCGACTTGCTCTACGAAAAGATATTTGCCGCTTTATAATAACAAATTTGTATAAGCCCGGCTCGATATCTGACCGATTTGCCGGGCTGGCTTAACTCCGGGCCGGTTTGCCGTTGACTTTTTTTAGTATTTTACAACCGTGGAATGTGTTATAATTCTAAGAAGGGCTCTTAACGTTTTTTTATGGCAGCATTTTTATAGCAACAACGGAGTTTTGGCTGAATTCATTGTTTGTTGAAATGGGGTTTGACGTACCGCCTACGAAAAGGAGAAGAACATGGATATACAATGGGATAGTAGTTTAACGACAGGTGTCGATGAGCTGGATGACCAACACAAAGAGATATTTTCAAGAATAAACCGCCTCGTTAACATGTCGCACCCCGAAAAGGAAAAAGAGATAGAGAAGATATTTCGTTTCCTTGGCGGCTACGTTATGGACCATTTCACCAGGGAAGAGGAGTACATGATTAGATACAAATATCCGGATTACGACTCCCACAAGGGCGAGCACATACAATTTTTGAAGAATTATTCATCGCTGAAAAAAATGTTCGACCAGGAGGGCGCCACCGAACTAATCATAACGGCCACTCAGAATCAGGCCGTTGACTGGCTTATCAAGCATATCAGGACCACCGACAAGCAAATGGCGGCTTATTTGAAATCTAAAATGTAGCCGTTCGGCTCCGTTGCGGGGGGGGGAAGGGGGGGGGGCTGTATTTCCTCTTCATATATAGACAACCTCATTCAGGATAATCTCTTTCAGTTGCCTCCTGATTCCACTTTTGTCTATAAGATCGACTTTTTTTCGCAGGAGCTTCTGCAGATACCTCCCCAATTCGATAAATTTAAAAAGATCGGGGGTTTCGGAGAAGCTTACAAGAATGTCTACGTCGCTGCGCTTTTTTTGTTCTCCACGCACAAACGAGCCAAAGACGCCGATCTCGCTCACGTGGTATTTCCGCACCACCCAATAGGAAAGAGGAAGGGGCGGGGGGGATGGATGCCTTGCGATTGTCCAAACCTTCCGAAAATTGAAAAAGTTTCCATCGCTGTTTCCCCGAAATTCTTACCCTGCCTCTTCGTATCCTTCATTTTCCCTGTTTTATCACAGACTCTACCGGTCATCACAATATCTTTTGAGGGAACTCCCGTAAAGATGCGACTCCGCCAATCAATATGTCCGATTTACATATCCATAATAAGCTGCTTATACTGCTTGAGCCTGTCGTGGTTCCAGTTCCATGCATTAGCTTTTGCAGCCTCTCCAATCTTCATTCCCACAAATTCATCTTTACCCGATAAATATGCGTGCAATCTTGATTTGTGAAGACGGGGGGTATTCCGGCTTTCCGCTTTCAAGCACTCGAGGTATCGATCGACACATCCCAAAACATCGGGGTCATCGATGGTGTCCAAACAAAGGTCTTCAAGAGTACCGGGTTGAGGTGAGGTAGAAGTTTCGGAACTTTGAGAGAACAGGTAATACGCAGTGCGGGGAGCGCCGTTCGTAAACTCCAGAGGACTCGCGGGCACTGCAAATCCCGCGTCTTTTAAGGCACCTTTTACGGAGGCGATTGCCGCATTCTGATCCGTTTCTGCATCACGGGCGATAACAATCGTCTCAACTCCAACATCATTATATCCGGTAACCAGCGGCAACGTCTTCAGATACTGACGAAGTTGCCTGATGCCGCCAAAATCCAAAACCTGGATCCCTTCAACCCCAAACTCCCGACATGCCCAAATCGAAAACCAATAAGCATCGGGCCCCTCTACGACGAGCAATTTCTTTTTGTCGATCGTAAGCTTATCTTTAATTGTATCCTTATCGGCCAAATTATCTATAACTGACGGGATGAAATGAGATTTTGTCCAGCAAGTATTATCTACGTCCATCCGCACTAATAAACACTCTTCACCTTTTCTCTCAATCTTCAGTACTGTGAGATTTTAGCTGGTTTCACCCCAGTTTTGCAAGTTTTGTAGTATTTAGTGAGATTTTCCCAATCCACTCAAAAACCGTTTAAAACCCCTTTAATACTACTTCTATGAGCATTTATAGCTAAAATTCTCACACACTTGGTGGACAGTTGGTGGACATGTGAGATTTTTGTATAAATCATTTAATTTCAGCGACTTACAAGCCTCATTCCCATCTATCACCAATTCTCACAAAATCCCATTCACTTGCTGGACAACATGGATTGTCCTGCTAATTTGTGGTTGTTCCGTCTTCGGTTAATTATCTTCCTCTGCTTCGTCCACCCCCGGTTCCAGGGTAGCTTCTATCGTATGGTTGTACGTAAGTCCCCCTTTTCGTGTAATATCCGCTTACATGCTGATTCTTATTATTATCGGCATAATCGAAAGAATTAATATCTGGGCCAGGATTAGTTGCTTCCGTTTTTCCCGTTGTCTCTTTTATTTCCTTTTGTTTTGCCTGCATTTTGGCCTTTCTTGCAAGCCTCTCTTTGGTTATTGTTTCGCTCCAAGGTCGAGGCAAGGAAGTTTATGGCGGCAATGAGGAACTTCGTGCTTTCCTTGGGAAATACGGCATCTCGGATATGAGGTTTTTGTCAAAAGCTCTGGCGGGCAAAATAATCTATAGTTTAAGGCAGAAATTACGATTTAAAACATCGCAACATGGCAATCCAGGGATCG
>JADFXJ010000187.1 GCA_015233615.1 Nitrospirota bacterium
ACTGGAGAGCCGTATGCGGGAAATCCGCCTGTACGGTTCGGAGGGAGGGGAGGCGCAAGCCTTCCCTACCCTATTAGTCCTTTGTATCGCATTCCACTGGATTCCGCTGTAATGCTTTCGAGTATCTAACGGAGCTACAGAAACATTCGGCAGACTTGTGTAAAAATCCAGGTCTATGGATGCCATGGAACTTCAGGGAAACTGTCGCAGCTTTGCAAAAATAATTTTTAGTCCATCAAAATATTTTCTACTTTACACACGCCTGCCGGAAGGACACGGTATACCATGAAAACGGCTTAGTTAAATGTGTATGTCAACAGTTCGACACCAAACACCCCTAACCTCACTTTTTTCTCTGGCGTCGGAATGGATCGCTTCCCTCGACAACGCCCGCGCTAATGCCCGCCTCGGCTGCCAGCTCGGTAATCGTCGCGTATTCCTCCGGCGTGAAAGGCCACCATGATCTGCAAGGGCGCTCGCGTCGCCACGCCCGAAGAAACCGCACGGGGGCCGTCGGCCATCGGATTTAGTCGGGATACGCATAGTGCGGTTAGCGTGCCAGGCCGGGCCAGTCGCTCATCGGTTCGGTCGACTTTACCACGTTCATGCCCGCGGCTGCGAATTTTTTGAATGCATCCTCGGCCTGCTCCGTGAAGTCGACGACGCCGGGAACTACTACGGCGGACGTGCAATCTTCCAGAAGATAAACCTTTTTAACCAACTTCGGGTCCTGAAACATTATCTCGCCAAGGAGGTCCGCTATCGTCCATGCCACACAGTGGCTCTTGGCCTGCCCGGCAATTATGACGGCGTCGAAGTCGAGAAGCTTTTTGCTAAACCGGGTGTTTTTCAGTGCGATAGGTTTGCCGTCAACGTCGTCCAGCACCTCCGGACTAAGCACGGAGTAGTGTTCCGTAAGGGGGTTGCCACCCTTTATCTCGAAACCCGTCTGGCTGTGGCGGGCGAAGTTATGGAAAAAGAGGGCCTCCTCGACGATGGATACCAAAGCGTGGCCCACTCCGCCGAGCATCGCGTGGTAGGGCCAGATGACGAGCGGGTACTTCCCGGAGGCTTCCAACTTTTTTACGTAGTGCAGTGCGTATTGCCGAAGCGACGAATAGTCGCCAGATTTCAGGTTTTCGGGCAAGTTTGCGGCTACATCGGGGTTAATACGCCACTTGCCGGTCTCTACGTCGCAGACGGAGATGATCGTCATGGGCGGTGGGTGCTCCTCTTTGTCGTTTATCCAGAAGACTTCATGAAATATCTGCATGGCGGTATGGGTGTCCATGGTGGGAGCTATCTCCGTTATGACGGCCATGTTACGGTAAATGAACTCGCAAAGCCTTACGTTGTCGTCTATGGCGCCGCGGCCGGATCTCCCGGCCACGAAGAGTTCGAAGTCGGGCAGGCAGAAAGAGTTCTGCACGTCAATGGGCATAAGGCAAATACGGGGCCTGTCGGTAACCATGGAGCGGATGTCGTGGAGTTTGGCCCATGCGCGTGCCTCGGATGCCCTTTGCTGGTATGGCACCCGCCAGAGTTGGCCGGCTTTAGAAGGGTCGAAGTGTGGAGGAGCCGGAAGCTCGTATTCTGGCTTGGAACCATATTTTGGCCTGAGACTATGTTTTGACTCGGGATTCATGTTCATCCTATATTTTCCTTCGGGATTCGATCATTTAAACGAGCGAGAACAGGGGTTGCTCTATCGATTCGCCATTACACACGGGACACTTGCCGGGTTTGGTGAGCCTTTCCCGCTTTTTGAATTCGAAGCCGCACTTTTTGCACGTTGCCGGCGTTACGGAAAGCACCCGGCCCTTGTTCCCTTTACCCATAGAGCGCCGAATGTGGGCGAGGTGAAAATAGACGTCCTTTTCGGAAATCCGGATCGTGACGGATATGTCTCTGGCAGTAAGGGGACCGGTACGCTCTTCGAAAAGAGAGACTATCCCCTGGCGTATGGTTTCGTACCGCTCTGCCGGGACGGGAGGTTTTCGCGGCTTTTGTTTCATGGCTTATGCTTCCACTGATTATGCCTCATATTGGCCGGCTCGCCAAACCATTCCCCTCGGCTTTAGTGGCGTGAAAACTTACACATTATTTGATAGGGCCGATAATCTGCTCTATGGCCTGTATGTTTGCACCGGATATGAAATTACCGTTTACGTACAGAGACGGAGTGGCGGTAATGCCAAGCTTTAAGCCAATTTCACGGAATTCTTTCAGCAGGCTTACATTTTTTTCGTCATTGCAGGGTTTCGGCATTTCCTTGTCGTACTGGCCCGACATGACTTCCTCCAAAGTGCCGGCAGGATTTTTCGAGCAAAGAACAAGCTTTGACTTTTCTTCGGACTTTGGGTGCAATTGGGTTAGCGGGAAAAGAAATATGTACCTGGTCACGTCCTTTCTTTGTTTCAGGTAGCTGTCGAGCTTGCGGCAATAGGGGCAGTCAGGGTCGGTGAATTCGATTATGGTATTTTTGCCCATTCCGACTCTCACGGCTTTATCCAGGGGCAGCTCTTTTAATTTGGAGTCGTCCGCCGCGTAACTCCGTGTAGATGCGATGCAAAAAGAGACGGCGAAAACAAGGAATACCGCCAATCGAACCAGGGTCAAAATATGTCTTTTCATTAACAGGATCCTCCTAAAGATAATATTATTGGGTTGCTACGGCAAAAGCAAGGAATAACCCCGCTCAACAGAGCCTTAAAGCATCCCTCATCTATTATAATACAAAACGTCGCTCTAATTGATATACCGGGAACAATGTTTTTTACTATGGTTAAAAGATTATTGCATTTTGCCGGATAAGCAAGCCGGGGGTAACGGTCGGGTTCGGTTTAAGCCGGATAACACCAAATCGGTATAAGCGGCGTCGGTTTTGCCCGGAGTAACCGGAAGTAAAATAACGAGTAAAATAACGATTGACATCATAGTACAAAATGAGTTAGACTTAAAAGCTTGAGCCGCTAGCTCAGCTGGTAGAGCACCGCCCTTTTAAGGCGGGTGCCCTGGGTTCGAGTCCCAGGCGGCTCATGAAAGCAGCGTCCCCATCGTCTAGCTCGGCCTAGGACATCGGCCTTTCACGTCGGTAACACGGGTTCGAATCCCGTTGGGGACGCCAAATAAAACCGCCGGAAATCTTTAAGTTAAAGCAGCGTCTTGCAACCGCCGCTAGTACCGGCAGCGGATTATATCTTCTGTGTTTTCTTTTCTAATGCCGCAGATATTTCTTCGGCAATCAATCTGGCCGCATCGACACACGTGCCTATTTTTGAGGGCGGTTTTGTGATAGGCCGACCTATAACCAGATATGAAGCACCTTTTATAACAGCTTCGCCCGGTGTCGAAATTCTCTTCTGGTCTTGCACCGATGCCCAGATTGGGCGAACTCCCGGAGTCACAATCAGCATATTGCGAGATACGTTTTTGCGAATCGATTCGATCTCTTTTGGAGAGCAGATAACTCCATCCAATCCAGCTCTTTCGGCTAAACAGGATAGATAGACAACCTGGTCTTCAACCTCTCCCGAAATTCTCAATTGATGATTCATCGCCTGCTTATCTATGCTTGTCAGTATAGTTACACCCAGGATCAGTGGACGCCTCATCGGGGCCCACTGCTCTGCCGCCTTAACGGCGGCTGCCATCATTTCAAGTCCACCCATCGTATGTACGTTAAACATCTTTACCGATAACTTCGACACTGCCCTTGCGGCCCCTGCCACGGTATTTGGAATGTCATGAAACTTGAGGTCTAAAAAAATGTTTCCTCCAGTTTCGGCAATCTTCTGAATTATCGCAATTCCCGTGGAGTGTATGAGTTCAAGGCCTATCTTAAACGCTCCCACGTGATCCGATAGTTTCTCACACAACGTTAATGCATCTTTCTCGTTGTCGACGTCCAATGCCACTATAATTTTTTCTTTAGCATGGTCTTCCATTTTTTTTATCCGGCCTTCTTTGGTTTTATTAAAAAATGCTTTAGAAAAAAAGCTTTTCTTCTTCAATCGCTATATAAGACTTGTTCTATTCATCTTATCATCTTATTACATCGTAAAATCAGAGTTATTCACTTTTTGCCTGAGGGTATACGACGCCATTACCGCACGTTGTAATGGCGTCGCTCACAAGCCATAGCACTGAGGCGCCGGCTCTATGGGCCCGAATACCACTCTTACCGGTGGTGGATCAGTCTGGCGGTGGTACAGGCGGTTTTAAGCCTAAATATCCATTATATCACTTTATCTGCCAACTGGAGGCAAGCGATGAGTAGACTGTACCGATGCTTTTAATCGTAGTACCGTTCATCAGCCAGATGACAACGTCGCCGGATGAATGCTGGAATAGAATGTCGCTCTTTCCATCACCATCGAAGTCTCCCACTCCCTTTATCTGCCAACTGGAGGCAAGCGATGAGTAGACTGTACCGATGCTTTTAATCGTAGTACCGTTCATCAGCCAGATGACAACGTCGCCGGATGAATGCTGGAATAGAATGTCGCTCTTTCCATCACCATCGAAGTCTCCAACTCCCTTTATCTGCCAACTGGAGGCAAGCGATGAGTAGACTGTACCGATGCTTTTAATCGTAGTACCGTTCATCAGCCAGATGACAACGTCGCCGGATGAATGCTGGAATAGAATGTCGCTCTTTCCATCACCATCGAAGTCTCCAACTCCCTTTATCTGCCAACTGGAGGCAAGCGATGAGTAGACTGTACCGCCGCTTTTAATCGTAGTACCGTTCATCAGCCATATGGCAACGTC
>JADFXJ010000073.1 GCA_015233615.1 Nitrospirota bacterium
ACCATAGATGATTTCAAGAGCTTCTTCAAGCCTTCCATCGAAAAGGAAACCTGCAATATCATTGGAATCGTCTCCAATGTCTTTTCCATGCTATTACCTCAGTTTAAGACAAATTCCATATCTTACGCCGTCACCTGCCATGTCCATAACGTGACGAGCGGAAGTACCTCCGAAGTCATCCCCTGCGACGCCGCATTAATCACGACATATAAGAACCATTTAGCCCACGTTATCCTTAATATCATAAATAACGCCAGGGATGCGATTATCCAAAGAAGACGGCTTGGAACGCTTGGAGTAAGCGAAGAGGGCCCCGCCAATACCCCCCTCACGGGGGGTAGGGGGGTGGCGGCTGACGGCCTGATAAGCGTCGATTTCCAAAGGCGCGGGAAAACTTTTACACTATCGGTAAGTGACAACGGAGGCGGCATCCCGGAAAGTATAATAGACAAGATATTCGATCCTTACTTCACAACCAAATCGGAAGGCGAAGGAACGGGCATAGGACTTTACATGTCTAAAATAATCGTAGAGGAGAAGTTAGGCGGCAGCATTGCCGTAAGGAATATCGAAGGCGGGTCCGTATTTACACTGGAACTCATATAGACGAGGGGAAGTTAGCGGAGGGTCGGCAATGCGTTATTGTCAATCCATAAAAGGAAAATACCTTGTTTTAAGCATGATTATTATCGTACTTTTCTCCATTTTTCAATATGGATCATACTTACTCACCATCAATATCAGGAATGATGCGGAAATCATCAACATTACCGGTAGTTTGAGGTTCCGTTCATTCGAACTTGCGCTTATCGCCTCGCAATTATCGCACGCCTCCGATGTGTCGGATAATGCGCGTCTGTCCCGCATACTGCATAAAGAGATGGAAGCCTTTGATTTGGCAATGTCCGTCATGAAGCAGGAAGAAGATAAGCATAATGATCACTACAAACAGGCATTGCCGTTCATGATGGCGACAGAGAGAGTGTGGAGACGGGACTTAAAACCCATGCTCCTTGCAATCGACGGATTACCGGCCCCGGAGGCAAAAAAACTATCCGAACAATACAATGAGAGAGTGCATAATTACGTTTATAACGTCCTCGATAAATTCGCAAACTTTCTGCAACGCCATAATGACGGCGCGGTAGAGCGGTTCAATAAAATCAGATTATATGCCATTATTATTACCAATCTGTTACTCGTTGCGGTTTACTTTTACATAAAGAGAACCTTTATCGATCCCGTGCTGCGGTTAAGGGATGCTTCGCAGAGAGTAGAGCATGGAAATTTTGACGCGCACGCAGACAGCCAAAGCAATGACGAGATAGGCGAATTCACCCGGACGTTTAACCGGATGGTTGCGTCTCTGAAACAAAATTTCGACGACATCGATAAATTTAACAAAGAACTCCTTGACTTAAACGATACAACCACCCGGACGTTTAACCGGATGGTTGCATCTCTGAAACAAAAAGTCGATGACATCGATAAATTTAACAAAGAACTCCTTAACTTAAACGATGCATCGAATGCCCTCGTAAGCATAGAGTCAAGCGAAGGCATCTACAATAGCATCTGTAAAAACGCATTGCATCTGTTTAATTTGAAAATGGCATGGATTGGACTGATTTGGGAGGGAAGTTATCATGTAAAACCCGTGGCATACGACGGTATGGAAGAAGGTTATCTTTCTTCCATAAAAATTACGTGGGATGATGGTCCGACCGGCAGAGGCCCGGTAGGAATGGCAATAAGAAGCATGAAACCGTGCTGGACGAACCATGACGATGCTTCATTCGAGCCGTGGAGGCTGGAGGCGGAAAAACACGGCTTCAGTTCGATACTTGGAGTGCCTATGCTTATAGGAAACCGCTGCATAGGCGCATTGGCGGTATACAGCGCGTCCGCCGACTACTTTGACGATAACAAGATAAAGCAGTTGCAAATATACACTAATAGCGCGGCTACCATTTTAGAAAACGGGAGAGTCGTCGAATACATGATTTATGCCCTCGCAAGATCTGCAGAAGCCAACGACGACGACACCGGTAGCCATATACACAGAGTCGGTGAATATTGCGCAGTAATTGCAGGAGAACTCGGACTGGAGGAATCTTTCGTCAGCAGGATACGCATACAGGCCACTCTGCACGACATGGGCAAAGTGAACACTCCGACGCACATCCTCAAGAAACCCGGCAAGCTTACGGATGAGGAGTTTGAAATAATGAAAAAACATACCATCCTGGGATCGGAGGTTATCGGTGAGCATCCCATGCTATCGATGGCAAAGAATATAGCACTCTCACATCACGAGAGATGGGACGGCTCCGGTTATCCATACAAACTCAAGGGAGAGGAAATACCTTTGGAAGGCAGGATAATGAACCTGGTAGACCAGTATGATGCCTTGCGCAGCAGACGTACTTACAAACCCTCCTTTGACCATGATACGGCTTGCAGAATCATCCTCGAAGGGGACGGCAGAACTATGCCGCAACATTTTGACCCGCAAGTGCTTAATGTATTCAGGAAAACTGCGCCGCTCTTTGATGAAATATATCGGAAACATTTTGATTACTCTGCCGACGGCTTTGAAGCGGCAAACGGGGTTGTCTTCGAGTGGACCGATGGATTATCCACGGGTTTTGAGGAGATAGACAGCCGGCATAAAGAGCTTATAGCATTAATCCATAAGTTGTCTGATAGGGTGGACGGCAAAGAAAGTCTGAAGCAAATCGGAATAGCAATGGATTTTTTAAGGGAACACGTAGTTAACCACTTTCGAATGGAAGAGCGGTATATGGAAACATACGGCTATTATGGTAGAGTTAATCACAAAGAGCAACATCGGAAATTTATTGAAGACTTAGAGGCTCATCAGAAAAGATTTTACGAAAATATGGCAAACTCCCGCACCGTACAGAAAATAAAGTGGTGGATTTGTAATTGGTTTGTCGAACATATAACAAAAACGGATAAAAATCTGGGTAAGTTCTTAAAAGAAAAAATTACGCCAGTGGCAGAAGTGTAGATAGTTTTCGTTACGTTAGGTATGATATAATCCGACAATCAGTGATGTCCTCTTATTCGGTGTTCCTACGAGCCGTCAGCCGTATTCGCGGGATTTGCGTAACTCGCAATGACGGTAATAATATCTACAGTTTCCATGTCGGAGTTTGAGTTTTCATTCCATTGAAAAATCGCGTCGATTTTCACAATTTATGTTATAATCAGACATGAGAAACTTATTGATACTTATATGCTTGTTCTTTTGCATATCAACCGTTGCAGACGCGGCAGGTTCATCGTTCACGCAGTCGGACAGAGATCGCATGATCAGGCTCGAAGAGGGGTTAAAGGCCACTAACCATCGGATTGACGATCTGAAGTCTGATATGAATAGAAGGTTCGAGCAGGTTGATAAACGGTTCGAGCAAATGACGGCTTTCATGTTCTGGGGATTTGGAATACTTTTTGGCGGTATGTGGATTTTAATGGGGTTTATATTATGGGATAGACGAACGACTTTAGCACCCGTAGCTAAGACCACAAGGGAACTTGAAACACGGACAGAAAAACTGGAACTCGCAATTAAGGAAAAGGCCGAAAAAGATCCGGAGTTGAAAGAAGCTTTAAGACACGCGGGTTTGTTGTAACTGCCGAAACTAGCCTGACAAAAATTTAGGATCTATCGCGATCTCTGTCAGTCAGCAGTTTAACGAACTCATCTATCGTATATCTTTCAAAGTTTCCGGTTCCGAAGTTCTCTTCAGTTTCTTTAATCTGCTCCTGTACTTCCTTTGTCCAGAACCATGCCTGAGAATCTGGGATACTCGTCGCAGGCTCCATGACAAGTTTCCCGTCTTCCACCGAAACAACGAGTGTATCCCCTGCCTGTATGTTCAGATGTGCTCGTACGTCTTCGGGTATCGCTACACGCCCTTTAGGCGATACGGTAACCGTTTTCATGTTTAATTGTAAAATATTCTTACATTTGTGTCAAGGTGCCTGTCATTTGCCATTTCCAATGCACGCTTTTAAATGGTCTATGCCGCCCGTACCCGGTCTTAAACATCGCCCCGGATTCCTTTTAACAGGCTGCGAGTTCGAAAGCCTTGTGAAGTTCCCTCACTGCCAGTTCGGTGTACTTGGCGTCTATGACGCAGGAGAGCTTTATCTCGGAGGTGCTTATCATCATTATGTTGATGTTGCTGTCCCAGAGAGTCTGAAACATCTTGGCCGCCACCCCGGAGTGGGTTCTCATGCCTACGCCGACTACGGAAATCTTAGCGATGTCGTCGTTTACGACGACTCCTTTCGAACCGAGTGAGTCCGCCACTTCCTTAGTGATGCTTATGGCAAGCTTTTCGTCCGTCTTGGGAACGGTAAAGGAGATGTCGGCTAATTTCCCATCCGTGCTCACGTTCTGCACAATCATGTCCACCACTATGCCGTTGGCCGCTATGGGCTTGAAAAGCCTGGCGGCTATACCCGGAGTGTCCGGCACACCCTGTATGGTTATCTTAACCTGGTTTTTGTCGTGGGCAACTCCGGAAACTACGACGTTTTCCATGTCTTTATCCTCCTTGATTACCAGAGTGCCCGGCTCGAAGTTAAAGCTTGAACGTACCACCACCGGTACTTCGTATTTTTTCGCGAACTCCACGGAACGGGCCTGTAACACTTTTGCCCCAAGGGAGGCGAGTTCGAGCATCTCGTCGTAAGATATTTTCAGAAGCTTTCTGGCATTCTTTACGATGTTAGGGTCGGCGGTGTAAACGCCGTCGACGTCGGTGTATATTTCACACAGGTCTGCCTTAATGGCTGCGGCCACCGCTACGGCCGTAAGGTCGGAGCCTCCCCGGCCAAGAGTCGTGACGTCGTCGGTCTCCCTGTTAATTCCCTGAAATCCGGCAATCACGGGGATATATCCCCCGGCAAGCGCCTTTTTGACCTTCTCCGCGGTAACCATCTCGATTTTAGCTTTGGTGTGGGCCGTATCCGTGATGATTCCAACCTGCCTGCCGGAAAAAGACATGGCTTTACATCCAAGGGCGTCTATGGCCATGGCTACCAACGACGCAGTTACCCTCTCTCCGGAGGAAAGGAGCATGTCCATTTCCCTGTCGGCGGGTGAGTCACTTATGCTGCCGGCCAGACTTATGAGTTTGTCGGTCTCCCCGGCCATGGCCGAAACCACCAGAACAACGTCGTTGTTTTCCTTCCTGCACTGTACCACACGTCCGGCCACGGCCTTCATCCTCTCGATGGTGCCAACCGACGTGCCTCCATACTTTTGCACAATCAGCATTAATGCTTCTCTCCTGCGGTTTGTTTATAATCGACGAACCTGTCCATTAACGTGAAGCCGGCGTCTATCTTCACTACGTCGGTACGCGCCACGATGGATTCGTCGTACGTAGCCTGGCCACTGTTTACCTTGTAGCGGCTATCGTAAATTATAAACGGAACCGGTTCGCGCGAGTGGGTCTTTATAGCCAGGGGGGTGGCGTGATCCGGCATTATCAGGATTCTGTAATCACCGATACTATTGTCATTGGGGCCACTGGGGCTCCTGGGGCCATTGTTCCCCCGGTTATCCAATGCTTCCAGTACCCCGCCTACGACCAAACGGTCGAAGTCCTCTATAGCACGAATCTTATCGTCCATCTTACCCATGTGGCCGGCCTCATCCGGGGCCTCCACGTGAATGTAGACGAAATCCACATCCCTCAGGGCATCGACGCCGTACCTGGCTTTGCCCACGTAATTAGTATCGATGTAGCCGGTAACACCGGGTACGTCTATTATCCTGAAGCCGGCATAGACGCCAAGCCCTTTAGTGAGGTCGACGGCGCTGATAAGAGCTCCGCTAAGACCATATTTCTCTTTGAAAGCAGGCATATCCGGCCTTTTCCCCTGGCCCCAGAGCCATATGCTCGTAGCCGGATTTTTCCCTTGCTTACGACGCTCCACGTTCACGGGATGATCTTTGAGAATCTCCCTGGACTTGTCCATAAGCTCTATTAGTAGATCTTCCCCGCTGCCCGACGGATAATAAGGCCCCGCTTCCCTGCCGCTTATGTCGTGAGGGGGAGTACAGTTGGCCGCAGCGTAGTCGGCTGCACCCTCATCCCTTTTAATAACCATCAGGTGGCGGTAGCTGACTCCGGGGTAAAAACTAATCCGATGGTCGGCAAGCTTTTCTTTAAGGGTCTCTATCAGCATCCCGGACTCGCCGGTTGTGATGTGACCGGAACTGTAATCTTCCATAATTGTGGAGGGGCCGTCGAACTTTAACGTTACGAGATTGCATCTGAAGGCCACGTCTTGCGGCTGAAGGGAAAGCCCCATGCTGGCGGCCTCTAAGGGAGCCCTGCCGGAGTAGTATAAACGGGGGTCATACCCTAATATGCTCAGGTTTGCTACGTCGGAACCCGGAGGCAATCCCTCGGGTACCGTCAGTACCGACCCGACTAACGACTCCGAGGCAAGTCTGTCCATGTTTGGCGTATTGGCCATTTGTAACGGGGTAAGCCCGCCTAAGGCTTCCAACGGCCTGTCGGCCATTCCATCTCCTATCAACACCAGGAACTTCATAATCGCGTATCCACCTATTTAATATATTCCTGTTTTATATATTCCTGAATATAATATAATCTTGATTATAATATATTCCTGATATATTCTTCTACGGCATCCATGTCCGACCAAACCTTCAGGGGATCCTTGGTCACCTTGAATACCGTATCCGGGTCTTTCAGGCCGTTGCCCGTGAGTGTGCAAACAACCACGGCACCGCCTGGGAAGTACCCTCTTGCGTTTAGCTTTATTACGCCGGCTACGGAGGCCGCCGAGGCCGGTTCACAGAAGACTCCCTCGCTTTTGGCTACCAGGCTGTAGGCATCCAGTATCTCATCGTCGGTCACCGCCTCTATGAGACCGCCGGATTCGTCACGTGCCGCTTCTGCGCATTTCCAGCTAGCGGGATTGCCTATCCTGATTGCCGAGGCGATGGTCTCAGGCTTTTCGATTACGCGGCCGTGTACTATGGGAGCGGCACCGGCAGCCTGAAAACCGAGCATCTTCGGCAGTGAGTCTATGTGACCGGCATCGCGAAACTCACGGTAGCCTTTCCAGTACGCGGTGATGTTTCCGGCATTGCCAACGGGCAGGGCGTGGTAGTGAGGCGGGCCACCGAGCTGGTCGCACACCTCGAAAGCCGCAGTCTTCTGGCCTTCTATCCTATAGGGGTTAATGGAATTCACCAGAGTTATGGGGTACTTGAGCACTATGGACTTTACGATCTTCAGTGCCTCGTCGAAATTACCCTTTATCTGGAGCACTACGGCCCCGTGAATAAGGGCCTGAACGAGTTTACCGAGGGCGATCTTTCCCTCCGGAATCAGTACTACCGAGCTTATCCCCGCCCGCGAGGCATAGGCCGCGGCAGAGGCGGAGGTATTGCCCGTAGAGGCGCAAATAACCGCCTTAGCCCCATTTTCTACGGCCTTGGAGATGGCCAGTGTCATACCCCGGTCCTTAAAAGACCCGGTTGGGTTAAGGCCGTCGAACTTAAAATATAAGCTCCCCTTAAAACCGATCCGGCCGGGAAGATTTTTAGCGGCTATCAAGGGCGTATTACCCTCGTTGAGGGTTATGATAGGGGTTTTGCCGGAAACCGGCAGATACTGCCCATAATGCGCAATGATACCCTTCCAGAGCGTAGTATGCGCACTATGGCTGTTACTTCGGTCCTGTCCTAAAGACATCTATCCTCCTTAAGAGCTACATTAGCCTCATTGAATAATGTCGCCCTCAACAAGTTCAACTTCAACGCCTGCATCTCTCAACGCCTGAATGGAATTATCGAGATTCTCTTCCTCACCATCGAGTTCCAAAACCATTTCTCCTATGGTTTCGGTAACCCGGGCCCTGCGAATGTTCGGTATGATGTCGTACTTCCTGGCTACGGTAAATATTACCGGCTCCTTTATAAGATTTTGAGGGAAGGTAAGCTTTATTCTTTTTTTCATTTATGTCTCACCTCACGTTTTGATAAACAGGCCAGTCCGCCCGGCCGGTACCCCCCGCTATAGCCGGCACAATCGACATCTCCTGGCCGTCTTTTACGGGGGTTTCCTCGGCTTGAAGGAACCTGATATCCTCTTCGTTTACGTATACGTTAACAAAGCGCCTTATCTTCCCTCCATCCGATATTCTCTCCGCAATTCCCGGATATGCGGAGTCGAGCTCCCTGACTATGGCGATTACGGAGCCGGCCATTGCCTCCACCACTTCGTTGCCCCCGGTAAGCCTTTGCAAAGGGGTTGGAATTCTTACTTTTACTGCCATTTTACCTCCTTGGAAATCTCTTTAACGTTATTTATTATTTGTGATCGATTGTGCTCAGCACTTCTTCGAAAGCCGCCATGTTCGGCGGTATATAGTGAGGCTTCGACGTGTGCCCCTGCAGGGCCTCCTGGGTCTTCAGCCCGTTGCCCGTAACGCAGATGACGGTGGTCTCGTTTTTACCGATATGACCCGATTCGATGAGCTTTTTGGTAACCGCAACGGTAACGCCGCCTGCGGTTTCGGCAAAAATGCCCTCCGTGCGGGCTAAAAGCTTCATGCCCTCGATTATCTCGTCGTCCGTTACGTCCTCGCCATAGCCTCCCGTATCCTGTATGACTTTTACCGCATAGTAACCGTCGGCCGGGTTGCCGATAGCGAGCGACTTGGCGATGGTTTTTGGCTTCACGGGCCTTATGGCATCGGTTTTGTTCTTTATAGCGGTGGCGATGGGATTGCATCCGGCAGCCTGGGCGGCAAACACTTTGGTATGCAGCTTCTTTATAATACCTATCTCGTGAAACTCCTTGAAGCTTTTCCAGACTTTCGTCAAAAGGGAGCCACTTGCACAGGGGACGACCACGTTGTCGGGCGATTCCCAGCCGAGCTGCTCGATTATCTCGTAACCGAGCGTCTTGGAACCCTCCGCGTAAAAGGGGCGGATGTTTATATTTACAAAGGCCCAGTTGTACTTGTTCGCTATCTCGCTGCAGAGCCTGTTTACGTCGTCGTAGTTTCCGTCGACGGCGATGAGGTTCGGCTCGTAGACCAAAGACGCGACGATTTTGCTGGCTTCGAGGGAGGCGGGAATGAAGATGAATCTCTTGAACCCGGCCTTGGTTCCATGGGCCGAAACGGAATGGGCAAGGTTTCCCGTGGAAGCACAGGCCACCGTGTCGAAACCAAACTCTTTTGCCTTGGTGAGAGCCACCGCCACGACCCTGTCTTTAAACGAAAGAGTCGGGTGGACGACGGTGTCGTCCTTTACGTAAAGACTCTTTACACCGAGAATCCTGGCCAGGTTCTTCGCCTCTACCAGGGGGGTGAAACCCGAATAAAGCCCCACCTGGGGGTCTCCGTCTATGGGAAGAAGCTCCCTGTAGCGCCAAAGGTTCTTCTCTCTCTGCATGATCTTCTTCCTGGTGAGAACCTTCTTAATCTTCTTGTAGTCGTACACGGCCTCTAAAGGTCCAAAACAAAACTCGCAAACGTAAATGGGGTCTACTTGATATTCCCTGCCGCACTCACGGCACTTTAATCCGACGACAAAACCCATTAAATGACCTCCTTAATCCCATAGAGATGGTTATCGTTGTGTATTCTTATCCAAATGGTGTTTTATTGTTATTTTAATGAATCCGGTAAAATTTTTAAAACACCTACCCAATATTATTTTTTTATCTTTTTATTATTGACAAATAAGCCAACTTAATAGTATATTGTAAACGGCTTTGTAAAAGCATCGGAAAATCTTTATAAACAAAGGAGGTGAATACATGAAAAAGCTTATACCTATATTACTTATTATATCACTTTTTGTTGGAGTTACCGGTCTTTTGGGCGCAGATAAGATCGTTGGAACGCTCAAGTCCATCGTAAAAGAGGGTAGCGACGTAAAAAGCGTGGTAGTTAACGATGGGAAGGCCGACCAGACCGTCACTTGCACTAAAGAAAGCCCTTGCGACGTTAAGGCTGGAGTCGCTGAAGGCGCGAAGGTTACCGTAGAGGTAAAACCAAAGGGTAAAGTCATCAGAAAAGCCGTTGCCGGTTGCTAATTACGTTAATTACACTTTGATAACTTGCAAGTTGTCATGTTTGCCTTAACAGTGCAGAAAAGACGGTTTAAACCGTCTTTTCTGCAGTTTTATTTGTAACTAATACCAGGTTGCATTCAAAAGAGTAACAAGGCGGCTAAGGAGAAAGCGACGCAGACGTACCGTTACTTACGTCGGGGGGCTTTCGACGATTGGCTTCGAAGTTAATCGAATGAATGCAATTTGGTATAAGGCCCCAAACGCTAAGCCGGCTTACTAACCGGTAAAATTAGAGCAAAAAATACAGCCCAAAATACAGGAGGAATAGTTTTGAGGTCTACGTGCACAACTCCAATAATAGTCTTGATATTTCTCGTTTTGCTGCCAGGCCTGTCATTTGCGATAACGATTCCCGAGGAACTCCAATACGAGCTTACCTGGAACAACGTTAAAATGGGCGATGCCTCTTTGGCGGTCAAAGAAGCAAGCGACCGGTCACTCTCCATTACGGCAACCGGAAATACGGCTGAGTGGTTTTCGAAGTTATTCGAAATCAAGGCCAATGTTTCGGCTAAGGCCACCAGGGAACGTGACGATAAGTACATGGGAAACATGAAAATCGAACCTTCGAATTACAGATTTATCATTAATGGAGTGCACTTTACAACGGACGAATCTATTTTTTTTAATATTAAAAAGAAAACCGCCTCCGATACAAACCATTTGACGGGTGCCAGGAACAACTTTAAAATCGGTTACCCTGCATTCGATGTACTGACGTGTTTCTACTATCTGAGAACCGTGCCGGTTATCGTCGGCAAATCAATCCGCGTCGATATAGTGGACGGCAATCAACTCATACACGTAGATTTTCACGTGTTGCGCAAGGAAACCGTTAAAACTCCGGTGGGCTCGTTTAACACGGTAGTTGTCGAACCTAAGTTCAATCCTTCCGGCAGCGGCCTGCTGTACCTTGGCAAAACCACGTTGTGGATTACCGACGATCAGAAGAAAATCCCGGTGGCTTTTCAAAAGGAGGTGCCTATTCCCAAAGAATCCAGGTTGCCCGGAGTTCTGAAAAAGAATCTTTCCTCTACGACGGTCAAAGCCGTGCTTACGAGCATACGGTAAGAGCCGGGGCAACTCATGGCAATAATAGTTATTGACAAAAACATTGTTTTATTAGTATGATTGATGGAATTTCCCATAGGACTAAATTACACAGAAAACATGGAGGGTTGTTTATGCGAAGGTTAAAGGTTGTTCTCTTTTCGGTTTTTATAATTATGCTCCTTTTCGTAAGTGGATGCGGTTTCGTAGCAGACGGGCCTTTCGGCTGGGTTTATACCGATACCAAACTCCCGGTTTACATGGGTACGGCCCAAAGCGGCTCCAAGATCGGCGTGGCCTGCATACATTCTTTTTTTGGTGCGGTTTCTATTGGAGATGCTAGTATCGAGGCGTCAATGAAAGACGCCGGCATCAAAAGTGTCTATACTATAAACAAGGAAAATCTTAATATTTTCGGCACTTACACCAGGCAATGCACCGTAATCTCCGGCGAATAGCGTATATTTTTGAGCGTGTTGCTCTTAACGTCTTCGAATAATTCGAATAATACGTTAACGGCACGATAATACCGTAACCGAAAAAGGAGGTGATACAATTGACAGACGAAGTATATTCCAACGAGTCTCCAAAGAGCCGTCTTATAACCCTATTACTCTGTTTTATGTTTGGCTGGATGGGAGCACACAGGTTTTACTGTAACAAGATGGGCACGGGAGTGGCAATGCTCGTTACAATGGGCGGCGTGGGCATATGGATGTTCATCGACCTGGTTATGATCTCGCTGGGGTCATTTAGGGACAAAGATAACCTGCCGGTAACTAAGTGGTAAAACTGCCATCGAAGTTTCCCGGGTATTTCGCCGGGATATTTTTATAGTCGAGGATATCGGGTACTGATAAACCGGTAATTGCCAAACAAGATTAAAGAGCCTGAAAGAGTCTGTATGTTACGCTACGGCCCGGTACACATAGTGTGCCTGCAAAAGAAGAATGGTTATGATTTTACGGATGAAATGTTTTGGCAGGGGTGGAAAACCCACCCCTTATATTCAGGTCTTTTTCAAACCTGTTAAACCAGATTGATACTAACTATATTAATACTAACTAAACATATGGAGTAGACTAAATAAATATATGCCATCTACAGAGTTTAAAGAAAAGTATAAAATATCTACGATAATAACATGGGTGGTGGTTATTATAGCAGGTGCCGGCCTGTCTTTTTACTTAAAGAACTTTTTACCGGTCGTCGTTGCAATCTCCATCGTTTTGATGATAAATCCGAAGTGGTGGACTATTATTATCATGGGGTTCCTCTACACGGCATACCTTCACAGCGGCTGGCCCTTGCTGGCATCCATTGTTTTCTCGGTAGTGGGCAAGCCAAAAAGGTGGTGGCCCATACCGGCCGGAATTGCGTTTGCCCTGACGGAGGTGTTTTCCTTTTACTTGTCGGAGAGGCCCATAGGCATAACCAGGGGTTATACTGTCATGGGCTCGATAGCAACATACTTAATATCACCCGAGCACGTAAATAATGTGGAATATTGGGGCATATACGAGCCTAAGGTGGATTGGACGATTGCCCTTATCCTGGGCACTATATTAGGAAGCTTCCTGTCATCCAAATATTCGGGAGAGTTTAAGCTATTTGCGGTTCCTCAGCTTTGGAAGCAGTCGAAGGGCCCCTCCGTCACCAAGCGGTGGATCTATGTATTCCTCGCCGGTATCGTCATGGGATTTGCCGCAAGGATAGCCGGTGGATGCGTTAGTGGATTGTTGATTTCGGGAGTTATACAGTTAGCGCCATCAGGCTTCATCTTTATGATGTCGTTGTGGATAGGCGGGGTGATAACGTCCTTCTTATTCTATAGAACAAGAACTTTAGCAGTTAAACGGGAGTCTGATTAGCGATGTTACATGAGTTAATGACGCGGCTTGCCGACACATTCGATCCGGGCACCATAGAGGCAGTCAAAGGACCGGTAAGTCTTTATGGTGGGTTAATATTAGGTTTAATTTTTGGCGTAGTGCTGCAGAAAGGCAAAATTTGTAAATATGACGTAGTCTCGGGTTTGTTCAGATTACAGGATTTTACGGTGTTCCGTCTTGGGGTGCCTCTGTTGATAGTGTCCATGGTACTGATATACTTTCTCAAGGGCATGGGAATCATGGAACTTCACATTCCAAAGACCGTTATAGTGCCGCAGATTATCGGCGGATTAATGTTTGGATCGGCCATAGCCATATTAGGTTACTGCCCGGGTACGGCAGCAGGCGCCTTAGGCGAGGGAAGTCTGGATGCCATTCCCTCGGTTCTTGGCATGATTGTAGGTGCGGTCATTTACGCCGAGTTTTTCCACGTCGATTGGTCAAATACATTCCTCACGTGGGGCACGCTGAGCAGGGGCAGTTTCGCGGAGATACTAAGGATTAACCCGTGGTACCTCATTGTCCTATTTATTCTTATGGCTACCATGTTCCTTATGATGGTTACCATGTTCGACTGGTTTCTAATCTTTCTGAAAAAGACTTTGAACCGTTTTCACGACCTTACCGACACTCTCGATGAAAAACGTCCTACGGCTCCGGAAAACATTTCAGAGGATACAAAAGCCATCTCCGCCTCTACAAGGAATACCGTCAGCAAGCTGAAAAAGAATCTGAACGACATATTCAAGTCACCATCGAAATGAAAACCGGCTGGCCGGCCAGGCCTATTATTAGACCACCCATCTATAGTTGGCCGGAGTTGGCCGGCTCAGGCATTCGTTTCGCTGATTTCATGCACGAAGCGTATTGGCCGTAAACAGCATATTGGCCGCAAACTATATAGGGTATATAAGGGGGAAGTTATTAGCGCGGAAAATAAAATATACAGATACACAATCGTTTCTCTGCTGCTGGCCCTGTTCGGCTACCTCAATTATAGCGTATTAGAACCTTTTTTGAAATCCATAGGCTGGGCGCTTGTCCTTAGCATCATATTCTACCCGGTTTACTTATTCCTGCATAAATACATCGTTTCGAAATGGATGGCCTCAGTTTTAACCATTCTCATAGTGGTGTTTATTATAACCGGGCCTTTATTTTACATAGTATCCCTTCTTGCCAACGAACTGAATTCCCTTGTGGTACATCTTAAGGAAAATCATGATGGAGCCTTAACTACGTTCATGTCTTACAAACCGGTGCACTGGCTTATCGATAGATTCCACCTGGTTGGCACCGATGGCAGACTCGACATTGGCACCGTGCTGGCCGATAATTTCTCTCAGTTCGGCCAAAAACTCGCACCACAAGTTACAACGGGGTTAATGAACGTGTTTTCTCTTGCGTTTAACGTATTTATAATGCTTTTCGTCCTCTATTTCTTCTTTAAAGACGGCGACGAAATAATTGAGCGGGTAAAGGACTCCTTACCATTTTCGCATAAACACAAGGCCGCCCTGGCTTCACAGATCAAAGACATGGTTGTGTCGGCAATTTATGGCAGTGTAGTGCTGTCTATAACGCAGGGTTTAGTGTCCGGCTTAACTTTTTATTTTGTGGGACTGGGGCAACCCGTACTTTTGGGCGCCACTACGGCGCTTTTCTCGTTCGTCCCAATGGGAGCGGCTTTCGCGTGGGCAGGCGTTGCTATTTTTCTTTTCATCAGCGGTTTGTATATCAAGGGAGTGATAACGGCCGTAATCGGCTTATGTAGTATCCTCTTTATAGATAACATGCTCGTACCGATAATCATGAGCGGCAGGACCAAGGTATCCACCCTCGTCGTCTTCTTAACCGTAATAGGCGGTATCCACTATTTCGGCCTCATTGGCTTGATAATGGGCCCTCTCGTTTACGTGGTATTTATCTCTCTGTTTAACATCTTCAGAAACATGGAAGACAACGAAATGAAAGACAATGAAATGGAAAACGACAACATGAAAGACTCCGCGTAATACTAAGGCATTTAACCACGAAAACCACGAAAAGCACGAAAAAAGGATTGTTTCCCACCTTTCGCGCTTTTCGTGTTTTTCGTGGTTAGAAAAAATCCTTTTGCCCTTTACTCTTATGACTGCAACGTGTGATAAGTGTTATAAACAATCATCCGAAAATGGTCTTCATATACGCGAGGATGTCTTTTCTCCCCACTATGCCAATGAGTCTTTTATCTGCATCTAAAACCGGAAGACACCTTAAATTCTTCAGTTGGAACAGGCGGAGGGCCGTCGAGACATGGCAATCGTCCTCTACACTGATAACGGACCTCGTGGAGATGTCTTTCACCATCATTGCGTAGTTAGTTTCTATAAGCAGGTCCGTTTCCGACAATAACCCCGTCACCTCTTCTTTTTCGTTAACAACCGGCAAGGCGGAGATATTATACTTTAGAAACAAGTCGATAGCCTGTTTACACGTAGTTACCTCGCTGATCTTTATTACGTTGCGGTTCATGATGCTGCCGATGGGGACGCTCATTATCTTTCTGTAAAAACCTACCTCCAGAGCCATTTCGTGCTCGTCGAATTCTCCTGCGTTTATATACTCGAATCCACACTTCAGATACACGTGTCTGGCTCTGTTGTTACCCCTCTCTACGGTAAGCCATACCCTGTCGTAACCCATCTCGTAGGCTAACTGAACTATATTTCTCGTCAATTGAGTGCCAACTCCAATATTTTGGTACTCCGGCTTTACTACGACGAGCAATTCGGCCATTTCCTTTTTCATAGGCAATAGCACGGCATTACCGATCAACCCGTTTTCGAAGGAGATGGCTATGAGGTTTATACCGCTGTTTATCAAGTTGTCCACCCACTTCAGACAACTTTCGTCGCTTAAAGGGGGAAGACCGCTAAACGAGTTCCTGGGTTTATACGAAAGATACATGTTTATCAATCGGGAACGCCAATTCTCATCCAGTATTTTCACGAGGATTGGTTCATTCTTCTTGTTGACAAACGAAGAAGGATATTTGTAAATTGTCGTCTTGTCTAAGCCATGAGCCAATGTATACATCCTTCCCTTACAGCGGTAACGACATAATTAATTATACAACGAACATGTCTGCAAAGAAAAGCCGGTAACAACATAGAAACCGATTGCCGATAAAAACTAGTGTCCCGTCAAGCGTGACATGTCGTATTCCAGCCAAGCCGTCGCCCTCCCCTGCCGTCATTGCGGCTTGGCTGGCAGTCTAGTCCTTTTCCCGTCCTTGTCCGTCTGCAGATGACAAGGGCAAGGACAGATTCCGGCCCGCTAATGCGGCTGACGACTCTACCCGGAAAGATGACGAAAGGGGGTGGGTTTGAAGGCAAAAGGGTTAGAATTATGAACTGGGTACGATTGACGGCACGTTAGGTTCACGATGTTTGCCAATTCCGTGATTTGCGGGATACTAAGTAGGTAAGCACAAATAATTATATGTGCTATCATGGTACGTAAGCCGATTCTCTTGCATCGACATATAATTAAATTTGCTTAGGTACTTATCACAAACTTCGATCCCCGGTCGCAGCCGGGAATCGGAGTTTGGGTTATTCTTTTCTTTGATTATTCTTTATTCTTCAATTACTCTTTTTTCTTGCCCATTACCATGCTCTTGCCCTCTTCGATGGTAGACGAGATGGTCTTCTTGCTCTCGTCTATGGTTGAAGCAAAAGTTTTTTTCCCTTCGTCTATCGTTTCGTTTATTGTCTTGGTTACATCTTTCAGATAAGAGCTTCCAACTTCAACCGCTTTGCTTAATTTGCTCTCGGTGTCTTTTCTTATATTGATGATTTCGGTTTTCACCTGCTCCGGCATTTCCTTGAGTTCAGTCTTCACTTTCGTCATGAAGGTTGGTATACTTTCGTCCACTTTCTTCACTATGTTATTAACGTCAGTTACCATGTCGCTATAGGCATCCCTTAGTTTCTCACGTGTCTGCTTACCGGCTTGCGGCGCAAACAAAAGTCCTACTGCAGCACCTACTATGCTGCCCACAAGAGTTGTAATCGCCAGAAAGGCACCGGATATCCCAATGTTTTCTTTTTCCTTCGTCATTTTAGTCTCCTTTTTTCTTTAATCCCTTTACCAACAGGTTAAGGGTCGCTTTTATCACAGATACAAATCCAGTCATTTGGCTGAAGAGACTCGTTAAGTAAACACCGGAATCCTTCAAAGTAGACGCAAACCTCTTAGCCCCAACGGCTAATTCCTTAAAGGCCGAAGACAGGTCTTTGAGACCTTCGACCATTTCATGCACAGTACCTACTATCTTATTGGTAGTCTCTATCGTCTTGGTTACCTCGCCCACCAACATTTTCGTAGACTCATCGGCGGTCTTTATAAGGTCTGCCAACGATGCTACCATTCTGCTTATCTGGATCAATATGGGTATTACAAATACAACTACAACTGACAGCAACACGAAAAGCAGCAGCAAAAATAGCTTCCAATCCATCCAATCCATTATTCGTCTCCTAAACGATCAGAGATAGCATTAACATTATGTTATATATCCTTAATATTCATCTTTAGCTTATACACATCTTTCAACAGAGCTTTACATACATCTCTACAACATGTATTGCAGTAATAGTAAACCGAACTTACACCCCACTCACTTACGCAAAGACCAAAACATCACCTTTCAACATCATTTAACTTGTTCCGACACTGCCGGATAGATCCGATCAGCCAACAGAGCCGTCTGCCGCCACCCCCCTACCCACCCGTGAGGGGATATTCGCGTACCGTAATCTGTCCTTTCAATTCCACTTAACTTGTTCCGCCATTCCGGCTTGTCCGGAATCTGTCCTTTCAATTCCGCTTAACCACTCAACTTAAAAGGCTCCAACGCTTCTATAACGATGCCGCTCCGACGATAAACACCCCCACATATCCACGTAGGAAAGGATACAACCGGGCAATCCGACAGCCCCTGGCATCCGTCACCGACCCCATGTAATCATGCTCAAAACTCCCGATCACCCGTTTTTTTCTTCTTCCTGCTCTTCATCCTCCAGGCCAATCTTACTTTCGGAAGCTTTACGTGCAGCTTCCTCGATTGCCTCGATGAGTTTGTCGCCAACAGACACAACAAGTTCGTTGAACTTGGCTTTAACCGGTTTAAAGAGGTCCTTCTGAATATCCTGAATCGTTCTCAGACGTTCTTCCGACGATTGGGACACGGCAAGCAATGCTACGGTAGCACCCACCAGCCCCCCTAAAAAAGAGCCTAACAATACGTAACGCTTTAGCTTTCTGCCATCATCTTCTACCATCTCGATCCCCTTAATTTCTTTATTCTCGTTCGTTAAAATATTATTTACCATAGTTAAATCTATATCGCTATCCCTGTGGTTATGTGCCCTTTTAATCTTTTTTACCGACAACATAAATGAACATTCGAAGATCGCCCAAAGTTTCTTTTACGTTTATATTCCTGAAATGCAAATTACTACGTGCCGTTACGTGAAATCATCTTGTTCTTATACTACCATATAAATACTAGCACAAGGATGACGTCAAAGTCAATAATAATAATAACACAATAATAATAGCGACGTCCTCCTCCCGAACACTTTTTGACGGGAACGAAACTAGTGTTTGTCCATTATCCGCCCTCCTCATCGAGGCGTCCTATTTTATCTTTGATTTTCAAGATCCTGTCTTTCCTGCAATAATTGAACTCCGACTGACGTAAGGCCGCATAAGAGTACTTCCTGTAATAAGATACAAGATATCCCATCAGTTCTAAAACCATGTTACGCCCTTCCTCAACGTAAACCATTGCCTTTGACTGTGATACCTTTTGAGTTTGTTGCCTCAGTGCCGTGGCGTGTATCTCGATAACTTCCCTCGGGCCAAGGCGCAAAAACCCTAACCGTTCGCTCAAAGCCTGAAGTTTGTCGGACATATTGTCGAACATATCGCACACGGCGTTGTGTGTCTGCTGCTTTAAAGCTTCGTCGAGCAGCTCCTCATAGCAAGCCACCAGCTCTTTGAAAGTCTCCGGCTGGCTCCGGCATAGCGGGACAAATCCAAACAACTGGGCGGTTATCGCGTTCTTAGGACTAAAGGCAAAACGATCCAGCAGGCAAGAGGATAGTTCCTTGCCGACGGTTTTTTCGTTCTTGCCGGAAGCCGGGCTTAACTTATGCCTTTCTATAGAGTGAAGTATGGAACGTACAAGGATTTTGCCGTCCACACAGGTCTTTACGATAAAGTCCTGCATACCAATCCCGATAGCCTTCAGCGCCAGAGTTTCATCGTCCACAACGCTCAAAGCTATTTTGGGGATGCCGGGGGCCTGACTGCAAGCTTTCACCAGAGTTCCAAAACCCTGGGAGTCGGGAAGATACATGTCCAGGAGCACAAGATCGTAATCGCTCCTGCCCAGACGCTTCATCGCCTCTTCGAAACGTTTTACCCTGTCTACGTGAAAACTGCCAGCTCCTTCACTCTTGAGCATCTCTTTAACGAGGCGCGCATCTCCGTCGCTATCTTCAACCAACAGCACTTTCAATACGCGTTCGTCTTTCATGGCAAGCTCCTGGCTTACTTAAAAATTCCTTTGATCGGCAAACATGGCATCATCATTTTATAGCAGCCACACCTCCTTTGTCAAGGAAGTGACGCCGGTTGTTAAGCCAAAATAGAAATGTCCTATTTTAACCAAGATAAGAATGTCCTATTTTGACGTTTGAAAAACGTTTCCGATTATAAGTAGGTAAGCACAAATAATTATATGTGCTATCATGGTACGTAAGCCGATTCTCTTGTATCGACATATAATTAAATTTGCTTAGGTACTTAGTGTCCTGTCAACAGTGATATGTCGCATCCCACATCCCACATCCGTCATTCCGGCTTGGCTGGAATGCGACATTTTACGGTTGACGGGACACTAGTGTCCCGTCAACCGTGAAATGTCGGATAAAGTTGTGATAGCTTTATCCGAGCATTTTCTGTTGTAAACTGCCAATTAACCTTGGAGTT
>JADFXJ010000074.1 GCA_015233615.1 Nitrospirota bacterium
TCGAGGAGTGTGAAGAGTTGTTCCAGGTATATCAAACTCAGATAGATCTTGCTGGAGCTCTCCACCATCGATCTAATCATCGTCTGGCCCTGCTGAAACGTCTGAAAGCACAGGACAAGGTCGCCCAGCTTTGCGTTTTTTCGCAGCGTCTGCACGAACATCCAGCCCATCCCGCTGGTAATCCCGGCCCATCCGGCAAGCCCTGCCGCCAGTTCGGACTTGAGCCCCTTTATGGCAAGCGCAAGACGCCCCTTACGGCATTCCTTGCGCAAACTCTGATATTTTTTTCGAAAATGGCTGCCGAGGTCGAATATGCGTATTTCCGGAGCGCTTAACCGTTCGGTAAGGAGTAAATCGTAATAACTCTGCCGCCTCTCTTTAGGGGTATTTTCGACCTTCCACTGAAGTTCGCGTCTGATGAAACCGCTCACAAAGAATAATCCGGGCACAATGCTCGCAAGTAAAATGATTGTCAGCCAGAGAGAATATGACGCGAGAATTACGGAAAGACCCAGTATGGTGATCAGGTTCTGGACGATCAGCCCTCCGTGTTCAAGGACAAGCACGGGCTGCTGAGTTTCGCTCCTTACCCTGTGCATAAGATCAAACAAGACCGGATTATCGTAAAACTCCATGTCCAGTGACACCGCTTTGGTGTGAATTTTGTCGGCAAGATAGTCTTTGACAAGTTCCGTCTGATTGGTGCGGACTATGCTCATCACGCTGGCGGCGGCCTGCCCGGCGAGCCATGCAAGGACGATGGCCAGGCTTAAGATCCAGAGACCGGAGTCGTTCCAGGATCCCTGTTTAGTAAAGAACGTGGTGAGGTGATTAACTGTAGCACGGGTGAGTACGATGGTAACTACAGGTAGCGCCGCCTGGATGACGACAAGAGCGCACCAGCCAATGGTCCATTTCCTCGCAGCAACCCAGACCAATTGCACTCCCCGGAAAAGGTAAGGCAACCGGCTTGCGATCTCCGACTTAAAAGTCGAAAAGTATTTCATGGGAAAATACATTCAAAAATGTTCAATCAAAATTTATCATACTGGTTAGACATATACTTCCATTATAGTATTTTAGGTTATAAAAATACCATCGCCACGAAATCAGGGGATTCGGCAGTCAAGGCAGGCGGTATGCTCTCAGCATCTTACGGTAAGAGAGATTCCTGCGATTCCTTTTCGTGAAAATACCCATCCCTGCGCTTGCTTGTCAGGAGCCGGCATCTTAGGTGGTAGTCATTTCTTTATATTGTGTGCGCCAGTTTTCGGCATACAATCCATTGAGAGCGAGAAGTTGCTCATGAGTCCCCTGTTCTGTCACACGACCTTCCTGCACCAACACGACCCGGTCTGCGTGCATAGCGGTGGTAAACCGGTGCGTGATGATGATAACGGTATGCCCTGCCGACCATTTTCTTATGCGCTTGAGCCAAAGCGTTTCGGTCCAGGGGTCCATCGCACTGGTCGGTTCATCGAGCAAAATTATTGGCGATTCCTTGAAGAGCGTCCTGGTCAGGGCGAGCCTCTGCCACTGTCCGTAACTAAGATTTTGTCCTCCAAAAAACCATCCTATCTCTGTATCGTACCCATCACTAAGACGCGCAATTACCTCATCAGCGCAGGCACCCATAGCCGCCCTTCTGGTACGGACGTGATCGTCTGCGGCTGTAACGTCGCCCATCACAATGTTTTCCGCCACCGTAGTATGATAAAACATAAAATCCTGGAAAAGCACGCTGACCGATCTTCTGACGTCATTTTCAGCGAATTGCCTCAAATCGATCCCGTCAATCATAATACTCCCCGCAGTAGGATCGTAAAAACGGCAGAGCAATTTGATAATGGTACTCTTGCCTGCGCCATTGAGTCCGACGAGAGTTGTCAATTCCCCTGCTTTAACAGTGAAACTAAGCCCATTGAGTATGTTTCTGTCGCTGTTGGGGTATCTGAAGTGGACCAGTTCGAAGCGGATACCTTCCGTCAATGGTACAGGCATGGCTATGGATTCGCCTGGGATGGTGCCACGATGCTTCATATCGAGGAGTGTGAAGAGTTGTTCCAGGTATATCAAACTCAGATAGATCTTGCTGGCGCTCTCCACCAGCGATCTAATCATCGCCTGACCCTGTTGGAACGTCTGAAAGCACAGGACAAGATCGCCAAGCTTTGCGTTTTTTCGCAGAGTCTGCACGAACATCCAGCCCATCCCACTGGTAATCCCGGCCCATCCGGCAAGCCCTGCCGCCAATTCGGTTTTGAGCCCCTTTATGGCAAGCGCAAGACGCCCCTGCCGGAATTCCTTGCGTAAAAGCTGATATTTTTTTCGTAAATGGCCGCAGAGGTCGAACATGCGCATTTCCGGGGCGCTTGACCGTTCGGTAAGGAGAACATCGTAATAACTCTGGCGCCTCTCTTTAGGGGTATTTTCGACCTTCCACCTAAGTTCGCGTCTGATGAAACCACTCACAAAGAATAATCCAGGCACAATGCTCGCAAGTAAAATGAGTGTCAGCCATAGAGAATATGACGCGAGAATTACGGAAAGACCCAGTATGGTGATCAGGTTTTGGACGATCAGCCCTCCGTGTTCAAGAAGAAGCACGGGTTGTTGAGTTTCATTCCTTACACGGTGCATGAGGTCAAACATGAGCGGATTATCGTAAAATTCTATGTCAAGTGACGCCGCCTGGCTGTGAATTTTGTCGGCAAGATAGTCTTTGACGAGTTCCGTCTGATTGGTGCGGACGATGCTCATCACGCTGGCGGCGGCCTGCCCGGCGAGCCATGCAACAACTATGGCAAGGCTTAAGAACCAGAGACCGGAGTCGTTCCATGCTGACTGTTTAGTAAAGAACGTGGTGAGGTGATCGATTGTAGCACGGGTGAGTACTATGGTTATTACAGGTAGTGCCGCCTGGATGACGACAAGGACGCACCAACCGATGGTCCATTTCCTCGCTGCAACCCAGACCAATTGCACTCCCCGAAAAAGGTATGGCAGCCGGCTTGCGATCTCCGACTTAAAAGTCGAAAAGTGTTTCACGGGAAAATACATTCAAAAATGTTCAATATAGTGTTGTAACCAAAATTCCTAAAATAATGCCGTTGCAAGCGTTGCCGAAGCAACCCCGGCTTTTTCGGAAGTTATACCGCGTACCCTTTCGCAGGTGGTCTCTGACTCCTTTCATGAGCCGTCGGCCGGGCCGTACGCCAATGCCGCTGACGGCTTTCCTGATTAATGTACTTGCCACGAAGCGTTCCCTACGGTACCAAATCCTTAATCCACTGCAGAATATCGCGCAAAAATATTTTTCGTGGCGTTTCGGAATGCAGGAACAGATAAACCTTATACTTAAAATAATGCCGAAGAGGGGACTCGAACCCCTATAGGTTGCCCCACACGCCCCTCAAACGTGCGTGTCTACCAGTTCCACCACTTCGGCAATCATTAGATTATACTATACTTAACATGCTTATTGCAATTCCAATTTTATTTCCAAATCCACCATCCATTAATCCGTGAGGCTTCTAAGCTCATTATAATTTGGCAGCCGCCAGCCGGTATGGAAGCGTTTTTGGAGGAATCCTCAGATGACGCAGATAAAAAAGATCCGGGGGTCCGTCATTGCGGGACTTGCCCGGAATGACGGACATGCGGAAAGAATGACGCGGATACAATCGCCATCACTCCTGTTCCGTCATCCCGGCCCGTCAGGAATCTGCCCCTATATTGCCTTAAGTTAATAACATTGACCATTTATCGATACTATAGTGTATCAATCATCCTGCGAATTTTCCACAACAGACGAAGGCTTTTTACGGCTTTTCGAGGTTTCCGACTTTTTCGCATCAGATTTATCGGCATCCGTTTTATTAGTTTCAGCCTTTTTGACATCCGTCTTTTTTACTTCGGCTTTTTTGGAAACTCCGGAGCTTTTAGGAGAATCGGAATACTTTTTTGAAGATTCGCCGGATTTTGTTGGGGCTTCGGACTTTTTATGCTGGTCCGGCCTGGACAGAGACTGTAACCTCTTTCTTGCCTCTTCGGCCTCCGGCGTTTTTGGATAAGAATCTATTACCTGCTGGAGAATTGTTTTAGCAGTTCTGAAGTCTTTGATCTCGATGAAGGAGAGAGCCTGCTTCAGTTTGGCTGCCGGTACCTTGTCGCTGTCAGGGTACTTCTTGACGAGTGCATCATAGCTAAGTATGGCGTCTTCGTAATTGCCTTCCTTGTAATAAGTCTCGGACAGCCAATAGTAGCTATTTGGTGCGAGAGGGTTCGTAGGGTATTCTTTTATAATTCGGCTAAACTTGTCCCTGGCCTCCTTGTACTTTCCACCCTGGAATTCCCTGTACGCTTCGTCGTAGATTGGCCTTACCCCCGCGTTTTCGGCCGGCAGACGCTCCTGAGGCGCCTCCCTGGGCGCACTGGAGGGCTGACCTGTGGCTGAAGTTTCGGGTGTCTTAGGTGAGGCTTCGGGTGTCCTGGAAGTCATTTGGGGCAAGGCGATGCCCTTTTGCGCCAGGGCTGCGTCTATCCTGGCGACCCTGAGCTGTAACTCCTTTAAGTCACTTGCCATTATTTCCAATTGGGCCTTAAGCACGTCCTTGTCGGTACGGTTTTCGGCGATTATCCTGTCAACGTAGTATTTTCTCTCTTCGTAGCGGCCCTGAAGCTGCTGCATCTCGCGGGTAAGGTGTGCTAACTTAGACGTTATAGCCTCCTGGCTGTCACGGAAAGCATCTATTACGTCGGACTTTTTGCCGCCTGTCTTGGATTCGGACATAGCCAGGCTCTTACGTATCTCATGCACTTCTTCTTTCTGCTGAGACTGTGAACGCCGCAGATCGTTCACCTCGTTTTTCAACTGGCTGTACTCCGAGTTGGACATACAGGCCCCTGCCAATAAAAGGGGTGTCGCCAATACGGCTATCGAAAGATAACGCACTATGCGTTTCATTATTATTTACTCATTACGAAGTGGGCACGCCTGTTTTTAGCCCAGCATTCTTCCGTTTTTTCCATGCAAAGAGGCTGCTCTTTGCCGAAACTAACGGTCTCTATCCTGGATGCGGGCACTCCGAGGGAAACGATGTAGTTCTTAGCCGCCTGGGCCCTCTGGTCGCCAAGAGCAAGGTTGTACTCGCTTGTGCCTCTCTCGTCGCAGTGTCCTTCAACGAGTATACTTACCTTGGTGCGTTTCAGCATCCAATCCGAAATCTTCCTGAGAATGGGCTGGGACTCTTCGGTTATTTCGTAACGATTATAGGCAAAGTGTATATCGGAGGAGATGCTTTCCATCTCACGCCTGATATCTTCCTCCGAAAGGGCGTTGTCCCTGATGTTTTCCTTGTCTATCGTCGTTACGTCTTCTTTTCCGGTGCTTTCTTTTTTCCCTGCGTCATGCGGGCGCTTGCTTTCGTCCGGAATCGTTACTTCTTTCTGGGCACATGCGAAAATAAACAGTGCCAAAAATGCGAAAATCACTAAGCGTTTCATTGTACTGCCTCCTGATATTAACGGGACCATGAAGGGCCGAAGGCCCTTATATTTCTGGGTGAAATCTTATGTTGTCCTTCTCCGTTTACATTCATTACGTAGACACCCTTAGTACCATCCCTGTCTGAGGTAAATGTTATGTACCTGCCGTCGGGTGAAAAGGAGGGTTCCTCGTTATTGCCGGCACTGGTAAGCTGTGCCATCGCCGAACCGTCCGGTTTTATGGTGAAAACCTGGAACAAACCGCCAGTCCGGCTCGTAAATACTATCGAATCACCGGCGGGTGACCACTCCGGAGTCGTGTTATAATTCCCCTCGAAGGTGATACGCCTGGAGTCGTTGCCGTCCATGCCCATAATGTACAACTGCGGTACGGAGCTTCTGTCCGATACGTACACTATTTGTTTGCCGTCCGGTGAGACGGAGGGTGAAACATCTATGTTGGGTTCGTAGGTCAGGCGGCTTAACACCTTCGTCCGAAGGTGTATCATGTAAATGTCGGGAGAGCCTTTGCTCGAAGACGAAAACAGCAGGTACTGGCCGTCGGGCGTAAAACCTCCGACCAGATTCGTGCCTGCCGAGGAGTAGACGAGGTGCTCCGTAGCACTATCGAAGTCAAGCGTATATATATTCCATTTCATGTTTCTTAGCGACGAGTAAGCGATTGTCTTGCCGTCGGAGGACCAACGCGGTTTCATTGTGATGCTGCCACGTCCGACAATCTTCTTCAGCCTCTGGCCGTCATAATCCATGAGGTAAATGGCTCGTCCATGCCCTTCCTGCCCTACAAAGACTATTTTAGTGCTGAAAAGTCCACGCTGCCCCGTTATGACCTCAAAGAGATCATCGGCAATTTTGTGCGCCAGTGGCCTTACGAGGTCTCTCCTGGAGGAATATCTCTTTTTCAGGATGTTTTTCATCTCTACTACGTCATAACCCGATACCGTAACGCCCAGGCTGCCGTCAGGTGCCACTTCGATGGTACCCTTGACTACGAGGTCCGCCCCGAGAGGTTTCCAGTTGTCTGCGTTAAAAGGGCTGTCGGATGTCTCGATGAACGCACCTTTGTCGAGAACTAAGAACAATCCGGTAAAATTGAAGTCCGACCTTATGATTTCCGAAATCCCGACGCCCTCACCCGCACCGCTAAAGTCTTGTATGGCTATCGGAAATTTTCTGAGTCCCGGCGAAGTTATGTCCAGGTATACCTTGGCCTCGCCCCGAACGGGACATAGCATGCAGAGCATTACCAGGCAGAGCATTACAGTGAGTAAAACCGCCTCTGTAACAATTTGCGATAATCTCTTCGATTGTTTCTCAAATTGTTTCCCGGATTGCTTTCCGGATTGCTTCCCGGATAATCTCTTCTTTATAATTTGGATAATTTTCATAATTCCTTCGATTTCTTACTTATATGGGTAAAAGTTAATCCCGATCTCCAACCGGTCCATCGGAGGCGTTGGCAGGGGGTCCGACTTTTTTACTGCACTGAGCACGGAGCGATCGTAAAAAACATTGCCCGATGACTTTTCGAGTTTAAGGTTTTCTATGATTCCGTTTCTCCTTATGGTAAAGGACACTACGGCCACCAGATCTTTCTTCGAAGCATCCGGGTATATCCATCTCTTTTTTATATAATCGGCAACTACGCCGTAGTACTGGTCCGTGATGGCGTCTCCAAACCCCTGAGCTCCGCCCTCGGGGGAACCCGCAGGTGTTTGGCCCTCGGGAAGATTACTCTTGCCGATGTTGACAAGGGAACGTAAGGCTGCCAGTTGCGCGATTTTTTTCTTTTGCTTTAATGCCGCGATACTGTCCTCTACGTTTTCTTTCCGGAGAGCGTTTTCCTTCGCGGTTTTTTCTTTGACGGCTTTTTCTTTGGCTTTTTCTTTTGCGGCTTTTTCCTTTGCTACGCTTTCGGCTTCGGCCTCTTCTTTTTCAGCTTTTTCCTTCGCCGCTTTTTCTTTGGCTTTTTCTTTGGCGGCCTTTTCCCTGGCAGTTTTCTCTTTGTTTAGCTCTTCTTCTTGTTTTTCAGCCAGCCTGGTCTTCTCCTGCTTTTCCGCTTCCTTTTTTAAAGCCTCTTTTTTAGTCCGGGCTATTTTTTCTTCAGCCTCTTGTTCGATTGCCTTTTGCTCTTTAAGGGATTTTTTTGGCATCCCCTGCAGAGGTATATTGGATTGCGATTGCCTCTTAACACTCACCAGATTAACGGTGTATACTGGCTGATTAAAAACAGGGGTTTGCTTTTTCATGGCATAAATAACGATAGCAAATATTATTGAGTGGACTATCAACGACGTTAAAGCAGACAACTGGATACTTGGATACCTGTTCATGAACGCGTGTTCCTTATTCCCCGGTTTTTGGTTCGGTCACCATACCGAGCTTCTCGATACCTGAGGCCTTGATCTCGGCCATAACCTCGGCAACCTTACCGTAAGAGACGTTTCTATCGGCCTCGAGGTATACGTCCGGATTTATGTTGCTAATGGCTTTCAGTTTCTTGACAAGCTCCTCCTGAGACATTTTCTCCTTGTTTAAGTAGATATCGCCATTTTTTCTAATCGAAATCGTGAACCTGTCCTGGTTTGGCATCGATGCTCCCTTAGTCTTTGGCAGATCGATGTCAAGACCCTGCTTCATCATGGGGGCGGTAACCATGAATATAACGAGGAGCACAAGCATTACGTCTACGAGAGGGGTGACGTTTATCTCCGATAGAGCGGACCTACTTCTTTCTAGCTTCATTCATCAATCCCACGAAAAAAGACAACAACTCTTCGGAAAAATCCTCCATGTCTATAATCGTCCTCTTTGCTATGCTCAGGTAGTAATTGTAGCCGATAACGGCAGGTATGGCGCAGGCAAGACCGGCGGCGGTGGTAATGAGGGCCTCGGCTATGCCGGGGGCCACTACTGCCAGAGAGGCCGAACCTGCGGAGCCGATTCCCCTGAAAGCGTTCATTATGCCCCAAACGGTACCGAAAAGGCCAACAAATGGCGTAGTAGTACCGGTGGTCGCCAGAAAGTTAAGATACCTTTCGAGCTTTGCGCTTTCGAGAGCCTCGTAGCGCCTGATGGAACGTCTTACGCCATCCATGTCTCCAATGTCGCGATCCTCGTAAACGGCCTTGTAGATATTAGCAAGGGGGCTCAGCATACACGCCCTGGCAACTTTGTTCAACCCGGCTGGTTCCTTCCCGGCCCTGAAATATCTTATAAAATCAAGAGATTCCCTATTGGCCCTGGAAAAATAACGCCATTTGTAAAACATTATGCCCCACGATACGACAGAAAAAACAAGGAGCATAACGAGAACTCCCTTTACGACGTATCCGGCTTGTAGTATTAAACTTATCGCTGTTTGATCCATAACATTCAATCCAAAGTCATATTCTAACGATTAGCCGATAGATTGTCAAGGGAAAGTAAATATTTATTATTGCAACTATTATCGTGAGCCCAAAATCCGGGTTGTAATGGGGAAGGACAAAACTTGAAAAAATGCAGGGTTATAGCATAATATATAAGGGATGAAAAAATTAATATATAGCAATCCGGGAACTCATGAAAGGTATATATATAAAAAACAATAACGTGGTTTGGCATGACGGACTCGTCACGATGGAAGATCGAAATCGTTCGAATGGTTACAAGAGCGGTATTGTCTGGTTTACGGGTCTGCCGGGTGCGGGCAAGTCTACTATAGCCCACGGAGTGGAGAAGGAACTGTTTGAAAGAAACATCGGCTCTTACGTCGTAGACGGAGACAACATAAGGCATGGAATAAACAGCGACCTTGGTTTCGGCAGGGATGACAGAAAGGAAAATCTCCGAAGGATAGCCTGGATATCAAAACTTTTCGTAGACGCTGGTGTTACGGTTCTCGCAGCTTTCATTTCTCCTTACAAAGAGGATAGAGAACAACTACGGCGGATGTTCGAAGATAACATATTTTTAGAGGTCTATGTCAAATGCCGTCCAGAAATATGCGAGCAAAGAGATCCAAAACAACAGTATAAAAAAGCCAGAGCCGGGATATTAAAACAATTTACAGGAATTTCGGCCCCATACGAGGTACCTGAACACCCCGATCTTATAATAAACACCGAAGAGCTGAATATCGGGGAATCCATAAAAGCCGTAAGGGAAACACTGGAAAGATATTTAAAATTGTAACCGAAATTAGCCCGTAGCCAATACAGCCACCTTATAACCGGGACTAAGACAAGCCTTCACGGGAAGCGGTTTTAGCTGAAATGCCGCTGCGAGTGTAAGTGTAAGGTGGCAATCCCGTTCTAAATTAAAGGAAACCGTTGACAAAATCATGAGGAAATGGCATAATGGGTCAATTCTTTAAGGAAAGGTATATCGGACGATAGTTAATAATTGGCATATGTTGGCAAGGAAAATGTCGGATCCGAAGAGGAGACCGGATTACGTTTCAATCCAAGCGGTGAAAGCATGATTGTGATGAAAACCCTGCTCCCGGCCGGTTGGCCCGGATTACGAGAGCATTATTATATTACGATAAAACAAAAAGGAGCTCAATATTACTATGGAAACTAAAGAGGATGGCAAATCAATCAAATATGGCCGGGACATTATCGATGACGCAATATCGATAGCTCCATTAATCAACATTCTGAGGGTTTATAAAAATATTATTCTGCTGGTGTCGGTTGCAGGGTTTATTTTATTGTCTGCCTTATTTTTACACAAATATTTCAACTCCGCTAAAGATTTCTTTGCTTCCATTAGTTTTGTTTTGAATTTTAACGGATCCGAGAAAGGAGAATATCCCAACGGCACGAAATTTAATACTTCCGATATTACATCGTCGTATATTCTTGCCGATGTATATAAACTCAACAAATTAAAAGACTATTTATCGTTTGAAGATTTTCAGAATTCTATCAGTATAAAGAGAAATAATCCGGCAATGGAATTGGCGGCAGCTCAGTACGAAGCTACGATTGAGAACAGGAATATACCTTTACCGGAAAAAGATCGCATTATAAAGGAATATCTGGAGAAAGCAAAAGACAACACCTCATACGTATATACTTTAAATTTCGATATGAGAAACTCTCCAAAAATTATTCCCGATTACCTTATATCAAAAATTTTGAACAACATCCTCGAAAAATGGTCAAAAATTTCTATAAAAGAAAAAGGTATTTCTACATATCCGATTGACTTAATGACTACCAATGTTTTTGATAAAACTCAGTTCCTGAGCTACGACAACTTAATTGCAATCGATATTATAAGGTACAGAATCAATCTGATAGAGGGTATGATTAATAACATGTTAAAAATTCCGGGAATTTCTGTAGAACGTATAGGTCCCGAAAACATCTCGCTTAACGAATTAAAAGAGCAAATCCGTACAGTTACGAATTATAAAGTCAATCCTATAAAATATTATATCATGAGAAACAATCTATCCGCTAACGATAACGTGTTTAATTATATGCAGGGTATCCTGAAAGATTATAAATCCATGATTGATGTGTCGACATATAAGTTAAAGGTCTACGACGATGCTTTAAACGCTTATAACAAATCAAAGAATCAGACACAGGTGGCTTTGCCTAAAGACGATACTGCATCCCGCGCTTTGCCAAACGATAGATATCAGCAAGATAAATACCAGCCAACGATTATGCCTCAATTCGGCGATGCTTTTTTCGAAAAAATAGCTAACGCCTCCGCATTAAAAGAAGATATTGCTTTCAAGCAAAAGATTGTGCTTCGATCCATGGATGAAGGTCTGAAGATGGCAGAATTAGTTGAACAAGAGAAGAATTACAGAGAATTAATAGACAATTTAGAAAAATTTAGACAAAACGAAAAAGTTGCCGGTGTCGACATAAAGCTGACAAACGACAACGTAAAGGCTCAAATTGGCGAAATTGTCGATTATCTGACAATCAAAATCAAACAGGTAGAAGCCCTGTACAATAAAGTGTCTTACCTCAATATGGTTATCGAGCCAACTTTATATAACGTAACTTACGACGTTACAACAATTAACAATCATAATATTAACCTTAGGCTTATGATGGCAAAATATACCATATTTCTTTTTGTCATCGTATTTCTTGCAACGATTATATGCCTGATACATTATTATTTAAAAAAGAACCGTCTTAAGTAATTGTTTGGGTTTTGCAAGCTAAGTTCTATCAAATTATAGGCTTTAAGAGTGAAATGGGAGTCGGGTTACTATAATAGACTCTTGCTACATTAGCATTTATGTGATACTTTAATGTGCGTAAATTGAGCCAGGCTTAAAAAAATTAAGCTTAAAATTCTTATAAATCAAGGAGGGATAAGTTGAAAAGTACATTGAAACGATTGAATGCTACCTGTAAAAGTGGCGTGGTGAGGAGTTCTATACAAGTTGCCGTAATTTTATGCGCATTTATCCTGTCCCATCTTATCGCGTTAAACAGTGCTTTTGCCGATGATTATACTTATGTCACTCAATTTGGGGCTAGCTATGGCAATGGGCAGTTTGTGAATCTCCGCGGAGTGGCCGCTGACTCATCGGGTAACCTGTACGTGGCCGATAGCAATAATGATCGAATCCAAAAATTCGACTCTTCAGGTAATTATATTACCCAATGGGGAAGTTTAGGAGCAGCTAATGGCCAGTTTAGCTTACCATACGGAGTAGCGTTGGACTCATCAGGTAACGTTTACGTGGCTGACTCTAATAACAACCGTATCCAAAAATTCGATTCATCAGGAAATTATTTAACCCAATGGGGAAGTTCAGGAAAGGGCAACGGACAGTTTGCGGCTCCATATGGAATAGCTACGGACAAATCGGGGAATGTGTATGTAGCCGATCGGGCTAATAATCGTATCCAAAAATTTGATTCATCCGGAAATTATATAACCCAATGGGGTAGTTCCGGAACGGGCAACGGACAGTTTGCATTGCCAACCGGAATAGCCTTAGACTCATCCGGCAACGTATACGTTACGGATTCCAATAACAACCGTATTCAGAGGTTCGACTCAAACGGCAACTTCATTGCCCAGTGGGGAAGCGCCGGAACGGCCAACGGACAGTTCTCCGGCCCGTTTGGTATCGCTGTAGATTTATCGGGTAACGTTTACGTAAGCGAGACTGCCAACAACCGGATTCAAAAATTTAGTTCGACGGGTGTTTACATTACCGGATGGGGCAGCAGTGGCACTGGCAATGGACAGTTCAATCAACCCGGCGGAATAGCCGTCGCCCCTTCAGGCAACGTATACGCAGACGATAGTTATAACAATCGAATACAGAAGTTTGACTCAAGCGGTAATTACATCTCCAGCTTTGGCACCGGTGGTTCAGCCGATGGACATTTTATGTTGCCAACCTCGGTAGCGGCAGACCCGTCGGGCAACTTGTACATTGTCGACAGAGGCAACAACAGAATCCAGAAATTTGACTCAAACAGAAATTTCATCACAAAATGGGGTACCTCCGGCACGGGCAATAGTCAGTTCGCTTTACCATTTGGAATAACGGTAGATTCATCGGGCAGCGTGTATGTAACCGATACAAATAACAACAGAATACAGAAGTTTGACTCAAACGGTAATTTCATCATAAAATGGGGTACCTCCGGCACGGGCAACGGACAGTTCTCCGGCCCGTTTGGAATATCGGTTGACTCATCAGGCAATGTGTACGTAGCCGACACTAAAAACAATAGAGTCCAGAAGTTTGACTCAAACGGTAATTTCATCACAAAATGGGGTACCTCCGGCACGGGCAACGGACAGTTCTCGTTGCCATATGGATTAGCCGTAGACTCTGCCGGCAACGTTTATATATCCGACTATAGTAATAACCGGATACAAAAATTTGATGTATCCGGTAATTACATTACTCAGTGGGGTAGCGGCGGCACAGGAAACGGCCAGTTCTCGTTTCCATCGGGACTTTCTGTGGACTTATCGGGCAATGTGTACGCAGTCGATACTGGTAACAGCAGAATCCAGAAGTTTGACTCCACGGGCAAATATATCACCAAGTGGGGCAATTTGGGGAATGGCAATGGCCAGTTCTTTAGCCCGCAAGGAGTGGCAGCAGACGCCTCCGGAAATGTGTACGTTGCAGACATGGAAAACAGCCGTATACAGGTGTTTGCGCTGAAGGCAGGCGAGATAGCCCCGGCACCGGATGTTAAAGCAAACGGCCAGGACGGTACTATAACCATCAAACAAAGCGATCAATTATCGATAGCCATTGCTCTGAATCAGGGCAGCCATGCTAACGAAAACGCAGACTGGTGGTTGTTTGCCAACACTCCCTTCGGCACGTTTTACTTTGACGTGGTAAGCGGCTGGAAACCCGGTTTTCAAAAGTCTTACACCGGACCTCTTTTTAATATACCCTTGAGTGGAGTACTTAGTCTCGGTGGTCTTCCAATCGGTAGTTATTCCTTCAGCTTTCAGATTATTTTATCCGGAAACAGAGTGGTTTATTCCGATATCGTAACGATAAACGTCTCACAATAAACATCCAAATCAGCAACCACAGCTTTAAATTTTAATGCGGTTTGATACGAGCGCATCGGGGTAATCTTAAATAGCAGGATTGCCCCGATGCGTTTTTCGATGCCGGCAAGATGCTTATCCGCAAATCCGAGCCGCCCTTGCCGTCACTGCCGGCTAGATACGAGGAGCCAGCATAGCCGTCAGCAGCCACCCCCCTACCCCCCGTGAGGGGGGTATTCACGGGATTCGCGGGCTGCCGCATTTAGAGGGCCGGAATCTGCCCTTAGTCCTTTTGTTCAGTCAACCGTATTCCGTTCGTAATTCTAACCTCGTTGCGTCAACCCCACCATCATCGAGGGGTAGGGAAGGCTTTCACCTCCCCTCCCTCCGAACCGTACAGGCGCCTGGGCCGCATACGGCTCTCCAGTTGGTGGTTTCCACATCGGGATTGACAAGCTAAATCATAGGCTGCGGTTAAAGTGAACAACCCAGGACCGCCAAATTTAGCACTAAACCATTTGCCTCATTTCACACCTTCTTCAAGTGATGAATACTGCTACCATAAAAGAGGGCTCTTTTCGCGTTAAATATGCGTAACGTTAAGGACTGAGATTGACACTTCGAACATTGAGAATATGCCGGTCTCATATAGTAGACCGTTTGGTGCATTTTATGTATTCCACGAAATATCAAAACAGATCGGGCTTGATAAATATTTGGGTAATCGAAATAAAATTTTACACCAAAATATTCGCTTTATGGTATTATGCCACATGGGAATTCAGGAAGAAAGTAACCGCAAGGCACATTGGGAAAACATCTATCGCATGAAGGCACCGGATCAGGTAGGCTGGTACCAGGCCAATCCCGATATTTCCATAAATCTCATTTCCCGTGCCTGAGGCACGCTTTCCTGCAACATCGTGGATGTTGGAGGCGGAGCGTCAAAGTTTATAGACCTGCTTGTTGCAAAGGGCTACGAGAAGGTTACGGTATTTGACATCTCTTCTACGGCACTTGAAAGGACAAAAGAGCGGTTGGGCGGGCAGGCGGGAAACGTCAGGTTTATAGAGGGAGATATTACCCGATACGAGTTTGACGATACCTTTGATTTATGGCATGACCGCGCCGTGTTTCATTTTTTAACCGATCCAGTTGACCGCGGAAAGTACGTCTCAAGCGTGAAAACATCGCTTCGCAAGGACGGGCACATCGTCATAGCGTCGTTTTCCCTGGACGGGCCTCCGAAGTGCAGCGGTCTCGACGTCGTAAGATATAATCCGGAGGCGCTTCAATCGGAACTCGGAGACGGTTTCGAACTTGTGGAAACTTTCGACGAGACACACGTAACCCCATTTGGCGGCTGTCAAAAGTTCGTTTATTGCCATTTTATTAAGCGCATATAGTTTAGGCGCCATTTTAGTGGGTCATTTTTGGTGTAACTTTCGTTCTCTTATTTGGGAAGGCCAACTATTTTGTAAAGTCAATCAACTTTGCGAATAATTTCAAAGCCTTCGTATTGTGGTAAGGATCATCACGAAAAGAAGAATCAGGCAGGATATTCTAAACTCCATTGCCAGTACCTGTAAATCGGATTTGGTAGCCATTTCCTGCCTTATGGCTTTCAGATCGTCTTTGTACCCGACTTTCGCGTCTTTAGAGACTTCCCCGATAGCTTCAACGATGGCTCTGCGCCCTTCCTCACCGAGTTTGCCTTTAAGAATGTTATACAATTCAATCGCCTTAGCCATACCTTCATTATACCATAAAACAAAGGATGAAGAGGATGTTTTAGTATCCGCTATTGCCGTGGCTATTCCGATAAAAAACCGTGATCTGCGGGGAAGCCGGCAAGTTTTTTTTATTTGCTACGTGGTAAAATGGTATATGGAGGTCACCTGTGAGAGAAGCAGTGATATTTGACACGCACGCTTATGTGAAGAAACTTAAGGCCGTTGGCTTTACGGAGGAACAAGCCGAAGTACAAACCCAAGCTATAGTGGAGTGAGGAATCGAGTATAAATTAAAATGAGAATGAGCAAAAATGGAAATAGATAGAAAAACAACTATTTTACTATGTTTAATTTTTATTGTAGGTGCATTTTTTTATTTATACAGGCTTGACAGCAGAGTTTTATGGGAAGATGAGTCTATAACGGCTAATCTTGCCGTAAATATACTTAAATACGGTATACCGATGGGTGATGATGGGAAAAATCGCCTGGTTTTTAACTCTCCCGGCGATATTAATAAAGAAAACGTATGGGTGTATTCGCCATGGCTTAGCGAATATATAACGGCTGTCTCTTTCGCAATATTTGGGAAGAACGAGTTTGCAGCGCGATTGCCCTTTGCTGTTTTGGGGTTTCTATCCGTAGTATTTCTGTTTTATGTAGTATGGGATATCTTTAAAGACAGACGGATGGCACTGATAGCGCTGCTTCTACTTGTGACGTCAGAAATATTGATTCTACATTCACGCCAGTGTAAGTACTATGCAATTGCCGTCTTTATGCAGGTATTGTTTATATATGGGTTTTACATGGTACTAAAGAGAAAACGTCCTGGAATTGTCTTTATAGTGATAGCCCTTACTTGCCAGTTTTACAGTAATTACATGTTTGTCCCGGGTAATCTGCTTTTATTGTTATTTGCCGGTCTAGTGTTTAGGAAAAAATACCCGGGGGTATTCTATGACGTCATAATGGCTGCCATGATAGTTTCAGTCTTTGCCCTTATATGGGTTATATACGCACACCTATGGGTTCAGTTCGTAAATACAGGGACTGGTTATTATCACTATTATAGTAAGTTTCTATTTTACCTTATGGAAATTAACATGGCGATGTTTCCCCTGTTACTGCTTCTGCTGCTTGTTTACTTTCGAAAAAGTGATTTTGTTGTAGTTAACGATGTTTCCAAAGATATGATATTTTTTATTCTTGTTATGATACCGTTTCAAATTGTATTTATAATAAATTTTCCTATTATTTTCACCCGCTACATAATCGTACTTGTTCCCGCCTTTATCGTCTTACAGTCGTTAATTCTGAGAAAAACTCCTCCCCTACTGCGCTATATGGTTTTGGGAATACTCTGTTTTACAAACCTCATTGGATACGTGGGGTTATATTCATTTAAACCCGTTAGAACCATAACTCCCACGATTGAAGTTCAGTTGCTTAGAATCACACTCATGAATATATTTGTGGAGAGAATATCGCCGTACGTTAATCGTACCGAGGAGGTTATAGCCTTTCTGAATGAAAATACACAACCGGGGCAATCACTGCTCGTCTCCGGATATGAAACGGAGTTTCCTGTAATATTTTATACACAACTAAAAGTGCTTAATCCTCAATATGTAAAAAGTCAAAATATAGAAATGCCGGATTGGATTTTTCCCCAGACAGTCTCTGGCTCGTACAGTCAATCAGTCTTATCTCCCTATCTTGCACCTTATTCAAATTTTATGAAACAAAACTACGATATAGTTATAATAGAAGTGCATAAATCCAGTGGGATAGGAAGTATTCCTGAACCATATCTATACGAATATTTTACTCCCCGGAGGAAGATACCATTTATTGCATTTAAGAAAAAGACTCTGTAATCTTTCAACACCTTTGCGTACCGTACTATAACTCAACTTTCGCGGTAAAAAAACATGGATAGAGCACGATTAAATATGGGTTTACGAGGGAAAAGTAACCACTCGGAGCATGGTAAACGCATTTCAATCCCGCGAATTTGGCTGACGGCTCTGATTCCAGTCCCCCCCCCCGCCGTAATTCCAGGCAAGTACCGGAATCTAGTGTCGTGTCAAGCATGAAATGTCGTATTCCAGCCAAGCCGTCGCCCTCCCCTGCCGTCATTCCGGCTTGTCCGGAATCTAGCCCTGAATCCGTGTGGCTGCTGTATTGCATCCCACTGAATTCCGCTATAAGTGAGGCTCCCCGACATATCTCTGCGGTAAAGTCGGGACCTGCCTCATCAAAGATACGCTTCAACATGTCCGGCAACATAGGAACAAGACTTTCACCCGCCCGCATGAAATAGCGGCCTTCGTAGTGAATCGGCATGCCGATAGGGCGGGAAGGAGCATGGCAATACATGCTCATGTTTTTTGGCTTATGGTCCCGAGTATGATTTCGTGTATGGCCTGTTGGTCTTCATCGGAAACGTGCAGTCCGGTGCCGGCTGTGGCCGTCTTTAAGTGCTCTATCCTGGTAGTGCCCACGATGGCCGTAGAAATATTTGGTTGAGAGATGGTCCAGCCTGTCGCAAAAGTCGAAAGCGGCACACCGTACTTTGCGGATATCTCCTTAATACGCTTTAGTGCTTCGGTCCTGGACGGAGTTAGTGAGTTTAGAGCCCAGTTTGTAGCCAGTTGGCCAGAGAGTTTTAGAGAGTCGATGGTGGCGTCGGTGAGCACTCCCCTCAGGAGCGGGGAGTAGGCCTGAAAGCCTATGCCCGCTTCATGGCAGTAAGGGAGCTCGCTATTTTCAAGTACGGTATTTAGCATATTGTACTGGGATTGCAGGACTGAAATGGTGCCGTATGCGTTTGCCTCCTTCATCTGTGCAGTACTGAAATTGGAAACGCCGTAATAACGGATTTTTCCGGCCTCTTTTATACTTTGGAGTGCGTCGATGCTCTCTTCGATGGGGGTTTTCGTGTCCACGTCGGGCCAGTGGATAAGGTATAGGTCTATGAAGTCCGTGTCCAGCCGCCTGAGGCTCATGTCTACCTCTTCCAGTATAGAAGCACCTGACGCGTTTTTGTAAACGCTGTCAAATGACTCGTTTTTCCACCTGAGACCGCACTTTGTGGAAATCACTATACGGTCTCTGAACCCCTTCACGGCCTTGCCCATTATAGTTTCCGACCGGCCAAAACCGTAAACCGGAGCCGTGTCGAAGAGGTTTATTCCCATTTCGTAAGCCGCCCGTATGGTAGCTATGGCGTCGCTTTCGGAGACGTTTTTAAAAAATGGCGCTCCACCTATTTCCCACGCTCCGTAAGATATGGGAGTTACCAAAAGATCGGTATTGCCGAATTTTCTAAATTCCATCGTTTTCGTTACCCTCCTTGCCGCATTTTCAACTGGCAACTCATACCTTCAATTGAGCGCACCTGACCACGTCGAGTTTCATGAATCTCATGCAGCCGTTACAGGAGATGCAGTCGGCACTGTCCTTGCCTGCTGCGAATTTGTTCGGCAGGTCGGGTTCCCTTATGAGGGGTCTGGACATGGATACCAGGTCGGCCATACCCGTCTGGAGCGTACTTTCGATGACGCTCCTGGAGCGGAAGCCTCCGACCGCTATGACCGGTACCTTCAACTCTGCCTTGAAGGCCGCAGCAGCGTCTCTGAAGTATGCCTCGTCCGCCTTCGTCAGGATATTTTCTTTCGCGGCTTTTATGTCGGATTCGTAAATGCCGCCGCTCACCTCTATGCCGTCTATGCCCAGAGCTTCGAGTCTTTTGGCAATTCTCAGGCTTTCGGGCAGGTCGAGGCCCTTGGGTGTGTCGAAATCACGGGCGTTCAGCTTGATAAGCACCGGAAAGCTTGGGGGAGCGGCCTTTCTGATGGCACCGTAGACCTCTTTGAGGAAGTTGAACCGGCGTTGTTCGTCGCCTCCCCAATAGTCGTCCCGCCTGTTAGTGTAAGGGGAGAGAAATTGGTTTACCAGGTAGCCGTGGGCACCGTGTATCTGGACGCCGTCAAAGCCGGCCTCCACGGCACGCCTGGCAGCCTGGCCGAAAGCCTCCACCAACATCCAGGCCTCGTCACCGGACATAGCCCTGGGAGTTACCTTCAGGAGCGATTCGTAAACTTCCGATGGCGCTATGGGCATGGCACCACCTAAGAGCGACGGGAAACACTGCCTGCCGCCGTGCACCAACTGTATGAAGATGCGGCCTC
>JADFXJ010000188.1 GCA_015233615.1 Nitrospirota bacterium
CCAGGGTGTAAGGCTCAAGTCCCTTCTTAAAGTCCTCAAAGGAAATAAGCCAGTGCTTATCAGGATTCGAGGCGCTTTTCATCTCCATCCTGTCGCCGGCCTTAACCCCGAGGGCACTTAAGGCGACGGCCTCATCCTCCGATATAATCTTCGAAACCTCCTTGCCGACCGTATCCTGTTCGCTCTGTACGAATGACTTGTGTTTGGGATTATTGCGCATCCCGTACCCTATATCGACCGGGCCGGTCGAAAACACACAGTTATCGTGAACGAAGTCCGTGTCTATGGACTCGGGACGATTGAAGACTATCTCCCTTGCGATATAGTTCAAAATGGCAAGGTCCGTGCCGGGTTTAAAGATTATTTCAGTGTCGCTGATGTTCGAACACATGTTCGAATACGTCGAGAGGTTTATGACTTTAATTTTTTCGCGATCGCTCAGTTTCCTGTCCGTCACTTTTGACCATAGAACGGGGTGCATTTCGGCCATGTTCGCCCCCCATAGCACGACGGCGTCCGCATAGTGCATGTCGTCGTAATTGCCCGCAGGTTCGTCTATGCCAAAGGTTTGCATAAAGCCGACTACCGCACTTGCCATACAGTGTCTGGCGTTAGGGTCGATGTTGTTACTTCTTATGCCGCCCTTCATGAGTTTGACCGCCGCTACTCCTTCCATTATGGTATACTGCCCGGAGCCAAACATGGCCACTCCCGTGGGGCCAAGCTGGGCATAATACTTCCTGAACTGTTTTTCCATTTCGTCGAAAGCCCTATTCCAGGTAACCGGTTTGAACTTGCCTTTTTTGTCGAAATCACCTTTGTCGTTGACCCTCATGAGGGGTTCGGAGAGCCTGTCGGCACCATACATTATCTTAGCGTTAAAATACCCCTTGATGCAGTTGAGCCCTTTGTTTACGGGAGCGGCCGGGTCTCCTTTGACGGCTACCACTTTATCGTCCTTTACGGCTACCATAATTCCGCAGCCGGTACCGCAGAACCTGCATACGGCCTTGTCCCATTTCCAACCTGTTTCAACGCTTTTTTGGACGGCGATTAGTTCGTCCGGCACCGCTATGCCACACGCCGTCGCCGCGGCTACCGCGGCCGCGGCCTTAATGAACTGCCTCCGGGTTATAGACATGCAAACCTCCTTCGAAGAAATATTAGAAAGGCCATCGGTTATTATAAAAAAAATTTCTCTGAACCGCTTAAACTATAACTAAGCCAGGCATTAAATTGATTACATTGACGGCAATATCAACGTAAAGTTTCCCCATCTTCCCCTGGGGAAAGCTTAATGTCTTACAATATTGTAACATATATTCATTTTTATTTAACCCTTCATGCCGCCCTCAATGCCATAATTTTGCCGGTAAATATCACCGACGATATTGAAAGCCAAAATGGTGACGGCTATAGCCAGTCCGGGGAATATGACCATCCAGGGATCCGTTAAGATATAGGCCCGGTTTTCGCTGATCATGTTACCCCAGCTAGGTGAGGGAGGTTGAGGACCCAGGCCGAGAAAACTCAGTGAGGCCTCCGTTAATATATAACTGCCGAACTTTATTCCAATCATTGCCTTTCCAATGGACAGGCACTGGGGTAGTATGTGGTACACGACAATCCTGTAGTGGGTGGCCCCTATGGAGCGTGCCGCGTAAACGTAAAGGGCTTCCCTTATCTTTAGTACCTCGCCCCTGATAAGCCGGGTGAAAGACGCCCATCCAACCAGGGATATGGCGACAATGACGGTTAACGCCCCGGGCGGCAAGAGCACCGAAATTCCAATAGAGAGCAGAAGGGATGGGAAGGAGAGAGTCAGATCCACCAGGGCCATGATGGCTGTGTCGACCCAGGCCAGTTTGCCCGGCCGGCTTGAAAAATACCCTGCCGTAAGACCCATCGACAGGCCTATTACCAAAGAAGTAATCGAAGCCAATAAAGATACTCCCAATGAAAGCCGTCCACCGTAAAGCACTCTCGATAAAATGTCCCTGCCCTTTGAGTCCGTGCCGAAGGGATGTTTTACGGACGGGCCTGACTTAACGCTGTCGAGATCTATGGCCGTGGGATCGTATGGCGTCAAATAGGCGGAAAAAACGGAGGAAAGTACGATAGCGGCAACTAATACCGTTATAGCGGACTTAACCGAAAGCGCCTCTGAAAGCGTCTCTCTAATCGCCTCCAAAGGTGCCTCCCTGATACCCTTCCAAAAAGGTTTTGGCAGCATGTGGTTTGTCATTTACCGGACGTAACCCTGATTCTGGGGTCGATGAAATTGTAGAGTACGTCTACTAGTGCGTTGATAAAGACGAAAATAACGGTTCCGGTTAGTATACAGCCAATGATTACTGGATAATCTCTTTTCAGGACTCCTTCGACGATGAATCTGCCTATGCCGTCCCAGCCAAAAATTGTCTCGGTTAGCACCGCCCCGTTGAGGAAGCTTCCGAAATCCAGGCCAACGATGGTTACGACGGGTATGAGCGCGTTGGACAGTGCGTGTACGAACATTATTCTGTTGTCGCGCAACCCCTTGGCACGCAGTACCCGTACGAATGGCATATCCATGGCCTCGATGACGGATGCCCTCGTAATCCTGGCAACGGTCGAGAGGGTAGGAAGGGAAAGTGTGATAGCGGGCAAAATCAGAAATACAATGCCCCCTGTTCCGGATGGGGGTAAAAGGTGCAGCTTAAGGCTGAAAAAGAGCATTAACAACAAGCCGCTCCAAAAAACCGGCATGCTCAATCCCGCCAGGGACACAACGTAAAGCAATTTGTCCGGGAGTGCACCTGCGTGAAAACCACAAATCAGTCCAACCGCTATGCCGGCCAGGGCAGCCACAATAGAAGCCGCTACTGCCAGGCGCAGCGTGTTGGGAAGCTTTTTACCTATCTCCGTGGCCACTCTCCGTTTAGTATAGTACGAGCGGCCCATTTCTCCTTTGCCAAGAAGCCGTAAGTACCCTGCATACTGAACCAGCACTGGCTTTTTAGTCCCAAGCTCCTCGCTTATCCTCCTTACGTCCGATTCCTCGGCGTGCTGTCCGAGCAATCCCGTAGCCGGGTCTCCGGGAAGAGTTTTGAGGACGACAAAGGCCAGCCCCGTCACTCCAATGAGTAGCAGGGCCAGGACGAGCGTCTTTTTCAATAAAAAGTATGCCACTGACAAACCGGTTATCCGGTTATATTATAACAAATCCGCCAGGCGCAATGCATGGCTATGGAGGCGCTTGCAGGCGCTTTCCGATTTTGGTAACGTTCATGGCGTTAGCAAGGCCTGGCGTTGGTTGGCCTGACGTTAGCAGGCCACGTGGTTGCCCTCTAACGTTTTTTCTCCGGCCCGTAATTCTCCTGAGTCTCCGCGGCCAGTGGCAGATCACTCTGTGGCATCGGTAAGCTCTTTTTTTTTTGGATGATACTCTCTATCGCCAGGTCGATAAGCTTTCTCACCGCCTCCGCCCTCGACGATATCCTGTTAGCGTATCTGAAATCTTCGATTTTATCGAGCTGTGACCTGGAAGTGTAAAAAACTATTTTTTCGTCTTTGGCACCAGTGGCTGACAGGGCACAAGTGCCGCTGGCGGCCTCCTGAGCCCTGGGAACTAAGTCGTCTCTATGCATAGGGCCTCCTTTATGTTATTTATAATATATATACTATATACACTTGACAAAGGCTATATAATATGTATATCATGCTAACATTATATAATTAGTAAAGTCAAAGGGAGGCTTTAAAATGAAGGATTGCATTGCAGACCACTGGATTTTATTTGATGAGCTGGATAAGATCAAGGCGATGCTCGTATTTCTGGCAAATACTACGGATCTGCTACTTACCTCGGCGATGGAAGAGAAGCAGTTGCCTATGAACGATACACCTTATGGGATGCACCTTATTTTTATGGAGACGATAGGAAAGCTCGAAAAAACCCTGAAAAAACTGGAAGGAGCGTAGAGGAAGCGGCAGTCCGTAAGTAACGACGGCACAATCGGTAAGTAATAATGGTAAAGGAAAGCTTGCTTTAGATTGGCAACTAATTTCGCGCCTTATTATGGCAATTAACCGTGCAAGCGCCAACCGGCCGTTTTGAGGAGGCTAACCGTTTTAAACCTGCCCGCCGCTCCAGGCCGGTACGAGCCCATGGCGCAACCGAAGACGTCCGGACACGTTGTTCCTGGCTCTTTTCGCGTTAGATATGCTTAATCCGGTACAATGATTTAGATGCGTCTGTAGCTCAGTGGATTAGAGCGGAGGTCTTCGGAACCTCAGGCCGAAGGTTCAAATCCTTTCAGACGCACTTTATTTTACACTATCCGATTCTACTTTGTCATATTGTCTACACCCAATAAAAGAATTGTCATTGTAAGCGTTGCCGAAGCAATCTCGCCTTTTCCAGAGAAAGGCCACGCACCTTTCAGGAACGCGCAATGGCAACAAATAAATAATATCTAATGTTTCCATATGGAGTTAGAAATCATATAAACAGGAGTTCCCCCAAAAATATTGTGATGAAAGGCACAAGTCTGTGATAAAACAGGGAAAATGGAGGATACGAATCTGCATGGTAAGAATTTCGGGGAAATGGCGATGGGAGCTTTTTCGATTTCCGGAGGGTTTGGGCAATCGCAAAGCATCCATCTCCCCCGCCTCTTCCTTTTCAAGGAAGAG
>JADFXJ010000189.1 GCA_015233615.1 Nitrospirota bacterium
TAACGAAGCCGTCCAAAGTGCACGCAATGAAATTGTCAATCGCAAACAGTATCAGTATCACCCATGGCCTTTGCTACGGATATTTACCGACGGCACGCCACTTACGCCTATTATCGATAGAGACTATATCGATAAAGGCCGGAACCTCAATTACCAAACGGCAAGAGCGGCAACGGTTCAATACCTTGAAGGCGCAGCGGTTAAAGTCCTCAGGGTGGGCTTCATCGGCTGCAGGAGGGAAGTACAGCGCGGTATAAGTGCCATTAAGGGAGTTGGCGGCAAATACGGTGCTATCATCCTCGGCACAGCCGGAAACGGCAAGAGCTGCTTAGCCGGAAAGCTCATCGTCAGGTTTAATAATAGGGATAACGCAGGCAGCGCCGGCACGGGTAAGGAACTCATAGCCTTACACGGCATAGCCAGGCAGATGGACATCGTTGGTGAGTTGTTTAAAATCTCCGAGAGAAAAGGTAACGATCAAGCATTAAATATATTGAAATCAGACGCCGAATACGAGGACAAGATAAAGGCGCTCCTCCGTGGCCCCCTCAATAAAATGCCGACCTGAAAAAGAAGGTGGCAGGGCTTCTCTACCTGTACGTAAGTGACAACGAATCATTATACCTGAAGTAAGGAGGCGGAAATCCGAGGCTCCTTGAGTGGTTTAACACGATAGCTAAAGACGAAAAGAATTACGACTTGGCAGCCCTGGAAGCGGCCATAAAGGGCAAGGGCGAGGAGTTCATCCAGACTTATCTTGCCGAAGTGATAGCCGAGACCGCTGGCGAGGAGTTCGAGGGCTTCCTGCGCCTTGCCGCAGTTTACAGGGTACCCGTAAGAGCCGAAGCATTTAAGGATCTCGGTGGCGGAAAACACCTGGAAAGAGGCGTTGCCCTCACGCTCCTTGAGCAAGAAAGGATGGGCGATAACAAGAGTTTTTATTGGGTAACGCCGGTTATCAGGGAGCTGCAATGGGATAAGCTTGGGGCCAACGAAAAGCGGCATATGCACGGTGTAGCCTTCGGGTGGTTCGACGAGGAAATCAAGATCAGTGAAAGGGTGTAGCCTAAGCTTCTTGAGGAGGCTGTGTATCAAGGGCTTGAAAGCGGAAACGTTAGGGGAGCTTGCAAATACGCGGTAGGTCCTGGGCGTTATTTGAAGGAACTCGTCCGGTATCATGACGAACTTTTGCTTTATGGTACGGTTGAGGATAAAATAACCGAAAATGTGATTAAAGAAGCGATTACTGAAAAGGACGAATACGTTGCTATACTATTAAATAATTATGCTGATGCTTTGCGCGCAATGGGACAGCCCCAAAAAGCTATTGGCTTTATACAACAAGCGCTTGATATGGATTTGCAAGCTTTTGGCGATAAGCATCCTGACGTTGCTGCATTTTATAACAGCATCGGCTTAACCTGGCACACTCTCGGAGAATACGAAAAAGCTATCGAATTTTACCAAAAGGCACTCGATATCTTTACCGCTACTTTAGGCGACACACATCCAAACACTCAAACAGCGAAAGAAAACCTCGAAAACGCCCGGCGCAAACTTAATTCTTCGTAGCAAGACGCTATTGGGTAGGGGAGTGGGAATATCTTTCTGAGTAGCCTCTTCGAAAAGACGGGATTGCTCCTTTGCACTCGCTGGCAACTTTCTATACTGCGGTTGACTGCCTGTTTCTATAGACAATCCATTAAGACGGCAGGCTATTGAGGAAGGTTGGCGAGATTATCTCGGTTAAGTCGAAGTCGCTTCCGATAGTTTCCATAACGATATTATAACACCGGCCTTGAGGTTTTGTCACTACCGAAAAGTACCCAATCTCTCGGTTATTGATAGACGGATGAACGTGCGTTTCTTTAGGAGGGGAAGGCCTTCCCCTCGCTCCGGCCGCAAAGGGCGCGTCCTTTCGCTACCCTTTCTTGCGGGGGAGCGCCCCCGCAACGCCCCCCGAGTACACTGCCACAATACAATGTCATTGCGAGCATGGCGAAGCAATCTCGTCTTTTCATCGACAATCTTATATAACTCTTCAGGTTGCTACCAACTTCAGTTCCCGGTCTTAAACTTCGTATATGGCAGTAGGCCTCCCATCATCACGAGATCTTTCTCCCTGTCGTTGAGGTTCGAAGTGCACTCGAATGTGTCACCGCTCTTTCCAATAGATACGGTATAAACCTGGTTTCCCGTGATGGTGTCCTTTACGTTCTTAAAGATCAGAACGTCACCAACTCCGATTCCGTCGTAATCCAGAGGGTTTTTGAATACGAGGGGCAGAATGCCGAAGTTAATCAGGTTAGCCCTGTGGATGCGGGCGTAAGACTTGGCCACTATGGCCTGGATTCCCAGGTACATGGGAGCCAGTGCCGCGTGCTCCCGCGAGGAGCCCTGTCCGTAGTTTTCTCCGCCCGCCACTATGCCGCCTCCCCGTGCCTTTGCCGCTGCCGCCTTAGCGGCGAAACCGGCGTCTATATTGCTGAAGACGAACTCCGATATGGCGGGAATGTTCGACCGGAAGGGGAGCACCTTTGCACCGGCCGGCATTATGTCGTCAGTCGTCACGTTGTCTCCGAGCTTTATCAGCACCTCCGCCCGTATCTCGTCGCCGATGGGGTCTTTGACGGGCACCTCTTTGATGTTGGGCCCTTTTACGATTCTGATTGAAGCGGCATTGGCTTGAGGCACAACGAGCATGTTATCGTTTACGGAGTAACTTTCGGCCTCTTCTACAATGGGAACGTCCACCCCGCTTTGCCTTAAGTCGGTTAACTCGCCGGTAACCGCCGCAATGGCGCACATGACCGGGCTTGCCAGGTAGACTTTGGCGTCCTTCGTCCCGGAGCGACCCTCGAAGTTGCGGTTATAGCTCCTCACCGAAACCTGGCCGCTGCCCGGAGCGCCTCCCATGCCGATGCACGGCCCGCAGGAAGACTCCAGCATCCTGGCTCCGGCGGCGAACATGTCCACAAGGTGGGCATCCCGTGCTATCATGCCGTAGACCTGCCTGGATCCGGGGTTTACCAGGAGGTTAACTCCGGGGGCTATGGTGCGGCCTTTGAGTATCCCGGCTACGGTGGCCATGGCCTGGTACGAGGAGTTGGTACAACTGCCGATACATACCTGATTTACCTTGGTACCGGCGAGTTCCCTTACCGGCACGACCTTGTCCGGACTGTGCGGCATGGCTATTAACGGCTCGATAGAGGCCAGGTCTATCTCGATCTCTTCGTCGTACGTTGCCCCCGAGTCCGGTTGAAGCGCTACCCAGTTCTTTTCCCTGCCCTGGGCGCTCAGGTACCGGAGGGTGCGTTCGTCGGATGGGAACACGGAGGTGGTGGCACCGAGTTCGGCCCCCATGTTCGTAATGGTCGCCCTTTCGGTTACGTTGAGGTCATTGACCCCGTCTCCGCAGTATTCCAAAACCCGTCCTACGCCGCCCTTTACGGTTAACCGCCTCAGTAGCTCAAGTATGACGTCCATCGCCGTAACCCAGGGCCTTTGCAGCTTGCCGGAGAGCCTGACGCCCATCACTTTCGGCATAGTGAGTTCAAAGGGGGCCCCCGCCATGACGGTAGCGGCGTCGAGGCCGCCAACGCCGATAGCTAACATACCGGCTCCTCCATTGGTAGGGGTATGGCTGTCCGTACCGAGTACTACCTTGCCGGGGGCGCTGAAGCGCTCCAGGTTAACCTGGTGGCATATGCCGTTTCCGGGGCGCGAAAAATAAGCGCCGAAACGGGCCGCCGCACTTTCGAGGAAGGCGTGGTCGTCGGGATTCATGAAGTTTGACTGTACCATGTTGTGATCGACGTAGGAGACGGCCAGCGGCACTTTTACCCTGTCGACGCCCATTGCCTCGAACTGTAGCCATGCCATCGTGCCGGTTGCATCCTGAGTGTAAACCTCGTCTACCGAGATACCAATGACGCTTCCCGCCTCGAGCTTTCCGTAAACCTTGTGGGAATCGAGAATCTTTTCCACTATGTTCATAGTCCGTATTTATCCTCCGGTGTATTATTTATTCGATATGTAGAAAAACCAATAAGACCCGATTATTATGCTTATAACGCTGATTATTCATTGCCAAACCGTTGCATCCCAAATCCCGACAGAAACAGGATGCATAACATTTTATAGTCATTGCGAGCACCTGAAAGGTGCGCGGCAATCTCTTCGAAAAGGCGAGATTGCTTCGCTTCGTTCGCAATGACAGACTTCTATGTCGGAATTTGGGTGCATTTCATCCCCTGACATAATATAACATATTATATAACATAGATGTACGACCGAACCGTTTAATATAACGGTGTAGGCCGCGCCAATGTGTCTAAGATAATTCTCGCTGAGTAGGTATGACCACTCCGCCGGTGAGAACAAATGCTCGAGTGCGAGGTTTGAAGAGGCGTTGCTATCCTCTTAAACCTCGCATCATTTAGAAAGTAGCGCTATTCTTTACTATTTATTAAACTGGTAACCATTCTTCGATAAAAAAGACTACTTCTTTCATATCGGATCCCTAATTAAGGCCACTTGTACAGGGATGTTTAATTTGAAACCATGGAAATTTAAAAACTTTCTCACGCTCCTTATTTACATCTCCTTTTAAAAGTGAAATTTATATATTTCTGCAACAAAGCCAATTTCAATCATAAAAC